>JAHECL010000136.1 GCA_024641745.1 Gemmatimonadota bacterium | reverse complement strand
CGAAGAGGTCCCCTTCGCCTGCATGGATCGCCTGGGAGGCGCTGGCGATCGCCTGCAGGCCCGAGCCGCAGAGGCGATTGACGGTCTGTGCCGGGACCTCGATCGGCAGGCCAGCGAGCAGCACCGCCATCCGCGCCACGTTCCGGTTGTCCTCGCCGGCCTGGTTGGCGCAGCCGAGGATGACGTCGTCGATCGCGGCCGGCGGGAGGGCGCCCCGCTCGACGGCAGCCCGCACGGCGATGGCCGCGAGGTCGTCGGGTCGGACGCCCGCGAGCGCGCCGCCGGCACGCCCGATGGGCGTCCGCACGGCGGAGACAATGAACGCCTCGTTCACAGGGCGATCCAGACCGACTTGGTCTCGGTGTAGCCCTCGAGTGCCGTCCGGCCGAGGTCACGGCCGAACCCGGACTGCTTGTAGCCACCGAAGGGAGCGGCCGGGTCGTACATGTTGTAGGTGTTGACCCAGACGGTGCCGGCGCGGATGGCGTGCGCCACGCGATGGGCCCGGCCGATGTCCCGGCTCCAGACTCCGGCGGCCAGTCCGTACATCGACTGGTTGGCCAGTGCCACCGCCTCCTCCTCGTCGTCAAAGGCGAGGACGGCGAGCACGGGGCCGAAGATCTCCTCCCGGGCGATGGTCATCGTGGGAGCGACGTCGTCGAAGATGGTGGCCTCGACGAAGAACCCCTTGCCGTTGACCGTGGCGGCCTTGCCGCCGGCCACCAGCGTCGCCCCTTCATTGCTGGCGGTGCCGATGTACTCCAGCACGCTCTCCTGCTGCTTCTTCGAGACGACGGCGCCGAGGCGGGTCGTCTTGTCGAAGGGGTCGCCTGGCAGGAGTTTCCTGCACCGGGCGGCCAGCTGTTCGACCACCTGGTCCTTCACCTTGCGGTCGACCAGGAGGCGGCTGCCGGCGGCGCAGACTTCACCCTTGCCGTAGAAGATGCCGGTCTGCGCGCCGCGGACGGCCGCGGCGATGTCGGCGTCGTCGAAGATGATGTTGGGGCTCTTGCCGCCCAGCTCGAGGGTCAGCCGCTTCACCGTGCCGGCGGCGTCCTGCATGATGCGCTGGCCGACGCTGGTCGAGCCGGTGAACGAAATCTTGTCCACGTCCGGGTGCCGGACCAGCGCCGACCCGGCGGTCGAGCCGTGTCCCGGCACCACGTTGAAGGCGCCGGCGGGAAGCCCCGCCTCGGCGAAGATCTCCCCCATCAGAAGCGCGGTCAGCGGCGTCTCGGAGGCGGGCTTGAGGACGACGGTACACCCCGCCGCCAGCGCGGGCGCGAACTTCCACCCGGCGATGTTGAGCGGAAAATTCCAGGGCACGATGGCGCCGATGACACCGATCGGCTCGTGCCGGATGTAGGTCAGGAAGTTGCCGTCCACCGGCACCGTCTCGCCGCCGAACTTGTCGCACCAGCCGGCGTAGTAGCGGAGGGTCTCGACCGTCGACGACACGTCGATCTTCGACTCGAACAGGGGCTTGCCGTTCTGCCGGGTTTCCAGCTCGGCCATCTCGGGCAGCCGGGAGGCCAGCAGGTCGGCAGCCTTGAACAGCAGGGCGCCACGCTTGCGGGCGGAGAGGCCGCGCCACTCGGCCGACTCGAAGCAGGCGCGGGCGGCGGCGACGGCGCGATCAATGTCGGCGGCGTCGCCCTCCGCCACCGAGGCGAGGAGCTCCTCGGTGGCGGGATTCTGCACGTCAAACCGCCGGCCGCTCGCGGCCGGGGCCCATTCATTACCGATGAAGAGGTCGGTCCGCACCGGTTACTGGGCCTTGAAGGCAGGCATCCGCTTCTCGACGTACGCCGCCAGGCCTTCCTTGGCGTCGGACGACTGGAAGAGCTGCTGCTGCAGCTCCCGCTCGAGGGTGAGCGCGCTTTCGAAGGGAAGGTCCATGCCGGACTGCACGCTCCGCTTGATGGCGCCGACCGCCCTGGCGGCCTTGTTGGGCGGGCAGAACTGCTTGGCGTACATCTGGACCTGCTCCCAGAAGCCGTCCTTCTCGAAGACGTGGTTGACCAGGCCGATCTCCTCCGCCTTCTCGAAGGAGAAGGTCTCGCCGGTCACCATGAACTCGATCGAGGCCGACTTGCCGATCAGGCGGCAGAGGCGCTGGGTCCCGCCGGTGCCGGGGAGGACGCCGAGGTTCACCTCGGGAAGCCCGATCTTGCCGGCGTTCCGGGCGGCGATCCGGATGTCGCAGGCCATGGCGATCTCGAGTCCGCCGCCCACGGTGTGGCCGTTGAGCGCCGCGATCGTCAGCTTCGGGGTCTGCTCGAGGCGGCTGAGCGTCTCGTTGGCGTGGAGGCAGAAGAAGTACTTGAAGCGTGGCGTGACGCTGTTGAGCATCGAAATGTTCGCGCCGGCGGAGAAGAACTTCTCGCCGTGGCCGCGAATGACGATGACGTGCACCTCATCCGCCATCCGGGCGTCGAGAATGGCCGAGTCAAGCTGCCGGAACATCTCGTACGTGTACGTGTTGGCCGGCGGATCGTTCAGCGTGATGATCGCCAGTCCGTCCTTGACCTCGTAGTTGACGAGGACCTGGTCGGTGTGCGGCGGGGCACCGGGACGTGGGGAAGTCAGCGTAGCGGTCAAGGGGTCATCCTCCGTGCGTGGCGACCAGTCGAGCGGTCGCGGGGTTGAGTGCGACGTAACCGTTCAGGAAGAGCGAGGCCAGCTCCTCGGCGAGTGCGGCCGGGGGCGTGGGCCCTGCGGGGTGATACCAGGTGTAGATCCAGTTCATCATGCCGAACAGGGCATAGGCCGCGATCTGCGGGTCAGCCTGGGCGCCGGGGACGCCCTCGAGCAGCTCCTCCAGCAGTCCCACATATTCCTTCTTGCGCCGGCGGACCTGCGCCCGCATCGTGCCGGTCAGTTCGTCCTCTTCGTGGGCCAGGACCTTCATCTCGTCCATGTGGGCGGCGAAGAAGGTCACATGATGCTGGATGAAGGCCCGGAGCTTCGCCTCCGGGTCTGACAGGTCCGAAACCGCCTCGCGGGCGCCCTCGATCACCTCGGTGAAGCACCGGTCCTGGATCTGGAAGAGGAGTTCCTGCTTCCGCTCCACGTAGTGGTACATCCCCGCCAGGCTGAATCCGCTGGCCCGGGCCAGGTCGCGCATGGACGTAGCGTGGTAACCCCGTTCCGCAAAAGTCTTTGCGGCCGCGGCGAGGAGCGCATCCAGGCGTTGGTCATAGGGGTGCATGTGCCGTCCGAACGATCGTTCGAAGGAAGTTATCCGACCGAGACAGTCGGGTCAACGCTTAACACCGGGTGACTTGTCGCGTCCAATCTTGTGGAATGCCAACCGTGACTGAGCCGGACGAGCCGACCGATGCCGCCCTGGCGGCGGCGTGGCAGGGGGGCAGCGAGCAGGCCGCGGCCCGCCTGGTTGGACGGCACGCGTCCGCCCTCGCCCGGTTCCTCGGCGGGGCAGGGGCCGGGCCCTCCGAGGTCGAGGATCTGGCGCAGGAAGCGTTCTTCAAGGCGTTCCGGGGGCTCGATGGCTGGCGCAGGGAAGCGTCCTTCCGCAGCTGGCTGTTCAGCATCGGCTCGAACCTGCTCAAGGACGGCTATCGCAAGCGGAAGGGACGGGTGGTGCTGTCCATCGAGGACCACGACATGCCCGACCACCACGACCCAGCCTCGGAGGTCGTCGCCGGGGAGACGGCAGAGCGGATCCGGGCGGGACTGCCGGGATTGCCTCGACTCCAGCGCGAGGTCTTCCTCCTTCGGGTCCAGCAGGGACTGGAATATCGTGACATTGCCGACGCGCTGGGTACGACCACCGGGGCGGCCCGGGTGCACTATCATCACGCCGTGAAGCGGCTGAAGGAGCTGGCGTCATGACCTGTCACGACCTGTCCGACCGGATGCCCGCGGTGGCGAGAGGGGCATCCGCCTGGACCCCGGTGGAGGCGACGCATCTCGCCTCCTGTGACGATTGCCGGGACGAATTCGAGGTGGTGCAGGCGGGATCGGGGCTGGCGGCCGGGGTGACGATCGATCCCGACCGGCTGGCCGAGGCGGTTCTCCAGCGGCTGCGCACCGAGCCGGTGGTGCGCCGACCCTCCCGCCGCCTCTGGCTGGTTGGCCTGGCCGCTGCTGCCGTCATCACGCTGGTGCTGTTGCCGCGCGGCGCGCCGGTCAGCGAGACGGCCCAGTCTGCCGACCTGCCGTACGCCGTTCACCTCCCCGGCCTCGACGGCCTGAGCGAGGAAGGACTGAACGAAATGCTGGAGTCGCTCGACCCCAGCTGGATCGATACACCGACCATTGACGCGCCGAGTCTCGAGGACCTGGATCCCCAGGAACTCGAACGGGTGCAGCGCTCCTGGGAGATCTGATGCGAACACTCGGCTGGTTGATCATGGCGGCGCTGGTCGTGGCAGCGCGTCCCGTCCTCGCGCAGGACGACGCGGACGACAGCCCGCAGGCGACGCAGATGCGGCAGCAGATCGAGACCCGGTTCGGCCAGCAGATCCAGGCCACGATGGGGCTCACCGACGAGCAGGCGGTCAAGCTGCGCGCCACCTTCAACAAGTACGGACCGCCGCGCCGCGCCCTCGAGGGGGAGGAGCGGGCCATCAAGCGGGCGCTGCAGGGCCAGCTGCGGCCGGGGATCGCGGCCAACTCCGACAGCGTGGCCAGGCTGGTGGACCACCTGCTGGCGAACAAGGTCACGTACGCGCAGAGCTTCGTGGACGAAGACAGGGAGATGGCGAAGTTCCTCACGCCGGTGCAGCGGGCGCAGTTCCAGGTGATGCGGGAGCGGCTGATGGCGCGGATCGAGGAGATCCGCCAGCAGCGCCAGCAGCGCTTGCAGGCGGGGCAGCCGGGGAGGTAGTGTAGGGGTCATCATGCCGATTCCCTGTCCACTCCTCCTCGCACTGGTGCAGGCCCCCGCCGCACCGCCGCCCGTCACCGTCGAGTTCGTGACGGACCTGGGTACCATCACCATCGAGGTCGACTCGGCGCACGCGCCGGTCACCGCGACCAACTTCCTGCGCTATGTGGACGCGGGGTTCTACGACGGCGGGATCGTGAACCGGGCGGTGCGGCCGGACAACACGATCCGGCACGATGTCGAGATCCAGATCATCCAGCTCCAGAGCAACCCCGCCTGGGCCTCGCGGGAGTTCCCGCCGATCCCGCTGGAACGGACCAGCCTCACCGGCCTGAGCCA
>JAHECL010000039.1 GCA_024641745.1 Gemmatimonadota bacterium | reverse complement strand
CGGAGCAGTGTCTTCACCTACAAGTCCGAATGGGAGCGCCTCTCCGACCGTATCGGGTACTGGCTCGACTACGAGCATCCGTACATCACCTTCAGCAACGAATACGTCGAGTCGGTCTGGTGGCTCCTCCGCCGGCTCCACGACCGGGGGCTGCTCTATCGCGGGCACCGGGTACTCCCGTACTGTCCGCGCTGCGGCACGGTGCTGTCGAGTCATGAGCTCGCGCAGGGCTACGAGGATATCCGGGACCGCGCCATTTTCGTGACCTTTCCGCTGGAGGACGGCTCCGGCCGGGAACTGGTGGTCTGGACGACGACGCCCTGGACGCTGCCCTCCAACGTGGCGGCGGCGGTGCACCCCGACCTGGCGTATGGCGAATACGCCGACCCACGCGTTCCCGGGCGGTTCCTCGTCATGGCGACGACCCTCGCTCCCAGGCTGCTCGCCCGGCTGTACGGGGAAGCGTCGGTGCCGGATCCCGTCCGCGTGGTACCAGGACGCGACCTGGTCGGCCTCCAGTATCGCCGGGTGCTCGATGTCGTGCCGTTGCCCGTCGAGGGGCGGCACAGCGTCGTCGTGGCGGGTGATTTCGTGACAGACTCGGATGGCTCGGGCATCGTCCACATGGCACCGGCCTTCGGCGCCGACGATTATGCCGCCGGTCAGGAGCATGGACTGGCGTTGCTCCGTCCCGTCGCCGCCGACGGCACCTTCAATGGCACCAGCTGGCCCGAGCTCGAGGGGCGGCTCGTCACCGCCGACGAGACGAACGAACTGATCATCCGACGGCTCAAGACCGACGGCCGCCACCTCCTGACCGAGCAGTACGTCCACACCTATCCGCACTGCTGGCGCTGCCGCAGCAAGCTCATCTATTACGCCCGTGACTCCTGGTTCGTGCGGACGTCGTCGCTGCGTGAGCGCATGCTCGCGCTGAACGCCGACGTCGCCTGGCAGCCCCCGGAGGTCGGGACGGGCCGCTTCGGCGAGTGGCTGGAGAACAACGTGGACTGGGCACTGTCCCGCGACCGCTACTGGGGCACGCCGCTTCCGGTCTGGTCCTGTGACCGTGACGCGTCGCACGTCACGGTGATCGGGAGTTACGCCGAGCTGGCCGAGCGGTGGGGACGCGATCTGCCGGCCGACTTCGATCCGCACAAGCCGTTCATCGACGCCTTCACCTGGGCCTGCGACTGCGGCGGGACCATGACCCGCGCCACCGAGGTCATCGACACCTGGTTCGACTCGGGGGCGATGCCCAGCGCGCAATGGCACTATCCCTTCGAGCACGGGTCGGAGTTCGCCGCGCACTTCCCGGCGGATTTCATCTGCGAAGGGGTGGACCAGACCCGGGGGTGGTTCTACTCGCTGCTGGCCATCTCCACCGCCGCGTTCGATGCCCCGGCGTACCGGAACGTCATCGTCAACGAGCTGGTGCTCGACGCGGCCGGGCAGAAGATGTCGAAGAGCCGCGGCAACGTGGTCAACCCGACGGATCTCCTCGCCGAGCATGGCGCCGACGTGGTCCGGCTCTACCTGCTCGTCTCCAGTCAGGTCTGGCTGCCGAAGCGGTTTGATCCCCGGACGATCCCCGAGGTGGCCGGCGGCTTCGTCAACACGCTGCGGAACAGCTACCGGTTCTTCGCGCAGTATGCGGGTGACTGGGTGCCGGAGGACGGGCCGGTCGCGCCATCCGATGACCTGTCGGATCGCTGGATTCTGAGCCGCCTGTCGGCCACCGTGGAGGCCGTCACCGAGTCGTGGGAACGGTATGACGTCACCGCCGGGACCAGAGCGCTGATGGCGTTCGTGGTCGACGACCTGTCGAACTGGTTCGTCCGTTTGAATCGGGCGAGGTTCTGGGCGCCCGACCATGAGCCGGACCATCGCGCCCTGGCGACGCTGCACCACTGTCTCCTCACCGTGGCGCGACTCCTGGCGCCGGCCGCACCCTTCGTTTCGGACTGGATGCATCGAGGACTGGTCGGGTCGTCGGTCCACCTGGCGCGGTTCCCGACCACGGGCACCGGGAGGGACGAAGCGCTTGAATCGGCGATGGACGCCGTCCGGCGGCTGGCCTCGCTGGCGCGCGCCGCACGGGAAGCGGTCGGTTCCGGGGTCCGTCAGCCGCTGGCGCGGATGGTGATCGCCGTGCCGGCAACGGTGCAGGGGCCGGTGCTGCAGTCACTGCTCGAACTCCTCGCCCGCGAAGTCAACGTGAAGTCCGTGGAGGTCGTGGAGTCCGACGCTGAACTCGTCACGCTCCGGGGCAAGCCGAACTTCCGGTCGCTCGGCAGCCGCTACGGGAAGGACACGCCGATTGCCGCAGCGGCGACAGCCCACCTTGCCCCCGGACAGCTCCGGGAGCTGGAAGCGGGGGGCACGGCGGAGGTGGAGGTGGATGGGAGGCGATTCGATTATCTTTCTGCGGATGTGGCGGTGACGCGTGAGGTCGCCAGCGACCTGGCCGTCCAGAGCGACGGCCCCTTTGTGGCGGCGCTGGATCCGTCGTTGACCGTGGCGCTTCGTCGCGAGGGTCTGGCCCGGGAGATGGTCAACCGGATCCAGCGGCTCCGGCGGGATGCGGGGTTCGAGGTGGCGACCCGGGTCGCCCTGGCGGTGGACGGTGCGGAGGAGTTGCTCGCCGCAGTGCAGGAACATGCAGGGTTCATTCAGGGCGAGACCCTCGCCCGCACATTGCGCGTGGGTTCACGGGCCGACCGCCCCGATCGCGAGCAGACGGTGACGTTCGACGGGCTCGAGGCGGTGATCGGCATTCAACGACTTGACGATGCCCGGCCCGGTGGCCGGAGCACAGACACGGACAGGGCATGAACAAGAAGCAGCTGAAGTACTTCGAACAGCGGTTGATCGAGGAACGCGGGCGGGTGATGAAGGAGCTCGGGCACTACGACGAGTCCTTCAACTCCACGTTGCAGGGATCCGACGGCGACCTCTCCTCCTACTCGTTCCACATGGCCGATCAGGGCACGGACGCGATGGAACGCGAGAAGCAGTTCCTGATGGCGTCCAAGGAGGGACGGTACCTCTGGCACGTCAACCAGGCGCTCGGCCGGCTCTACAACAACCCCGACAAGTTCGGCACCTGCGAGAGTTGCGGCACGGCGATCAATTTCGAGCGACTGGATGCCCTGCCGCACGCGCGGCTCTGTATCGGCTGCAAGGAAAAGGAAGAGGATGCCAAGCGCCGGTGAGCGGCGGCTGTTTGTCGGCACTGCGCTCGTCGTGCTCCTCCTGGACGCCGTGACCAAGCTGGTGGCGGAAGCGTACCTGCTCCGCACCACTGGCGTCGCCGTCGTCGGCGACTGGTTCCAGCTCCGACTCGTCTACAATCCCGGCGCCGCCTTCGGTCTGCATCTCGGTCCCTACTCCCGCTGGATCTTCCTCTCCCTTGCGCTGGGGGCGGTGGTGCTCCTGACCCGGATGTCGGCGACGACACCCGCCGGCGACCGGTTCCGCCAGCTCGCGCTCGGACTTGTCGCCGGCGGGGCAGCCGGCAACCTCATGGATCGCATCCGGAGCGCACGCGGCGTGGTGGACTTCCTCGACGTCGGCGTGGGCGCGCTCCGGTGGCCCACCTTCAACGTCGCGGACATCGCGGTCAGTTGCGGGGCCGTGGCGCTGGCGATCTCCCTCTGGCTCGAAGACAGCCGTCAGGCCCGCCACGAGGCTGCGTCCGCCGGCTGAGGCCGGCCCCTGATGAGCACCCCCCAGCAGTTCACCGTCCTGGCCGAAGGAACCGAGCGCCTCGACCGGTTCCTCGCCGATCAGCTCCAGTACTCACGGACCCAGGCCGCACGGCTCGTCGCCGCCAAGCGGGTCACGGTCAACGGCAAGGTGGCGCGCGCCTCCCGGCTCCTGATGCGGGGCGATGCGGTGGAGGTGACCCTCCCCGTGCACGAGCCGCCGCGGCAGATCGTTCCCGCCGACATCCCGCTCACGATCATCTTCGAGGACGAGTACCTCGCGGTCATCGACAAGCCCGCCGGACTGGTGGTCCATCCGGCGCCGGGCCACTGGGATGACACCCTGGTCAACGCCCTGGTCGCCCGCGGCACCACCCTGTCGGGCGGGGCCGAAGGACGGCCCGGAATCGTGCACCGCCTCGATCGTGACACCTCCGGCCTGATGCTGGTCGCCAAGACCGATCTCGCGCATCGCCGCCTCGGGCAGATGCTGGCGGCCCGGAAGATCCGGCGGGTGTACGCCGCCCTTGCCTGGGGGCATCTCGACGAGAGTCCGACCCGGATCGAGGCGCCCCTTGGGCGCCACCCGACCGACCGGAAGCGGATGGCGGTCCTGGCGGACGGGCGCGCGGCGCGGACCGACGCATGGTGCGTGGCGCGGTTCGGGGTGGCGGACCTGCTCCGGCTGGAGCTCCATTCCGGACGGACCCACCAGATCCGGGTCCACCTGGCGCACATCGGACACCCCGTGGTCGGTGACCCTGTATACGGAGGCGGGGGGAGCCGTCGCATTTCGGGCTCGGCGCGGCTGATCGCCGAGGCGGTGGAACGGGCCGCTGGACGCCAGGCATTGCATGCCGCGTCGCTGGCATTCAAGCACCCGATCACCGGCGAGGACCTCGAATTCCGGTCAGAATGGCCGGCCGATTTGCGCGAGTCGCTTGAGGGCGCGGCGGGTGACTCGGTGGTTGTTGCTCCCGATGAGCCCCTTCGCTATCTTCTTTTCTTTAATAGAGATGGCTGATTCCGAGTCAGTGCGCGTCGTAGTTTTTCAGGTGGGCAACCTGGCCTGCGGGATGCTCGCCGGCGGCGCCCGCGAGATTCTGGCGCCCCTTCCGACCACCCGCATCCCGGGTGCCCCAGACGCGGTCCTCGGCATTGTCAACGTCCGGGGGTCATTGCTCACGGTCATCGATGCGCACCGCCTGCTGGATCGGGCGCCGCTGCCGGAGCACGAGGGTGCCCTCCTGGTGGTCGATGCCGGCAGTCGGCGGATCGGCCTCGCCGTCGGCCGCGTCGATGACCTGTTCGAGATTCCCGCCTCGCAGCTCGAGGCCCGGGAGGCGCTTCCCGGCGTGGACATCCGGCTGGTCAAGGCGGTCGGACGGCGGGACGGCCTGCACTTCGTTGTGCTGGATACCGAGGCGCTCCTGGCCCCGCTGCTCGGTGCCGAACGCTCTTCCTCACGAATTCCCTCGACGCCTGGAGATTGACCTGTGAGCCACACGGTCCTGGTGTGCGACGATGCCATCTTCATGCGGACGATGATCAGCGATATCCTGACCCAGGCAGGCTTCGAGGTGGTCGGCGAAGCCGAGACCGGGGTGCAGGCGGTGGAGAAGTTCCGCCAATTGAAGCCTGATCTTGTCACCATGGACATCGTGATGCCCGACATGGGCGGGATCGATGCCGTTCGCGAAATCTGCCGGGAATCACCCGAGGCCAAGATCCTGATGTGCAGCGCGATGGGCCAGCAGGCGCTGGTCGTCGAGGCCATCCAGGCCGGCGCCAAGGATTTCGTGGTGAAGCCCTTCCAGCCATCCCGGGTGCTCGAGGCGGTCCAGCGCGTCCTCGGCTGATGCCATGGACCTGAACAAGTACACCGCCCTCTTTCTCGCCGAGAGCCGTGAACACCTGACCAGCTGCAACCGCCTCCTGCTGGATTGGGAGCGGGAGCCGGGGTCGACGGTGGCGGTCGATGGGTTGTTCCGCGCCATCCACTCGTTGAAGGGGATGGCGGCGACCATGGGGTACGGCAGGCTCGCCGACCTCGCCCATCGCACGGAACACCTGCTCGACGCCATTCGCGGCGGGCGCGCCCCCGGCGGGGCCGGAGTGATCGACCTGCTCCTCAAGGCGGTGGACGCCCTGGAGCGAGGGGTGGACGAGGCAGCCGCCGGCGGTGATGCCGGGTTTGATGCCGAGCAGCTTGCGGCAGCGCTTGAGGCGGCGGCGGCCGCGCCAGGTACCGGTGCGCCGGGGCCGACCGACACGGCGAGCGGGGCCATCGCGGACCACGGCGACGAGCCCGGCCGGGTCGTCCGGGTCGAGATCCGGCGCGACAGCCCGCTGATCGGGGCCCGGGCGCTGCTGGCCCTGCGACGGGCCGGGCAGCTGGGGAAGGTCAGCGGCGTCATGCCCCCGGAGTCGGGGTTCGATGCGGACGGGTTCGACGGCCGCTTCACCTTCAAGCTCGACGCCCCGCTGAGCGAGTCCGAGCTGGTGGCGGCGATCGAACGTGCAGGCGATGTCGCCAGCGTGGCGGTCGACGCCGACACCATGCAGACCGCCGAGTGGAGGATTCCCGCCGCGGCGGTGCCGGCAGCGGCCGCGGCGCCGGCGGCGAGGAGCGGGCAGGTTCGCGTCGACCGGCGTCGGCTCGATGCGCTGATGAGCCAGGTGGGTGAACTGGTGGTGGCGCGCAACCGCCTGCTGGAAATGGCCCAGCAGGATTCGGGAGGCGAGCTGGAGGCCGTGGGTGCGCGGATCAGCCGCCTGGTCTCGGACCTCCAGACCGAGATCATCCAGGCGAGGATGACGCCGATCTGGCAGGTGTTCGACCGGTTCCCGCGAGCCGTCCGCGACCTGGCACGGCAGCTCGGCAAGCAGGTCCGGTTCGAGATGGAGGGGGAGGGGATCGAGATCGACCGCGCCATCCTCGACGAACTCGGCGATCCGCTCCTGCACCTGCTGCGGAATGCGGTGGACCACGGGCTCGAGGGTCCGGACGAGCGGCAGCGGAAGGGCAAGCCTGGCGAGGGACGCCTGCTGCTCTCGGCGGAGCGGGGCCACAGCAGCGTCGCGATCCGGATCCAGGACGATGGGCGGGGCATCGATCGGGCGGCGATCCTGGCCAAGGCCAAGCGGGAAGGGCTGGTCGGCGCGGAGGTCAGCGCCCTGAGTGATGACCTCCTCCTGCGGGTGCTCGGGCGGCCGGGCTTCAGCACCGCGGAACAGGTGAGCAGCGTCTCGGGGCGCGGCGTCGGAATCGATGTCGTCCTCACGCGCGTCAGGGCCCACGGCGGCGCCGTGGAAATCAGCACGACGCCAGGGGGCGGGACCACCTTCACGATCCGGCTGCCGCTGACCCTCGCCATCCTGCGGGTCCTGACGGCACGGATCGGGGACGAGCGCTACCTCCTTCCGCTCTCGTATGTGGCGGAGACGATCGAGTTCGACCTCCAGCCGTCAACTGCGGTGCACGGGCGGGAAGCGATCGTCCTGCGGGACCGGGTCATCCCGACCGTGCACCTCCGGGCGCTGCTGGGCGTGGAGACCGGCGTGGTGCCGCCGCGACGTCCCGGCCTGGTGCTCGAAGTGGGCGACCGGCGCAGCGCGGTGGTGGTCGACGCTCTCATGGGACAGCAGGAAGTGGTGGTCGAGCCATTTGATGCACCGCGCGGGACGCCGCCCCTGTTCAGCGGGGCGACCATCCTCGCGGACGGTACGCCGGCGTTGATCCTGGACGCCGCGGCGCTTGTCTAGGGAGACCCACATGGACGACGTGCGTGATCTGAAGGAACTCCAGTTCGACGCCCTCAAGGAGGTCGCGAACATCGGGGCCGGGCACGCCGCCACGGCGCTGTCCCAGATGACGAACAAGAAGATCATGATCAGCGTGCCGCAGGTGACCGTGACGCCGCTCGAGGAGGTGCCCGAGGTGCTGGGCAAACCCGAGGAAGTGGTGGCCGCGGTCCTGATGCACATGATGGGGGACCTGACGGGGCGCACGCTGCTGCTCTTTCCCGAGCCGTCGGCCTTCGCGCTCTGCGACATCCTGCTCCGGCGTCCGGCGGGCACCACCACCGAATTCGGCACGATGGAGCAGTCGGGGATCAAGGAAGTCGGCAACATCCTGAGCAGCGCCTACCTCAATGCGCTCAGCGACTTCATGGGAATGATGCTGGTGCCGTCGGTCCCCAGCCTCGAGGTGGACCTGACCGCCGCCGTCCTCACCTCCACCTACCTGAACTTCGGGTCGGAACGCGACTTCGTGTTCTGCGTCGAGTCCGAGTTCCAGTTCGAGGGGACGACGCCGAACCTGAAGGGGCACTTCCTCCTCCTCCCGGACTTGGCGTCGCTGCGGGCCATCTTCGACGCCATCCGCGTCGGCTGAGCGATGGGCGGTCCGGCGCTGCCCGAACGGGACCTCGCGGTCCTGCGGTCATTTGCCCGCCGCATCGACCCGTCCGACGCCGGGGCGCACAACAATCTCGGTGTCCTCTACTACCAGAAGGGCCTCATCCCCGAGGCCGTCGCCGAATTCTCCCGCGCCCTCGAGCTCGATCCCCGGATGCAGGTGGCACAGGGCAACCTCGAGATCGCCTACCGCGCGAGCGGCTACTACGACATTCGCGTCGCCGAACTGCGGGAGCGCCTTCGCCGGGAAGCCGGCAACCGTGAGGCGCGCTGGGAACTGGCCCGCGCCTACGCCGCCCTCGGGCATGTCGACGAGGCGGTCGCGGAGTTCGATGCCCTGCTGGCCTGGCACCCGGACGACATCCCCACGCTGCTGCAGATCGGGCTCGCCGAGAAGGCGCGCGGACGGGTCGAGGTCGCCGAGGAGTGGTTTCGGCGGGCGGCGGAACAGGACCCCGACAGCCCGGTGGCCCTGTTCTACCACGGAGAGGCCCTCTACAACCGCGGGCTGAACGATGCCGCGCTCGAGACGCTGCGCCAGGCGGTGCATCGGAACCCCGATTATGCCGACGCGCACTACCTCCTCGCGTTCGTGCTCGGCGACATGGGCCTGCATGACGAGGCCCGGGCATCCACCAAGCGCGCCATTGCCCTCAATCCGACCCTCGGGCGCGCACAAGCCAACCTGACCATCACGGCAGTCGCTCGTCGATGCCATGCGCCCGGCTGTCGCGGAGGGGGGCGCCCTCGCCCATTTCAACCTGGGACTCGCCTTCCGGCAGAAGGGGTACTATCCCGAGGCCCTCCGGGAGTACCGGCTGGCGCTCGACCAGGGAGAGGACCGGCGACTGACGCTGCAGGCGATGGCCGAGGTGCACCTGCTGCGCCGCGACCTGACCAGCGCGATCGAACTCTACGACGCACTGGTGGAGGAGCACTCCGACTCCCCCAAGGTGTGGAACGAGCGTGGTGTCTGCCTCCACCAGGCGGGGAGGCGGGATGCGGCGCGGGAGTCGTATGAGCGCGCGATCTCGCTCGATCCGGCGTATGCGCTGGCCTGGAACAACCTCGGCGTGCTCCTCGCCTACGATCCCGGTACCGGGGAGGCGGAGGGCGCCTTCCGCGCCGCCTTGCAGGTCCAGCCCAGGCTCGCCGCCCCACGGCTGAACCTCGCCCTGTTGCTCTTCCAGCTTCGGCGGTTCCAGCCGTCGCTCGAGACCTTTCGCGCCGTGCTGGGCGACGATCCCGCCAGCGCCGCCGCATGGAACGGCATCGGGCTGGTCCTCATGGAACTGCACCGCTACGCCGACGCCAGGAACGCCTTCGCCCGCGCGGTGGACGCCGCCCCCGCCTACGCCTCGGCCCATTACAACCTCAGCTTCACGCTCAGTCAGCTCGGCGACTTCGACGGGGCGCTCCGGGCCACCAAGCGGGCCCTCGAACTCGAGCCGTACTACATCCAGCAGAAGTTCCAGCTGTCGATCGACCTGCAGTACGAGGATCCGCTGATCGCGATCGTCCCGGAGATCAGCGCGGACGTGACGGCGGCGGAGCTCGGCGAGGCCTTCGTGTTCGACCCGACGCTCCTCGAGGGGATCTTCGAGGGCCTCGACCCGGATGAGGCATCGCCCGCCCCGGCGCCGGCGGCAGAGGACGGCGCCCTCGCGCTCGCTCGCGACTACATCACCAAGGGACTGCTCGAGCTGGCCTCCGCCGAATTGGCCCGGGCGGGCGTTCGCGGGGCGCCCCGGGCCAAGGTGGCCGTGCTGCTGGGAGATATCTTCGGAAGGCGCGGCCTGCACGGCGAGGCGCTGGAACGCTACGCCGAGGCTCGCGCGACCGACCCGGCGGACATCGGCGCCCTGCTCGGAGAGGTGCGGTCGCTGCTGGCCCTCGACCGGGCCGACGAGGCGGTCGCCGGGGCCGAGTCCCTCGCCCAGCTGGCACCGACCCATGTCGAGGCGCTGGTGGCCGTGGCGCGGGTTCGGCTGGAGACCGGCGATCCGGTGCGTGCGCTGGACGTCCTGCGCGAGGCACAGGCCCGGGCCCCCGGCCGCGCGGACCTCCTCCAGTTGCAGGCGAGGGTCTCGCGACGCCTGGGCGAGCGCGAGGCTGCCCTTGACGCGTACCAGGCCGCACTGCAGCTCGATTCCGGACTGGTGCAGGTCTGGCTCGAACTGGGCTCGCTCGAGGAGGAACGCGCCAACTGGACCGGTGCGCGGCTGTCCTACGAGCGCGCGCTCGACCTCCTGCCGACCTATTCGGACGCCGCGCGTGCGCTGGCCCGCCTCCTGCGGCGAGTGGACACCGCCAGGGCGGCGATGACGCCCCTCATCGCACTCCTGGAAGCCGATCCGTGGGATCTCGAGGCGCTCACGCTGCTCGGCGAATTGCTCCTGGAAGATGGGCGGGCCGACAAGGCGATCGAGGCCTTCGAGCGTGTTTTGCGGTTCGATCCGGAGTCCGGTCCCGCACGCCTCGCGTATGGGGCGGCCCTGGTGCGGTCCCGCCGCTACCGCGAGGCCTCGGCGCAGTGGGAGGATCTGGTCCGCTCCGCCCCGGGGAGTCAGCTCGCGGCGGCCGCGCGGAGTCATCTTCGCTCGACAAAAGAGCTCGTCCACATCCTTGCAACCGACTCGGAGTAACGGGTGCCGATCGAAGGTCCGCTCAAGGAACTGCAGATCCACGATGTCTTCCAGCTGCTCGACCTGGGCCGGAAGACCGGAGTCCTGCGGGTGACCTCCGAGCTGCGGCAGAACGCAGGTGTGGTGTATTTCGACGCCGGCGGGGTGGTCTCCGCGGAGATCCGCAGCAATCCGCATCCGCTCGGCGGGCTGCTCGTCCGGACCGGGAAGGTGCGGGAGGACGACGTGGCCCGTGCCGTGGGCGTCCAGCGGAGCCGGCCGGGGCACCGGCTCGGGGACATCCTGGTCGAGATGGGCGTCCTCCCACGGAAGGAACTCGAACGCCAGATCCGGGCGCAGGTCGAAGAGGTCATCTTCGAGCTGATGAGCTGGTCGGAAGGGTATTTTTCCTTCGAGGATGGGCCGCTTCCTGATGCGCTGGGGGAAGCCACGGTCCGGATCCCGACCGAATCGCTGCTCATGGAAGCCGCACGGCGCATCGACGAGTGGTCGCGGATCGAGGCGAAGGTGCCGCATCTCGGTGTCGTCCCGCGATTCACCGGGATGGTCGAGGAGGAGGGTGCCCAGCTCGACCTGCTGCCTGTCGAGTGGGAGGTGCTCGCCGGCATCGACGGCGAGACAGATGTCCGCCTGCTGGCCGCCGCGGTGGGCCACAGCGATTTCGACGTCGCCCGCATCCTGTTCGGGCTCGCCTCCACGGGTATTATCGTCATGGCCGAGCCGGCCGTCCCCGGCCACGATCCCGGCGCGGCGGTGCAGGATCTCGCGGTGCTCCTGGCGGCGGCCGAGGAGGCGCTCCTCCTCGGCGAGGTGGCGCGGGCGCGGTTTACCGCCGAGGAGGGGGTGCTCGCCTTTCCGGAGGAGGCGGCCGCGCATGTCATGCTCGGCCGCGCGCTCCTCGCCGAGGCTCGCTATGACGAGGCACACCTTCGGTTCACGCAGGCCCTCCAGTGTGCCCCCGATTCGCCTGCCGCCCTTCGGCTGCTCGGCCTTGCGGAGGTCGGACGGGCGCGGTTCGGCGCGGCCCTGGAGACGTGGGCCCGCTGGGAAGCACTCGAGTCTCGCCCCGACAGCGAACGGGGCCGGGAAGACGCCGTCCGGCGCCTGCGGGACGCCGTGGACACCCTGAAGCACGCCCTGGGAGGACGCCATGAGCATTGAAGACATCCGCGTCCTGACGGCGCAGCTGGCGGCCGATCCCTCGAGCCTGGCGTTCCTCCCGCTCGCCGAGGCGCTGCGCCGGCGCGGCCAGCTCGAGGCGGCCGAGAAGATCGCCATCGCCGGGCTGACCCGCTATCCGGACCTGGCCGATGCCCATGATCTGCTCGCCCGGGTCCTCGGCGATCGGGGTGACCTCGAGCGGGCGTTCGATGAGTGGGACATCGCGCTCCGCCTCGACGACCGCCATGCGGGGGCCCACAAGGGGATCGGCTTCCTCTACTACGTCGCCGGAGACCTGCCGCGTGCGCTGAAGCACCTCGAATCCGCCCTCGCCATCGCTCCGGAGGCGGAGGGAGTGGCGGCGGCGATCGACCGGGTGCGAGAGGGGCTTGCCGGCATGGAAGGCTCATCCGACGTCCCGGCCGCGGCAGGCGAAGCTCCCGGGACCCCGGCAGTGGCCGGGAGCACGGCCCCGTCCTCGGGCGATGGTGCCGGATCCCTGTTCTCCGGGCTCGAGGGTGCCGAGGATGGGTTGCTCCTGATCGACGGGCAGGGCTTGCGGCTGGGCGGCGGACTGAACGGTCCGGACGGGGCGCCGGTCGGCGATGCCGTCGCCGCCCACCTCGCCGGGGCCTTCCGGGATGCGACGCGCGCGGCGCGGCTGCTGTCGCTCGGCGACTGGCGCAGCGTGGGCGCCGAGACGGCCGAGGCCAACTTCTTCCTCTGCGCCCCGACGGAGGACGCGCTGCTCCTGCTCGTCCGCGACAGCAGCGTCCCCATCGCCCGGCTCGCGAAGCACGCCGAGCGCGCGTCGGAAGCCGCGCGCCGCTGGCTGGCAGGTGCCGCGTGAACGTCGACCTTGCCGGGGCACTGGAATTGATCACCCGCGTGGTCGGCGTGCGCGGGGCGATGGTGGTCTCCGCGGACGAGGGGCTGGTGGTCGCGGAGTCGTCCATGGACGGGATCGAGGGGGCGGCGGTCGCGGCGCTGACCGCCGGTGTCGTCTCCCGCCTCACCAGGGCGACCGCGGCCGCAGGCCGGTCGGCGCCGGCCTTCGTGCACCTGCAGGCCGAGGGGGGCTCCCTCCTGGCGGTGCCGGCAGCGGAGGACCTGCTGGTGGTCGCGGTCACCGATCCGGATGTCAACGTCGGGCTCGTGCGCCTTGAGCTCCGGCGCATGGCGGAGCAGCTCGCCTGATGCGCGTGATCGAGCCCTGGGTCGCCGACCCGCTGCAGCGCTTTCTCGCCGAGTCCTCGGCCCGGCTGGTCCTGCTGACCACGTCGTCCGGCCAGGTCGTGGCGCAGCACGGATTCACCAGGGCGCTCGACGTGATGTCCGCCGCGGCCCTCGGGGCCGCGATCATGGCGAGCACCGACGAACTCGGGCGCATCACGGCGTCGGGGGCGTCGAGGGCGCTGTCGCATCAGGGCCCCTCGCGCGGCGTGTTTCTCTCCGGCTTCGACGTGCCGCAGGGGCGCTGGATCGGGCTGGTGGTCTACGACCATGATTCTTCCCTCGGGCTCGTCCGGCTCTTCTTTGACCGCCTGGTCGGCGAACTGACGGCCCTGGCGCCCGTGGAGACGCCCGCCCGCGAGGTGCTCGCGGCGGACTTCGAGAACGAACTCAACGCGAGCCTGCGCTCGCTGTTCGGACGGTAACGGATGTCGCTCGTCAACTTCACGACGCGGGAAATCACCTGCAAGATCGTCTACTACGGGCCGGGGCGGTCCGGCAAGACGACCAACCTGCAGTACATCTACGGCCGCGTGCCGGAGGGGCGCCGCGGCCGGATGGTGTCGCTCGCGACCCAGTCGGATCGGACCCTCTTCTTTGACTTCCTGCCGATCGACCTGGGAAGCATCAGCGGTTTCACCACCCGGTTCCAGCTCTACACGGTGCCCGGTCAGGTCTACTACAACGCGACCCGGAAGCTGGTGCTGCAGGGAGCGGACGGCGTCGTCTTCGTGGCGGACAGCCAGGCGCGGCGCTACGACGACAATGTCGAGAGCCTGCAGAACCTGCAGGAGAACCTGCTGGCGCAGGGTGTGGATATCCGCCAGTTGCCGCTCGTCTACCAGTACAACAAGCAGGACCTGCCGGGTGATCTCATCCTCAATCCCGACGAACTCGACGACGCCCTGAACTTCCGAGGGGTACGGAGCTTCGGCGCCGACTGCCTGCACGGGCAGGGTGTCTTCGAGACGCTCAAGGCGATTTCCGAGCTGGTGCTGCAGCGGCTGGCCGCCGGGAGCCCGACCGCATGACGCCCGTGCTGAGTCCGCAGCAGCGGTTCGACGGCTTCATCGTCGGCGCGGGCAGCCAGCTCGCGGCGGCGGCGGCGCGTGCGGTGGCCGAATCCCCCGGGACCGCCTACAACCCGCTGTTCCTCTATGCGCGTCCCGGCCTCGGGAAGACCCACCTGCTGATGGCGATCGGCCACGCCGCGCGTGCGATCAACCCGGCGCTCATCGTCGAATACGTGACGCTGGACGAATTTGTCGAGGCGTTTCACACGGCGGTGGGTGCAGGGCAGGGGGAGGCGTACCGTCGCCGGTTCGCCGATGCCGATATCCTCCTGCTGGACGACGTGCAGTTCGTCACCCACCGCCGCGAGACCCAGGCGGAGCTCCTCCGGCTCGTTGACCAGATGGAAGCTGTCGGCGGACAGATCGTGCTCACCAGCGATCGTCCCCCGGCGGACATCGAGGCGTTCGACGAGCGACTCCTGCGCCGCGTCGCGGGCGGACTCGTCGTCGATATCGCCCCGCCCGACTACGAGACCCGCCTCGCCATCCTGCACCGGAAGGCGGAGGAGCGGGGAGCGACGTTCAATCCGGGGGTCCTCGAGGCGATCGCCAGCCTTCCGCTCGACAGCGTCCGGCAGCTGATCGGCGCCCTGAACCGGATCATCGCCTTCCAGGCCGCTGGCCGCGCGCCGCTCGACGCCGAACAGGCGCGGCTCGTGCTCGGGGTGCGCGGCACCGCGAGCGATGTGCCGCCGCCGTCCGGGGTGCCCGGGGCGCCGGGGAAGGAGAGGCCACCGATCCCGGGAGAGGTGACGGCGGCGCCGGATGAATTTGGAGACTTCCTCAGCGAGGTCGCGGACACTCTCGGCCGGCAGGTCGAGGGATGGCGCCGTCGCGTGGAGGAAGCGGTGGCCCGCTGGGAAGGTCAGGGATACCGGACCGTCCGGCTCGTCGGGCTCCTCGAGCGGGGTGTGGATGCCGATCCCGCGGCCGCCCTCGCCGGGTTCGTGGCGGATATCGAGCGGCTGCAGGCCCTCCAGGCCGAAGTCGCCGCCCTCGCGGAGGACCTGGCCGACGATGCCGCATTCCGGAATCCCGACGCGATCGAGGTGGCGGAGGAGGCGCTTGTCCGCGCGCGGGAAGGGGCCTCGCCCCCGCCACCGCCGGAGTCGATCTGGGCCTTCGACGACCTGGTGGAGTCGGCCGGGAACCGACTCGCGCTGCACTCCGCACGCGAGACGGTCGCCCATCCCGGCTCGGCCTACAACCCCTTCGTGATCACCGGCGGGGCAGGGGTCGGGAAGACGCACCTGCTGCACGGCATCGGCAACCTCCTCCAGGAGGCGCCCGGGGCGGTGGTGGCCTGCCTCAATGCACGGGACTTCACGGACGAGCTGGTCGAGGCGGTCGAACGAGATCGGGTGGCGCCGTGGCGCGCGAGATACCGTCGCGTCAGCGCCTTTCTCCTCGATGACGTGCAGCTCGTCGCCGGGAAGGAACGGACCCAGGAGGAGCTCTTCCTGCTCTTCAACCACCTTGTGGAGCGCGGGGCGCAACTCGTCTTCGCCTCCTCCGTCCCGCCCGGGGCCATCGACGGGTTCGAGGAGCGCCTTGCCAGCCGATTGCTGGGGGGGCTCGTCGTGGAACTGCCGGCGCCGGAGCGGGAGGTTCGGCAGGCAGTCATCGATCGGCTCCTGGGTGCCCGGTACGGAAAGGCCGATCCCGAGCTGGTGAGCTATCTCGCGGGACGGCCCGCCGAATCGGTGCGGGCGGTGCAGGCGCTCGTGCAGCGCATCGACGCCGCCGCGGAGGCGCGGCATGTCGAGCCGAATGTGGCGCTCGCCCGCGAGGTGCTCGAGGGCGCGGCACCGCCAGCCCCGCGCCCCGCGGGCGGCCCCCGGACGAGCGGGGTGACCGGCGCGGGATTCCGGAGCCCGGAAAAGAGCGTCCTGGACTGGCCCGACATCGGCGAGCGGCTCATCGAGGAGTGGCGCTGATGGCGATCAAGGGCAGCCTGAAGGAGGCGAGTCTTCCCGACGTGATCCAGCTGCTGGCGCTGGGAAGGAAGACCGGTTGCCTGGCCGTGGCGGACCGCCAGAACTTCGGCTACACCTATTTCGACGACGGACGCATCACCTTCGCCTCGATCGTCAACCGAAGGGACCGACTCGGCGACCTGCTGGTCCGGAACGGGCGCATCACCGATGCCCAGTTGCGCGACGCGATCGACCTGCAGGGGGCGGACCGCGACCGGAAGATCGGCGAGATCCTCGTCGAAATGGGGCTCGTCACCCGCGCTGAACTCGAAGATCACATCCGGGTGCAGGTGGAGGAGGCCGTCTACTACCTGTTCACCTGGAGCAGCGGCACCTTCAACTTCGAGGTCGGCGTCCGGCCGGAAACCGAGGACTTCCTCGTTTCCATCAACCCGGAATCGCTCCTGCTCGAAGGGGCGCGGCGGGTGGACGAATGGAGCCTCATCGCCAAGAAGATCCCCACGCTGGACATCGTTTTCGAGGCGGACCAGGGGCGACTGGCGGAGTCGGGGGTGCGGCTCAGCGACGAGCAGGAACTGATCCTGCCGCTCCTGAACGGCCGGAACGACGTGCAGGACGTGGTGGACGGCTCGGGCCTGGTGGAGTTCGAGGTGGGGAAGGCGATCTACGGGCTGCTCTCCGCCGGGTTCGCGCGTCGGGTGGGCACGTCCGCCACGCAGCAGTCCGAACGGGTGAACGATGCCCGGGTCGAGGAGCACCGCAACCTGGGTGTGGCCTTCTACAAGACGGGGATGTTCGACGAGGCGGAGCGCGAGTTTCGCCGCGTGGCGGACCTCCGGCCGTTGGAGGGACACGCGCCGTTCTACCTCGGACTGATTGCCCTGCGGCAGGCGCGGTGGGACGATGCCGTGGAGGCCTTCCGCGGGGCCATGGAGCGTGGCGGCGCCGCCCCGTCCGGCCTGCACAACCTGGCCCTCGCACTCGAGCGCGCCGGTCGGCTGGCCGACGCGGAGGCGGCGTGCGGAGAGGCAGTGGCAGGGGCGCCGGCCGACGCCCGGCCGGTGATCCTCTGGGGAGTGATCGCCCTGAAACGTGAGGATCCCGAGGTGGCCTCGCAGCGGCTCGCCAAGGCGCGCGAACTGCTCGGGGAGACGCCGGCCCCGCCGCTGTGGTACTGGGCCGCGGCGCTGGCCGCCGCGACGGCGGGGGAGGTGTCGTACGCCCTCACCATCGCCCGCGAGGGCGTCAAGGCCTGCCCGACGCACCCCGTGCTCCGGAACAACCTGGCGGTGCTCCTCGAGGCGACCGGGGAGTTGACGGAGGCGGAGCGCCTGCTGCGGGAAACCCTCGCCGAGGAGCCGAGCCTCCCGCAGCTGTCGAAGAATCTCGGCGACCTGCTCTATCGCGCCGGCCGGTACGATGATGCCCAGGCGGCCTATGACCGGGCTGCAAAACTCGCCCCGGCCCTGGGGGACGATCTGTTCTTCAAGCTGGGCAACCTGGCGTTCCGGCAGCGCGACCGGGACCGCGCACGGACCTGCTGGCGCCGCGCTGCCGAGCTGAACCCGGGGCACCAGCTGGCCCGGTCCAACCTTGAAATCCTGGACGTGCCCGCGTGACCGCCGACGACGACGAGGGGTTCAAGGCGCTCACCGACCGCATTTCCCGCGGCGCGGGGCTCACCCTGGACGCCTACAAGGACAAGTGCCTTCGGCGCCGGCTCCTGGTCCGCATGCGCGCCTGCGGCGCCCACACCTATGCGCAGTACGCTGCGGTCCTCGACGAGCGCCCGGGGGAGTGGGAGAAACTGCAGGATGCGCTCACCATCAACGTCACCCGGTTCTACCGGAACCCGGAAACCTGGAATCGCCTGCGCGACGGGCTCCTGCCAGGGCTGCTGGAGGCGCGGCAGGGGCGGCTGCGCGCCTGGAGCGCGGGCTGCTCGTCCGGTGAGGAGCCGTACTCGCTGGCCATGCTCTGCTGCGACATCGCGGCGACGGAAGGCCAGCCGGCGTGGGCGCAGCGGGTGCGCATCGCGGCGACCGACATCGACCGCGAGAGCCTCGCGCGCGCCGCCGCGGCCCGGTATCCCAGGGCCTCGTTCGTCGAGGCGCCGGACTGGATGACGGAGCGGTACTGCGAGGCGGTGGGGGACGCCTGGCAGGTACGGGCGTCGGTCCGGCGCCTCGTGACGGTGCAGCGCCTCGACCTGACGCGCGATACGTTCCCGGCATCGACCTACGACCTGATCTTCTGCCGGAACGTCGTCATCTACTTCGACCGGCCCACGCAGGAACGGCTCTTTGCCCAGTTTGCCGACGCGCTGTCGCCCGGCGGCCTGCTGGTGCTCGGCAAGGTGGAGACGCTGCTTGGCCCCGCCCGGGAGTGCCTGACGCTGGTGGATGCCCGGGAACGGATCTTCAGGAGGGCGGCATGACGGGTGGCGAGGTGCTGGTGCGTGTGGCCGAGTTCAAGACGGGCGGGACGGGAGACATCCTCGTGACCATCGGTCTTGGCAGTTGTGTCGCGATCATGCTGCACGACGCCGACGCGGTGGTCGGGGGGCTGGCGCACATCCTCCTCCCGTCGCCGGCGCTGAGCCGCCGCGACGCCGCGCCGGGGAAGTTCCCGCAGACCGCACTCCCGCTTCTCCTCCAGGAAATGGTCGACCGCGGTGCACAGGCCAGGCGGATCACCGCCAGGATTGCCGGGGGCGCGTCGATGTTCGCCAACCTGCAGCCGGTCGGCACCATCCAGATGGGGGAGCGCAATCTCGTGGCCGTGCGCGCCGCGCTGGAGCACCACGGGGTCCCGCTGGTCGGGAGCGCCGTCGGCGAGGACCATGGCCGCACGGTCCGGCTGTTCGTGGATGACGGGCGCGTCGAGGTGTCCACCGCCCGGCGGGGAGTGACCAATCTCTAGCCTGCCGACGGTCCTCGTGACCGACGACAGCGCCCTCATCCGCCGGCTCCTGACCGAGATCATCGACGGATCGGGCGAGTTTCGCGTCGTCACCACCGCGCGCAACGGCATCGATGCCCTCCGCAAGGTCCACGAGTACCAGCCGGACCTGGTCACGATGGACCTCGAGATGCCGGAACTCGATGGCCTCGGGGCCATCGGCTACCTGATGTCGGAGTCGCCGCGCCCGGTCGTCGTGATCAGCAGCTACGCCGGTCCCGGCACGGCCGGGGCCATCCGCGCCCTGGAACTCGGGGCGGTCGAACTGGTGGCAAAAGAGGCGGGGCGGGACGAGGCCTCGCGCGCGCGGTTCGCCGGCCGCGTGCTGGAGGCCCTCCGGGCCGCGCGGGCGGCGGACATCCACCGGCTGCCGGTCCTCGCGAGGCCGAACCGCCCCGACCTCCCGTCGGACCTCTTCGCGCTGCCCGGCCGCGCGCGATTCTGCGTCGCGATCGCCGCTTCGACGGGCGGACCCCGGGCCCTGGCAGAGGTGATCCCCCGGATCGCGCGGGGCCACCACGCGGCGGTGGTCATCGTGCAGCACATGCCGCCCCGGTTCACGCGAAGCCTCGCCGAGCGGCTCGCCGCGCAGAGCGAACTGGCGGTGGTCGAAGCGGAGGACGGTGCCCCGCTGGTCTCGGACACCGCCTACATCGCGCCGGGGGATTATCATATGCGAGTGACGCAGGCCGCGGACGGCCTCTCGCTTGCGCTCGACCAGGGCCCACCGCTCTGGGGGGTGCGGCCTGCCGCGGATCCCCTCTTTCGTTCGGTGGCAGAGCGGTTCGGCCGTCGGGCCATCGGGGTCGTCCTGACCGGACTGGGGCGGGACGGCGCGGACGGTCTCCGGCGGATTCATGACGCCGGTGGCACGGGCATCGCACAGGACCGGGAAAGCTCGACAGTCTTCGGGATGCCGAAGGAGGCCCAGGCGGCCGGAGGGGCCGACCTGGTGCTGCCCGTCTCGGAGGTGGGTGCGCGGATCGGGACGCTCCTTGCCGGGATGAACGCGGCATGAGCGATCCGTCACGCTGTCAGTACCTCCTCGTCCGGGCCGCCGGGCGGGAAGTCGGTCTGGAGGTGGCCGAAGTGCTCGAGGTCGTCGACCTGACCGCCACCTTCGCCGTGCCCACCACCGAGGCGGCGGTACGCGGGGTGGTGGCCGTTCGCGAGCGGCTCGTGCCGGTGGTGAGCCTCTCCGCGGTGCTCTGGGGCGGGGAGTGTCCCGTGGAACGAGGTGCGGTGGGGGTGCTGGCGCGGGCCGGCCGGAAACGGATCTGCCTGGAGGTGGACGAGGCGGAGGCGGTGCTCGCGGAGACGATGGTG
>JAHECL010000135.1 GCA_024641745.1 Gemmatimonadota bacterium | reverse complement strand
TCTCTCGTGCACCCGCGTGATTCCTGACAGTCCGCAGGCGGTGCTGGAGGCCGTCGGGCGCGTGTGCCCTGGTGCGCCGTTTGAGCTGCGCCTGCGAACCACGGTCGGGGGGCATCCGCTCGACGGCGGCATCCTGGTGTTCGACGTGCCGACGAGCTCAACGACGCTCGTGGTAACCCCGTCGGTCCTCTTCAGCTACCGGATGGCCCAGCTTGGGCTTGACCAACTTCACGTTGCGCTGAAGCCAGTAGGATCGCCCGCTGGTGCCTGCGAAATGACAGTGTCCGGCGACCTCCGTCCAGGGCTGCGCAAGGCCTGGCTGATCGACAAGTGGGTCAGTGGGCTTGCGGGGCTGGGCGGCGCAGCGGCGGGGACGGCGGTGGGGCTGGTCGGGCTGACCCCGCTCATGGGGGCATTGATTGCGGTGCCCGCGGTGGTGGGTGCGTCTGCACTCGGCGGCGCAACGCTCGCCCTCGTCCGGTGGGGATATCGCTACGCGCTGCGAAAGGGTCGGGAGCAGCTTGAGGGCTTGCTTGGGGCGGTGGAGGGGGAGTTGCACGCCGTCTCGGTCTTCGGCACCGCGACCCGGGAAGCCGCCTTTCGTCCCCGCCAGTTGCCTGACGGGTCCTGAAGGGGACCGGTCAGCGGTCGTTCGGCACCCCGTCAAAGAAATCCACCTCGCCGGTTTCCAGCGAATATTCCGCCCCGACGATGAGCAGGCCGTCTTCGCGGATCAGCTGCTCGAGCACCGCGGAGCCGTGCCGCAGGTGGTCGGCCGACGCCCGGATGTTGGCCCGGACGGCCTGCGCCATCAGGGCGGCGCGGTCGTGCCGCAGGTCGGTCCCGACCAGCCCTTCCACGGCCGGCCGGACCCGTTCGACGATGTCGCGCAGGTTGGGGGAGTGATCGTCGGCGGGGTCGAGGAGCTCGTCGAGGGTGGCCTGGATCGCGCCGCACTGGGTGTGGCCCAGCACCACCACGAGGCGGGTATGGAACATCGCCGCCGCAAACTCCACGCTGCCGACCAGCGACGGGGCCACGATGTTCCCCGCGACGCGAATGACGAAGAGGTCCCCCAGGCCCTGGTCGAACACCAGCTCGGCCGGTACTCGCGAATCGGAGCAGCCGAAGACGATGGCGAACGGCTCCTGGCCGGCGGCCAGTTCCGCGCGCCGGGTGTGGCTCACGAAGGTGTCGGGTCCCCGGACGTTCTGCGCGAAGCGGGTGTTGCCCTCGCGCAGGCGTGCGAGGGCCTCGTGGCCTGGGATCATCGAAACTCCTCCGCAGTCAGGTTCGTCAAGTTAGCTTCGCGGCCTCGTTCCCACATCTCGCCAGGGCGCCATGCGGCTTCTCCGACCGATCCTTCTGCTTGTCTTCGCCGGTGGTGCTGGCGCCTTTGTGGCGTACCGCGTGATGGACCCCGAAACTCGCGCGATGGATGACGGCGCCCGCGTCGGGGTCCCGGGCGAATTCGTCCGACTTGCCGATGGCGTCACCCACTATGAGGTGGCGGGGCCCGACACCGGACGCGTCGTCGTTCTCGCCGCCGCCTTTTCCGTCCCGGCCTACCTCTCCGATTCGCTCTTCCAGCGATTGGGCCGCGACGGCTATCGCGTGCTCCGGTTCGACTACTACGGGCGCGGCTGGTCCGACCGCCCCGGCACCACCTACGACCTGGACCTCTTCACCCGCCAGCTCGCCGGCCTCCTCGACTCGCTCGGCATCAGGCAGCCCGTGGCGCTGGCCGGACTCTCGTTCGGCGCCGCCATCGTGACCAACTTCGCCGACGTCCACCCCGATCGCGTGTGGTCCCTCATCTACATCGACCCGGTGTTCAACACCGGCCGTCGGCTCCCCCCGGAGGAGCGGTCCGCGCTCGCCTGGGACTGGTACATGGTGTTTCGCGGCGGCACGGAGGCGATGGCCGCCGACCAGCGGTACGACTTCGTCCATCCAGAGCGCCACCCGGACTGGGTGGCGCGCTACCGTGTGCAGCAGCAGTTCAAGGGAACCCGCGAGGCGCTGCGGCGCACGCGCGCGGCGATTGCGGTGGCGCCGAACCAGTCGGTCCAGCTGAACCGGGTCGGCGCATCTGCGCGACCGGTGCTGGTCGTATGGGGCCGTCAGGACGAGGGGGTGCCCATTGCCGAGAGCGCCGCGCTGCTCGCGGCGATGCCCCGGGCAGTCCTGGTTCCCGTGGACTCTGCCGGCCACCTGCCCCATCTCGAGCAGCCTGACGTCGTCGTGCCGGCCGTGGAGGTGTTTCTCCAGGCGCACCCTTGAGGGCGGCGGCTGGCTACTCCGGCGCCTGACCCCGCCCCAATCCCACCACCGTCACCGCGAACACCGGGCAGTGCGCGGAAAGCGCGACGCGCTCCGTGACGCTGCCAACCTCGATGCCGATCTCCTCGGGCCCCCCGCGGCCGCGGGTCGCCATCATGATCAGGTCGCAGGCCTCGGACTTGGCGACCTCCGTGATCGTCCGGCTCGCGCCCGACCCGGTCACCCGGATCTCGGTCGGGATCCCCATCCCCTGCAGCGCCCCGGCCACCGACTCGAGGTAGTGCTGCAGCCGCGGCACTTCCGCCTCCGTCTCCGGCACGGTCAGGATGACGACGGTGCTGCCGAACTGCCGCGCCAGGACGCGAGCCCACGGCAGCACCTCCTCCGAATCCTCCGAGCCGTCCAGGGACACCAGCAGTCGCTTGAAGGCGGTATGCCGGCTGGTCCAGGCATCGGTCGGGCGGATCAGGAGGACCGGGAGCTCGGTCTGCCGCACTACCGCGGTGGCGATATTGCGGCCCAGGATCTTCTCCACCCGCGAGAGGCCGTGGGTGGTCATCACGATGATGTCGGCGTGGCTCTCAATCCCGTGGCGTCCGATCTCCTCGGGCACCGTGCCGCTGCGCAGGCTGAAGCCCACCGTGAGCCCCCGCTGCCGGAGCGTCTCCGCCATCCGGTGCAGGTAGGCCTCCGTCGCCGACTTCGGCTGCTCGGACTCCCCGGTGCCGCGCCTGGTGACCGCCACGGACATCAGGTCGATCCTGCCGGCAGTCGTCCGGGCCAGCAGCTCGGCGACCGGCAAGGCGTGCTCCGCGAGGGAGGAGCCGTCGAGGGGCACCATGATGCGCTCGATCGCGAATTCATCCTCGGGGATGTCGTTGCGCTGAAATGGCAGCAGGTACTGCCCGGCGAAGAACCGGCCCAGGTGCTCGTCGAGCGGCTTGGGTGTGCCAAGCCGGCTCCGGAACCGGCTGAACACCAGGTAGAGCGCGGGAATGAAGAGCAGGTAGGTCCACGCCCCGTCGAAGAATCGTTCCTCGAAGATGATGACCGTCGCCGCGGTGGTGAGCAGCGCGGCGATGATGGTGCCCGTCAGCGTCGCCGCGGCCCCCGCCGTCACCGTGTCCTGCATCTGCCGGAGCAGCCGCTTCGCCGCCGCCCACCCCGTCATGCTGAGGAGGATGAACACGCCCGCGGCGTAGATGGCGAGGTAGGTCTCCTCGTGCGTCCCGAAGGCCAGGAAGCAGAGCGCCACGATGGCGATTTCCACCCAGACCGGCTTGTCCGCCACGTCGAAGATGTTGCGGGAGCCCAGCCATGCCGGGAGGTAATGCCGGTAGCGGAGGCCGAGCGCGAGGTTCTGGATGCCCTGCGCGCTGGCGGCGGCGGCGGAGGCGAGCACCAGGACGCCGATGAGCGTGCCGATCCATGGCAGCGGCGCGGGGAGCAGATGGTCCATCGTCTGGGTGAACACCGACACATGGGTGTCGCTGACGTCTGCCTCGGCCAGGATGGCGGGGCCGACGATCAGCATCGTGAGGCAGGTGGTGCCCATGATGATGATCAGGCTGCCGAAGGCCTTCCGGCTCCGCTCCGCGCTGGTGCCGTCGTAGGCGGCCACCAGGTTCGCGAAGATCTCGATCCCGGTCATCAGCGCCAGGATCCGCGCAAAGCCGCCCAGGGTGAAGTGGAAGTAGTCCGGCGTGAAGGCGCGGAAGTCGACGGAGGGAAGGTGGAAGCCGCGCTGCCAGATGGTGGCGCCGATCATGGTCCAGAGCAGGACAAGCACCGCGAGGGTGGCGGGCCCGAAGGCGCGGGCGGCGGTCTTGGGACCGCGGTTGACCAGCGCGCCGATGCCGATGCTGATCAGGACGGCGATGAGGGTCCGGAGCGGCAGGCCGGCGAGGGCGCCGTTGAGGGCGGGCGCCCGGTCGGCCATGAAGGTCACCAGCGCCGCGATGCTCACCAGGAAGGTCAGCGTGTATTCCACGAAGGTGATGCCGGCGTTCACCTTCACCGCCCACGGCCCGAACTCCTCCTCCGTCAGCCCGCTGCCGCCGCTGCCGTCCACCACCCACCGCATCACCAGCCGGTACATCGCCGACACCATGACCACCGTGAACACCACGAGCCAGATGCTGGCCCCGAAGGTGACCTCGGCGACCCCGGCAATGACGATCAGCTTGAGGAAGGGCCCGAAGACGTAGAGCGGGGAAGTGGCTGGATCGCCGCCGCCGGCGAGGGCGCCCTGGAACGCGTTGGAGAGTCGATGGGACACGTGTGCCATGCGAAGCCTCGGTCAGCGGTGCCGGTGCCGGGGGGGCGCCGGGCAGCGAAGGGTGGTGCCGCTCAGCGGGGGTGAGTGGTCCGGGAAAGATACCCCGTGCCGCCGGCGGGTGACCGGCGGGGGCCTAGCGTCTGAACCCTGCCGCCGGTGCCAGGTAGGTCGGGCTGAATCCGGCCAGCGCCTCCTTGACGGCCGCGTTCGGCGACCCGTAGACCGTGAACCCCACCGGTGTCAGCACCGCCATGAACCGCTCCGCATACTTGGCGCCGAAGTTGCCGAGGTGAGCCATGACGGCGTCGGAGTCGGCGTAGCGCTCATAGGTGTGGCACTGTGTGCCGTCGGCGGAGAGGCTCCATTCGTAGGCGAGCGTGCCAGGCTCGTCGGCTCTGGTGGCGCCCACCATCTCGTTCATCAGGGCACGAAAAGCCTGCTGTTGTCCGGGCTTGACGGTGAGGCTGAGCAGCCAGGATACCTGAGTGGTCATCATGTCTCCAGGGGTGGGCATGAGAGGGGTGGGGACTTCCAGCGAACGGGGCGGCAGCGATGGACCCCGGGAAAAGGTGCGGTCACGGGGCGAGCCGCCGGGAGGACCAGTGAATCGAGCGGATGCGCCAGCCGGCGTCAGTCCAGCTGAGCACCATCAGTTCCGCCCCCTGCGAGGACACCGGGCGATCCCGGTACGTCCCTGTCGAGGTGGTGATCGACGCTACCCAGGCGACGTCGCCTTCCTGATGGACCTGCGTCGCGAC
>JAHECL010000134.1 GCA_024641745.1 Gemmatimonadota bacterium | reverse complement strand
GGGCCGCGAACGTCCCGTTCCACTCGATGCCCCGGCGGCCGCCGAAAATCAGCTGCGCCTCCATCGACTGCGCCGACTCGGTCGAGTCCCGTCCCACCAGCTCCCCGTCCCAGGCGAGGATCGTCTTCCCGATCTTCACCTCATAGCTGTGGCGGTTCGACTCGGCGACCGGCGTGAGGCTCGGCTTGAAGGCGGACATCGGGATGTAGGCGGACTCGGTGCCCTTCTCGACGTGCCAGTCGTTGGTCCAGAGCGCCGCCGCGTACCACTGGTCCCGCCGGTACTCCCCCTCCGTCCGGCTGGCCGCCATGATCCAGAACCCCAGGACCTCGCGGGGCCCCATCTTCTTCTCGGTGGTCAGGAGCCGTCCTCCGGCCGAGATGGCAGGGGCCTCCAGGAAGCAGATCCGGCCGGGGATCCAGGCACCGTGCTCCACGTCGCCGTCGATTTCCCGCTGCAACACCGGCGAAAGCTGCGCGAAGTTGACCGCCGGCACCGCCACGAACCCCTTGCCCAGCTGCTTCGCGGCAAGCTCGGGTTCGACCAGGAATTCGACGCAGGCGGAAAACTCCAGCCCATTGAGGACCCAGGAGTACCCGGACCCGCTGCCGTCCTGCGCGAGGGCGGGCCCCGCCAGAACGCCCAGGAGGCCCACTGCGGGCAGAAGGGCCCGGACCCTCACTGGGCACCCCTGGCATCGGCGATCGCGGCCTGGAGGCGCGTATAGGCGGTCGGATCGGTCGCGCCGAACCGCATTTCACGCCAGCTCACCTTCCCGTTCCTGCCGATGACGTACACAACCCGGCGCATCTGCGTGCCCGACCCCTTGGCGCCGTACTTGGCGGCGATCCGCTGGTGCGGGTCGCTGAGCAGCCTGAACGGCAGGCCGAGGCTCTCCGCGAAGCGGACGTGGGTGTCGAGGCTGTCGATGCTGATCCCGACCAGGACCGCATCGCCGATGAGCGTCTCATACTGGTCGGCGAAGGTCCGCATCTCGGCGGTGCAGCCCGAGGTGAAGTCCTGGGGATAGAACGCCAGCACCACGACCTGCCCCTTGAGGGCGGCCAGCGAGAAAGGCGCGTCGTCCGGCCCGATGCCGTTCCGGTCCGCCCACGGCGCGGTGAAGTCGGGCGCCGTGCGCCCCGGTTCCGGTCCCGATACCGCGATCGCGGTCGGCGGACCCTTCGCGGCCGCCGAGTCCTGCGCAGCGGCCGGCGAGGCCGCGGCCGTCCCGAGGAACAGGGTGCCGAGCAGCGCGGAGAGCATTCGTGCGGTCATGGGTGTGCCTCGATGAAGTTCACTGGTTCGTCACGCGCCGGAGGGCCGGGGCAAAATTCTGCCTGCCGCCGAGCCCGGTATAGGCGATGCGTCCGTTGCGGTCGATGATGACGACGTAGGATGTCTCCGCTACGTCGTAGGCCCGCTGGCTGACCCCCTGGTCATCGTAGAGCACCCGCCAGGGCGGGTCACGCCGGGCGACCCACGCGCGCACCGAGTCCCGCGGGTCCCCGACCGTCACGTTGACGCCGAGAAAGGTGACGTCTCCGGCATACTGTTTCGCCGCCGCACGCACCGCCGGCTCCAGCGCCGTGCAGGAGGTGCACCAGGTCGCCCAGAACTGGAGGAAGACCGGTGTCTTCCCGATCCACTGGCCCAGGTCCACCGGCTGTCCCTCGAGGTCGTGCACCGCGACGACCGGGGCCAGGTCGCCGACTCCGGGGGTCTGGGCCTCGAGGCGCGCGCCCCCGCCCGTCAGCGCGACGGCCAGCAGCCCCGAGAGGAGTGCCCGGCGCATCCCGTCAGCCCGCCACGGGTTCGGCCGGCGCATACCGGGCCTCGACGTACTCCTCCAGCAGCGACAGGAACTCCGGCACGATCCGGTCGCCGCTGAGGGTGACGCGCAGCTGCCCGTCCACGTACACCGGGGCCCGCGGATCTTCCGCCGTCCCCGGGAGCGAGATGCCGATGTCGGCGTGCTTCGACTCCCCCGGTCCGTTCACCACGCAACCCATCACCGCCACCCGCAGCGACTCGACCCCGGGCCGCGCCTCGCGCCAGACCGGCATCTGGTCCCGCAGGTAGCGCTCGATATCCTGCGCCATCGACTGGAAGAAGGTGCTGGTGGTGCGGCCGCACCCGGGGCAGCTGGTCACCTGCGGCGTGAAGCTCCGCAGGTCGAGCGACTGGAGGATCTGCTGGGCCACCTGCACCTCTTCGGTGCGGTCGCCGCCGGGTGCCGGCGTGAGCGAGACCCGGATCGTGTCGCCGATCCCTTCCTGCAGGAGGATCGCGAGCCCGGCGGTGCTGGCGACGATTCCCTTGGTACCGAGCCCCGCTTCGGTGAGCCCGAGGTGGAGGGGATAGTCCCCCCGCGCCGCGAGCAGCCGATAGACGTCGACCAGGTCCTGCACCGCGGACACCTTGGCGGAGAGGATGATCCGGTCGTGCGCCATCCCCGTCGCCTCGGCGAGCGCCGCCGACCGGATGGCGCTCTCCACCATCGCGTCCAGCGTGACGTCCCGCGCCTCGCGCGGCCGGGCCAGCCGGTGGTTCGCGTCCATCAGCTCCGTGAGGAGCTGCTGGTCGAGCGAGCCCCAGTTGACGCCGATCCGGACCGGCCGGTCGTGCGCGAGGGCGACCTCGATGATCGCGCGAAAGTGCTCGTCGCGGCGCTTCCCGCCGACGTTGCCGGGATTGATGCGGTACTTGGCGAGGGCCGCGGCACACGCGGGATACTTCGTGAGGAGGAGATGGCCGTTGTAGTGGAAATCGCCGATGACCGGGACCGGGACGCCGATGCGGTCGAGTCCCTCGACGATCTCGGGAACCGCCCGCGCCGCCTCCTCGGTGTTGACCGTGACCCGCACCAGCTCGCTCCCCGCCCGCGCGAGGGCCGCCACCTGGCGCACCGTCGCCGTCACGTCGGCGGTGTCGGTGTTCGTCATCGACTGGACGACGATGGGATGGCAGGAGCCGACGTCGACCGACCCGATGCGGGTGGTGACGGTCGGTCGGCGGGGAGTCGGAGGCATCGGGGAAATATACTCGGACGGCGCGGGTTCCACTGCGGCTCAGCTCCGGTCGAACTCCGCCTCGTCGAGGTCCCGGAGTTCCTCCGGGTCGAGTCGCAGGTCGCCGGCGGCCCAGCTGTCCAGGGTGTGCTCGACCGTCCGGGCCCCGGGGATGATGATGACGTTGGAGGCCTGTTCCAGCACCCACGCCAGGACGACGGCGTGCGGCGAGGCGCCGTGACGGGCGGCGATCTGCTTCACCAGCGGATGGGAGGGGAGCTTCCTGTTCAGGCGGCCACCGCCCACCGGGCTGTAGGCGAGGAACCCGATGCCCAGGTCTTCGCAGCGGCTCAGCACACCCTCGGTGACGGCTTCGCGGAAGAAGGGGTTCAGCCGGTTCTGGACGGTGACGACCTCGATGTGGCGCCGCGCGGCGCTGATCTGGTCCACCGTCACGTTCGAGAGTCCGATCCACCGGATCTTTCCCGCCGACTGCAGCTCCGCCAGCATCCCGACGCTCTCGCCGAACGGCACCTCCGGATCCGGCACGTGATACTGGTAGAGATCGATGCGGTCGACGCCCAGCGCCTGCAGGGACCGGTCACAGGCCTGTCGGAGGTGTTCCGGGCGCCCGTTGCGCTCCCAGCGGCCGTCGGGGCGGGTCATCCCCCCCTTGGTGGCGACGATGACCTCGTCGCGCGGGCCGTTCCACTCCCCGAGGGCACGCGCCACCAGGCGCTCGTTGTGCCCCAGGTCCTGGTCGGACCGGCAGTACACGTCGGCGGTGTCGAGCAGGCGGACGCCGGCGTCGAGCGCGGCGTGGATGACCCGCACCCCCACCGAGGCATCGGGACGGCCGTCGGTGGAAAGAGGCATGCCCCCGAAACCGACCGGGGGCACGTGTGGAGCGCCGGGGCCGAGCGAACGAGCGATCAAATCAGCCCCAGCTTCTTGGTGAGGCGATAGTGCTCTTCCGGCCGGAGGGTGCCGTCGGTGGCCAGCGGGGCGAGCGCCTCGACGATGACGGCGCGGTCGGCGTCGATCCGCCGGTCCCGGAGCTCACCGATCATGCGCGCGAACCGCGCCTCGAACTGGTCCTTGTTCATTTCGCCGTTGGCGCGCATGTCGCTCATGCTGTGCAGCTCGGCGACAAGGCGGTCGATGCTGATCGGGGTGAGCTCAGGCTTTTCGTCGGACATGCGAACGACCTCGGAAGCACGGGGGAAACGGTGTGGGTGTGACGCAATATAACGGGGCGGAGTCGCAGCGCCGGTCAGCCAGTGGCCTCGCGGCGGGGCTCGACGGAGTCGGCGTCATAGGCACGGGTGCGGAGCGGCGACGTGCGACCGCGGGTCCAGCCACCCTGGAACTCGAAATGTTCCTCGGGCAGCAGCCGCTCGCCGAGCGGCACCGTCCCGGCCAGCTCGAGATGCCAGAAGAGCATGCGCGCCCCCACCTCGGCGGCGGGCATCCAGACGCCGGGGGAGAGCGCGGGATACTGCTCCGCGAACTCGATCCGGAGCCGGGTCATGCGAATGCCGGTGTCTGCGTACACGCGGAACCCCAGCGTGAGAGAATGAACGCCTGCCATCCCGGTCGGCACACGGCACACGAGGCGCCTGCCGGAAGGGACGTCCGGCGCGGTGCGGACCTGCACGGGGTGACAGGGGGTCGTCCCCTCAATCTGCGCCCCTGAGCCCCTTTGTCAAACCCCCCGGCCTCACGGTCGATAGCGCCAGGCCATGTTGCGAGGTCCCTCGCCACCGCCGTAGCCGCCGGTGATCAGCGCCCCGCCGTTGGGGAGGAGGGCGGCCGCAGAAAACTGCCCGGCCATGCGCGCCTCCCCCGCAACGAGGGCGAACCGACCTGCGGCCGGGTCAAATCGTTCGGCCTGCGGGGCGCCACCTGCCACGAGAAACGTCCCATCGGGCAGCGACAGCGTCGTGCCCCGATGCTTGTACCGGGCGAGGACCATCTCCGGCCCCGGGGAGAAACGGGCGGTTCCCGGGTCGTAGAACTCAGTGCTCCGGTACGTCCCCCGGTTGTCGCGGTCATCGGCTCCACCGTTCACCAGCACCCGGCCGTCGGGCAGCAGGACTGCGTCGTGCTTGTGGCGTACAATCGCCATCGTGCCCGACGGTGTGAAACCACCGCGCTCCGGGTCGAAGATCTCGGAGCTGGCATAGATGACGATCTTCTCCCGCCGGCCGCGGTGTCCCCCCACGATCAGCACCCGGCCATCGGGGAGGAGGGTGGCGGTGTGGCTTTCGCGGGGAACGATCATGCTCCCGGTCGGACTGAACCGTCCGGTCCGCGGGTCGTAG
>JAHECL010000133.1 GCA_024641745.1 Gemmatimonadota bacterium | reverse complement strand
CCCTCCCCGGGCGACTCGTACTTCTCCTGGAGCCAGCCGAAGAGGATCATCGACGCGTTCACCCCGAAGATGGCGATGAGTGCGGCAGCGTCCGAGATACCGGTGATCTGGGCGATGAGGACGATCATCACCGACGAGCTGATCGAGTACTCGACCCAGCGGAAGTAGTTGTGCTGTGCCAGGAGTCCCGCCGCGTACCGCCGCTGGAAGGGTGGCAGTGCCACCACGAAGTGGAAGAACGCCGACAGTCCGAAGAACAGGGCGACACCCCAGGCGATGGGCGAGTCGAAGAGGACGACCGGATCCGAGGGCGGAGTGCCCGGCGGCCCCTCCATGTAGGTGGCCGTGACCGGCAGGCTGAAGTCGTTCGCGAGCACGAGGATGAGAATCAGCTGCACCAGGTGCGCGAACCCTGCGATGAGATTCCAGCGACGGATCTTCGTTACGGCCTCAGGCATGACAGCATCCTCCCGCACCTGGCGCCGAGGCGCATTCCGTGACGCGACTCAGGAGCCCGGCCACCCGGCGCACGACACGGTGGCGGCGGCTGTCGCCACGGCCCGACAAGGAGACCTACCCTGATGTGGTGAGAGCACCCGTCATGGCAGTCGGCGCGCTCGTCTGCGCCGGAGTGCTGTCGGGATGCATCACGGGCACCACCGGCTCAGTCGGGACTCCCGACACGTCCCGCGGGGTCTCGACAGGGGGACCGACCGCATCCTCCGAAGCGCCATCAGCGTCCACCGCCAGCCCCTCGACCGGTCCGACGGGTGCAGCCACGGGCCAGCCGCCCACCGCACCCATGTCCACCCCGGCATCTGCGTCACCCTCGCCCAGCGCCGCCCCGACGACCCCGAGCCCCAGCGCGGCCACGCAGCCGACGAAGCCGAGGCCCAAGCCGAAACCGAAGCCCAAGCCGAGCCCCAAGCGCCAGGTCACCGTTCCGCCGCCGGACGACCGGCCCGCCGTCCCCCTTCCCGCCAACCCGATCGGCATATCGCCGCTGAACGGGCTGCCGATCGGCACCTACAAGCCGGTGCTCGTGATGAAGCTCGACAACACCCGCAATGCGCAGCCGCATGCCGGACTGATCGACGCGGATGCCGTCTACATCGAGGAGGTGGAGTACGGCATCACGCGGCTCGCCGCCGTGTTCTCGAGTCGGGTGCCGGCACGCATCGGTCCCATCCGCTCCGCCCGAATCACGGACATCGACCTGTTCGCCCAGTACGGCAGGCCCGCCTTCGGGTACTCCGGCGCCCAGCGCAAGATGCTTCCCTACCTCAAGGCCGCGTCGATCTACGACGTGTCCCCGTACGGCACGGGGGTCGGGTACAGCCGTGACGGACGCCGCCGCTCCCCCTACAACCTCTACTTCGACGGCCGGAAGGGGCTCGCGCGAGCTCCCAAGGCCACCAAGGCGCGCGACATGGGCTTCGTCTTCGACGCAACGCGCCCCGAGGGCGGCCGCAACGCCCGTACCGCGACGATGTCGTGGGGCTACGCGTCGGCCGGATTCACCTACGACAAGAAGGACGAGGAGTACCGGATCAGCCTCAACGGCCAACCCGCTCGCGCCGAGGAGTGGAGCGGCGGTCAGCGCGCCGCCACCGTGGTCGTCCAGTACGTGAAGCAGACGAAGTCGCAGTTCTGGGACAAGGGCGGGGGCAACACCCCGCACGCGCGCACCATCGGGAAGGGCACCGCGATGGTCCTGCGCGACGGCCGGGTGTGGAAGACGACCTGGCGCCGGCCCAACGCGAAGTCCGGCACGACCTTCACCCTGGGCGACGGATCGCTGATGCCCTTCAAGCCGGGGCAGCTGTGGGTCGTGCTCCTGGACAAGAAGCGCACGGCGACGATCGCGCCGCTGACGAAGCCGAAGGCCCCCAAGCCGAAGCCGAAACCGACTGCGAAGCCGACTCCGGCACCCGAGCCGATCGGGTCACCCTCCGCGGCCCCGCCCACGCCCTCCGCGCCGACGACCCAGGCACCGCTGAGCCCCTCCCCCGTTCCGACCTCGCCTGCGGGCGGCTAGCCCGGGTCGAGTACGACGGTGCCGACCTTCTGCCCGCTCTCGACGTAGCGGAAGGCATCCTGCACGTCGTCCAGGGCATACGTCCTGTCGATGACCGCCCGGAACGCACCGCGCTCCACCAGCTCGCGGACGCTCACCAATGAGCCACGCACATTGCGCGGGATCGGGAAGATGACGCGCTGGCCACGCGCGACCCTCGTCGTCGCCGGAAGGACGAGATTCTCGCCCCGGGGGCCGAGCTCGGACGACAGGTACACCCCATGCGCGGCCATGATCGGCCGGCAGTCATGGAAGCGGCTCTTGCCGACTGCGTCGAAGACCGCGTCATAGGGATCGCCGGGGACGAGGTGATCGCGTCGGGCAGAGTCGAACGTCTCGGTGGCCCCGAGGGAGCGGACCAGCTCGGCATGCTCGGCCGGGCAGACAGCGTCGACTCGTACCCCCTGAGCCGCCAGGATCTGGATGGCTGCCGAGCCGATCGCCCCGGTCCCGCCGATGACAAGGACGCGCTGGCCCGGCGACACGGTCACCTTGTTGAGGAAGTTCACCGCGTAGTACGCACCCTCGGTGCACCCGACGGCCTCGGCGTAGGTGAGGCGCTCGGGCATGTGGAGCACCGCCTTGGCGGTGCTCACCACGAGGTACTGGGCGTGGGAGCCGAGCCCGGTGTCATCGAGCCCATACACGCGATCGCTCGGCGAGAATCCGGTGACACCCGCACCCACGGCCTCCACCTCGCCGGCGAAGTCGCATCCCGTCGCGGAGAACCGAGGGTTGGGGAAGCCGGCGAAGAAGCGGAAGATGAAGGGCTTGCCGCGCAGCACCCCGCTGTCCGTGCGATTCACCGAAGCGGCCCGCACCCGCACGAGCAGCTCGCCTGGGCCGGGGGCGGGGATCGGCTGATCGCGAATCGACAGGATCTCGGGAGGCCCGTAGCCGGGCCGATGCGTCGTCCTCACGGTTCGAGCGTACGTGCCCGCGGCGGGGTCACCGATGCCACACTCGAAGCAGTGCACTGCCCCGCCGGCTGCGGGGATGTTGCCCCGTGCCGTCTCCAGGAGGTCACATGCCGGTTCGTCCGCCCGAGGAGGAGCACTCCGACGACGGATTCGTCGATCTCGGCGGCCGCCGCTTCTACCGGATCACCGAATACGACCGCCTCGAGCCCTTCTTCATGACCATCGTCGGCGCCGGCGACGTCTGGCTCTTCGTCTCCAGCACCGGCGGACTGACCGCAGGCCGCGTGCACCCTGACGCCCCGCTGTTCCCGTACTACACCGACGACAAGATCAGTGAGAGCGCCGGACGCACGGGCGGCCTGACCCTGCTCCGTGTCGGATCGCCGGGCCCCTCGCCGGTCGTCTGGGAGCCCATCACGTCCGCGCGGGAGGACTCCGAGCAGTCGCAGCGGAACCTCTACAAGGACACCCTGGGTTCGACCCTGGTCTTCGAGGACCAGCGCGACGACCTGGGCCTGCGGCTGCGGGTGACATGGCAGACCTCGAGTCGGTTCGGCGTCGTCCGCACGTGCGAGCTGGCGAACACCGGCCAGGCGGGCCGGGAGGTGGAGATCGTCGATGGCCTGGTCAACCTGCTCCCGGCCGGCGTCGAGGTCCAGGTGCAGAACCGGCTGAGCAACCTCCTGGACGCCTACAAGCGGTCCGAGCTCGATGACGAGACGGGGCTGGGCATCTTCTCGCTGAGCTCGCGCCTGACCGACCTCGCCGAGCCGAGTGAGTCCCTGCACGCGAATGTCGCCTGGCAGGTCGGGCTCGGGAGCGTCGATCACCTGCTCTCGACGAGGCAGCTGCGCGCCTTCCGGCACGGTGGCCCTCTCGCCGCCGAGCACGACGTCCGCGGCGAGCGCGGCGCCTACCTCGTCCACACCACCATCAGGCTCGAGCCGGGGGAGTCGAGGACGTGGAGCATTGCGGCCGACGTGGAGCAGGACGCCTCCGACGTGGTCTCGCTCCGGGACCTGCTGACCCGTCCGTCCGCCGCCGAGGCCGAACTGCGAGACGACCTGCAGGCGAACGGCATGGACCTCGTGCGGATCCTGGCATCCGCCGACGCCCTGCAGTCCACTGGTGACGAGCTCGCCACCGTTCACCACCTCGCCAATGTGCTCTTCAACGTCATGCGGGGCGGGGTGCCGGTGGACGGGTACCGGATCGAGGCCCGCGACGTGCAGGGCTTCATCGAGCAGCGGAGCCCGGAGACCGCGCGGCGCGAGGAGAGGTTCCTCCGTGCGCTCCCCGACGAGCTCCCGCTCCAGGACCTCCTCGATCGAGCGCGAGCGCAGGCGGATCCGGACCTGCTCCGCCTCGCCCTGGAGTACCTGCCGCTCACCTTCAGCCGACGGCACGGGGATCCGTCGCGCCCCTGGAACAGCTTCCGGATCACGCTGCGCGACGAGGACGGCAGGCCTCGGCTGAACTACGAGGGGAACTGGCGGGACATCTTCCAGAACTGGGAGGCACTGGCGTGGTCGTTCCCCGAGTTCCTCGAGTCGATGGTGACGATCTTCGTCGACGCCACGACCGCCGACGGCTACAACCCGTACCGGATCTCGCGGGACGGCGTCGACTGGGAGGTCCCCGAGCCGGACAACCCCTGGGCCAACATCGGCTACTGGAGCGATCACCAGATCATCTACCTGCTCCGGCTCATGGAGACCTCGGAGCGCTTCCATCCCGGCCGACTTCGCGAGCTGCTCGACGTCGCGCTGTTCACCTACGCCGACGTGCCGTACCGGCTCGCCTCCTATGCGGACACCATCCTCGATCCCCGGAACACCGTCGAGTTCGATGAGGCGCATGCGTCACTCGTCGACGCCCGGGTGCGCGAGGAGGGATCCGACGGCCGCCTCGTCCACGGAGTCGACGGCCGACTCCTGCACGTCACGCTGGCCGAGAAGCTGCTGACCCTGGTGCTGGCGAAGATCGTCAACCTCGTGCCCGACGGCGGCATCTGGATGAACACCCAGCGCCCCGAGTGGAACGACGCCAACAACGCACTCGTCGGCTGGGGGATGTCGGTGGTGACTCTCGCGCAGCTGCGACGGTTCCTCGAGTTCGCCCGGAACCTGCTCACCGGGGATGCGCACCTCACCGAGGAGGCGGCGTACCTGCTCGACTCGGTCGCGGAGGTGCTGGACCTGCATCGTCCGCAGCTCGACCGCGGATTCACCGACGAGACCCGCAAGGCGGTCATGGATGACCTGGGCGCCGTCGGCGCCGACTACCGCGCCCGGGTCTACGCAGGACACAGCGGCCGGACCACGGAGGTCACCGCCGCCGCGATCCAGCGCCTCCTCGAGTCGGCCTCCCT
>JAHECL010000132.1 GCA_024641745.1 Gemmatimonadota bacterium | reverse complement strand
CGGGACAGGGCTCTGGCTCGCCATGGCGCTCCTGCTGGCCCTGGCCTTCGGGGTACGCCGCCGCCGCGAGCGACCTCGGCGGGAGGCCCTCGACGTTGGATGGTCGATGCCGGCCGAGGAGCTGCTGCCCGACGCCACAGTGCTGGCCGATTCCGGGGACATCTTCCATCGAGCGCCGGCCTCCCGCGAGGTCACGGCGCTTGACCATCGTGAGCCACCCGGCTAGGGTTCATCGCTTATGTCCGAAAGTTCCAAGGCCTCGAAATCGCGTGCTATCCCTCTGGGGCCCCGTAACTTGGCCCTGCTGGGGGCCGGTGTCGTGTCGCTGGTGGCTGGATACTTGCTCCTCTCGTCCGGGAGCACCAGCCTGGCGGCCGTGCTGCTGGTGCTCGGCTATTGCGTCCTTCTCCCATTGGGGATCGCGCTCTAGGGCTCTGGCCACGCCAGATCGACTGCCGGGCGAATAGCTCAGCTGGTCAGAGCGCCTGCCTTACACGCAGGATGTCGGGGGTTCGAGTCCCTCTTCGCCCATGGAACGGGCCTCGCCCGGACCCGACCGTACATGGAATTCGACTTGCTTCTCAGGAGGCCGCAGCGATGCGCCTGATTCGATTTGCCCCGCTGGTCGCCCTTGCGCTTCTCGCCCTTCCCGCGGCGCACGCCCAGATCCCCTCGGGGGCCAGGCGGCTGGGGACGTCGGCCGCGGCTGCCCCGAAGCTGATGGTGGCCACCCCCTACGCCTTCGTCGAGGGCGATTCCGCGCTGGCGGTCGAGGTCGGTCAGGCGCTCCGGTCACGGATGGAGCGGGTCAGCGGCTCGACCTACCAGGTGGTGCCCCAGTCCCTGATGCAGTCGGCGCTGGTCCAGTACGGCTACCCGGCCGACGCCATTCTTTCCCCGGTCGTCGCCCGCGTGCTTGCCCAGCAGCTCCAGGCCCGGGTACTCATGACGTCCTCGCTCGGCAAGAACGAATCGGGCGTCTACGTGATGACCTCCCGGCTCGCCGGGCTGAACGACGATGCCGGGAATGTCGTGGTCGTCCGTCAGGCGCCAGGGCAGTCCCCCAAGCAGTTCGGCGAGACCGTCGCCAACGAGTTCTCGGCCGCCGTCAAGTCCGCCGACGAAGCCAAGGCCTGTGTCGACCAGCGGGCTGGCAAGCCGGACAAGGCCGAAGAGGCCGCCCGCAAGGCGATCCAGATCCTGCCCACCAACGGATTGGCGCAGTACTGCCTCGCACAGCTCGCCATGGACCGGCAGGCCCCGTCGGCCGAAGTGGTCGCCAGCCTGCAGCAGGCAGTCAAGGGCGATCCGCAGAGCCTCTACGCCTGGACCGCACTGGCCAAGGAATACGAGACCCAGGCCGACAGCGCCGGGGTCATCGATGCCTACCAGCGGATGCTGCTGGCGGCGCCGACCAATCAGGCGCTGCGCGAGTCGGCGTTCAAGCTCTTTCTCCAGTACGGCCGGCCGGACGCCGCCGTCCAGGTGGCGATGGAGGGCATCCGGCTCGATCCTTCGAATGCCGATCTCTGGGACCTGCTGGGCAACGCCTACGCCACGCTCGGCGATTACACGAAGGCCATCGAGGCGCTCGAGCACGTCTACCTCGAGGCGCCGGACCGGGCCGACTCGACCTACTTCCTCAAGGTCACGGTGTTCGCCGCCGTCCAGCCCGATACGGCAGCCCTGCTGAAGTGGGCCCGCCTCGGCGTGGACAAGTTCCCTGACAACACCTCGCTGCTCGGTCAGCTGGTGACGGCCTACAGTCTGGCCGGTCCGACCGACAGCCTGATCACGGTGACCAGCCGACTGATGGCGATCGACACCACCGCCGTGGGGCCGGCCCTCGCCGCCGCCAAGGCGCTCTCGGAGCAGAAGCGGGTCGCCGAGGCACTGGTCTTTGCCAAGTACGTCATTCGCAACGGTGATGCGCAGGCCGACGAAGGCGCGGCCGCGGTCCTGACCAACGGGGCCCTGCCGCTCCTGCAGGCCGAGGGGCAGAATCTGCCGCTCGCCGCCGACGTGCTCCGCACGGCGGTGGCCGCCGCGGATCCCAACGGCCGGGTTGCACCCACCGCCAACTACGTCCTCGGCCTGGCCACCTTCCTGCAGATCCCGGACGTGGACAAGCAGGCGGAGTTCAACAAGTCGTGCGACTTCGCCCGGCAGGAAGAAGGGCTGCTGACCGAAGCGGAGACGGCGTTTCGCCTCGGACAGAGCGCCAAGCCGGAGGACGTGGCGAAGTACCTCGGCTACGTCGCGCAGTACAAGCCGCGCGTCGCGTCCATGCTCAAGGCCTACTGCAAGTAGGGCTTCCACCCGGAGCCGCCTCCGGTTATTATGTGGCGCTGTATCGGGGGCTGTAGCTCAGCTTGGTTAGAGTGCCGCACTGTCACTGCGGAGGTCGCGGGTTCGAGCCCCGTCAGCCCCGCTCCCAGAGTATCCGACACCCCGTTCGCCCTGGCGGACGGGGTGTTCTCTTTCTCCGCCGCCTCCCTGGATCGCCGGTGACTGACTTCCACCTTCCCGTCCTGCTGGATGCCGTCGTGCAGTCGGCCGCCGGTGCCACCCGTGCGGTGGACTGTACGCTGGGGGACGGCGGGCACACGGAGGCGATGCGGGCGGCCGGCGCGACCGTGCTGGGAATCGACCGGGACCCCGAGGCGATCGTGCGGGCACGGCAGCGCCTGGGCACGGACCGCATCCAGTACCTATATGCCCCGTACGCTTCGTCGGAGGCCCTCACGGCGATCGCGGGTTTCCGACCCGAATTCATCCTGCTGGACCTGGGGGTCTCCTCGCGTCAGTTCGACGACGAAGGGCTGGGGTTCACCTTCCGGCGCGGGGCGGCGCTCGACATGCGGATGTCGCGATCGGGCCCCACGGCGGCCGACCTGCTCAACACCGCCCTCGCAGGGGAACTGGCCGGGGTCTTCGCCGAGTATGGGGACGAACCACGGGCTCGTCGTCTGGCGGATGAGATCGTCCAGCGCCGGGCGCACGCGCCCCTCGCCATCAGCGATGACTTCGTGAACGCGATCCGGAGAGTGCTTGGCCCGCGCTCAGGGCCCGGCGATTTTGCGCGGCTCTTCCAGGCGGTCCGGATCGCGGTGAACGATGAGCTGCGGGGGCTCGCCCTCGCCCTCCCGGCGCTGCGCGACAGCCTGGCGCCAGGTGGGCGCCTGGCGGTGATCAGTTATCATTCGGGGGAGGATCGGGTGGTGAAACACCTGTTCCGGGAGTGGGCGACCGCCTGCGTCTGTCCTCCGGTCCAGCCGATCTGCACCTGCCGTGGGCGCCCGCTTGGCCGGCTGGCGCCCCGCAAGCCGATCCTCCCTTCGACCGACGAACTGGCCGCCAACCCTCGTGCGCGGAGCGCCAGGCTCCGTGTGTTTCAGGTCGCCGATGACGCTTAAGGGCCGGCACTGGGTGATGCTCTGGCTTGCGCTGTTCCTGCTGGTGGCCGCTGCCGTTCAGGTGCGGCAGACGTCCGCCTTCCGGACGGCCCGCCGGTTGTCGACCCTCCGGCAGGAACGAGCCACGCTCGAGGCGCGGCAGGCCGATCTCGAGCGCCGCATCCGGGACGCCTCAAGCCGACCGGTACTTGGGCGCAAGGCCCAGGAGGATCTTCACCTGCACTTCCCCCGTGACTCCGAGCAGGCGCCCCTGCCGTTTCCCGGCGCGGCGGGCACCCGCTGATGGCCCGCGTCCAGGCGCGACTCGGGTTGATTCAGGCGGTGCTGGTACTCTGCCTCCTCGTCATCCTGGGCCGGGCGGCTCAGGTGCAGCTCTTCAACGGGGGCCGCTATGCCGCCGAGGCCGCGACGAGCCGGACCGAACGGCGGACCATCCCCGCCCGCCGCGGGACGCTCTACGACCGCAGCGGGCTCCCGATGGCGGTCACGCAGGAGTTCTACCGGGTCGGGATCGCGCCAAACGAGGTCACGGAACGCTCCGCCCTCATCCGCGTCGCCGCCCGTCAGCTGGATCAGTCCAGCGCCAGGCTGCGGCGGGACTTCGCCGCCGAAAAACCCTACCTCTATTTCTACGGGCCGTTCACCGCCACGGACGTCGAGCCCCTGCGTGCCTTCAAGGGGGTGCACATCGAAGGCGTCTACCTCCGCTTCTACCCGTCGCAGCGGCTGGCCGGGCGGGTGGTGGGGCGGATGGATCCCGAGGGCAACGCCGCCTCCGGCCTCGAGCGGGCGCTCGACGGGCTGATTACCGGCACGCCGGGGGAGGAGGTGGTCCTGAAGGACCGCCGTGGCAGGCGGTACGAGTCCCCGGGCCGGCTCCGCAAGGATCCCGTGTCGGGGTACGACGTCGTCCTGACCATCGACGCCGAACTCCAGGACATCGCGGAGCAGAGCCTGGCGGAGACGGTGCGGGAGTTCGATGCCGAGGGCGGGGATGTCGTCTTCCTCGATCCCCGGACGGGTGAGATCCTGGCGGTGGCGTCGCAGAAGAACGGCAAGCCCGACCTGATGGCATTCACCGAGCCGTTCGAGCCGGGCTCCACGGCGAAGCTCTTCACCGCCGCGGCCCTGCTGGTGCACGAGCGGGTCGATTCAGGCGACCGCGTCAGCAACGAGGGTGGCACGTGGGAGATGCCGCTCGCGAACGGGAAGACCCGGACCATCGAGGATGTCCATGCGAAGCCGGGGATGCTGTCGCTGGGAGACGCCATCGAGGTCTCGAGCAACGTGGCGATGGCCAAGTTCTCCGACCGCCTCACTCCCGCCGAGCAATACCAGCAGTTGCGGGATTTCGGGTTCGGATCGCCGACCGGCGTGGAGCTCCCGTCGGAGTCCCGCGGTGTGGTCTATCGCCCGGAGCGCTGGCAGCCCGAACTCAGCCGGGTCAGCATCGCGATGGGCTACTACTTCGAAGTCACCGCGCTGCAGCTGGCGGCGGCCTACGCCGCGATCGCCAACGACGGGATCCTGCTGACCCCGACGCTGGTGCGTGAGGTGCGGACGGTGGACGGGGCAGTACTGTACCGGCATCAGGCGGAACCGGTCCGCCAGGTCGTGCCCCCGCAGGTCGCCACGCAGTTGCGGGAGTTTCTCCGGGGTGCCAGCGGGCGGGGCGGAACAGGTGGCCGGGCACAGGTGGGAGCGTACGGTGTGGCGGGCAAGACCGGGACCGCCCGCCGCGTGCGGAACGGCAGGTACGTCGACGAGTACGTCGCCTCCTTCGCCGCAATGTTTCCGGCGAACGACCCGCAGCTGGTCGTCGTCGTGAAGATCGACGGGCCGAGCATCGGTGGCATCTATGGTGGCGACGTGGCCGCGCCGGTCGTGCGGACGATGCTCGAGCAGGCGCTCGCCTCCAAGCGGGTCTCCTTCGACCGGTCGCGCCTCCTCGGGGAGCAGCCG
>JAHECL010000038.1 GCA_024641745.1 Gemmatimonadota bacterium | reverse complement strand
CTCGGGCTGGTCGGTGCCGGCCGGATCGGGAGCGAAGTCGCCAAGCGCTCGCGCGCCTTCGGCATGCGGGTGCTGATCCACGACCCCTTTCTCCAGGCCGACCGCGCCAAGGCGCTGGGCGCCGAACTGGCCACCCTTGATGAAGTACTTGAACAGGCCGATGTCCTGTCGGTGCATGTGCCGCTGACCGACGGCACCACCGGGCTGATCAATGCAGCACGGCTCGCGAAGCTCAAGTCCACGGCATTCGTCCTCAACGTGGCCCGGGGCGAGATCTTCGATGAGGGCGCGCTGATCGAGGCGCTGCGGGCCGGCACCATCGCCGGGGCGGGGCTCGACGTCTACAACACCGAGCCGCTCCCTGCCGAGCATCCCCTGCGCACCCTCGACAACGTCGTCCTGACCCCGCACCTCGGGGCGTCCACCGAGGAGGCGCAACAGAACGTGGCGCTCGAGATCGCCGCCGCCGGCCGCGACGCCGTCGTCGACGGTGACCTGACGCGTGCCGTCAATGCCCCCGGGGTCGGCGGCGAGAAGATGCGGCGGCTCCGGCCGCTGCTCGACCTGGCGGAGCGCCTCGGACGGATCGGCGCCACGCTGGCCGGCGCGCGGCTGCAGACGCTCGAGGTGCGCTATGCCGGACGCGAGGAGGACGGACTCCAGCCGTTGACCGCCGCGGCGTTGATCGGCGTCCTCTCGGAGGTGCTCGGTCACGGGGAAGTGAATGTCGTCAACGCGACGCACCTCGCCGCCGGCCGCGGCATCGCGACGGAGCGCACCCGCCTCAGTCCACGCGACGACTACGCCGAGTATCTCGAAGTCCGACTGACCGGCGCCGGCGAGACGTTCCGGGTCGGCGGTGCGGTGCTGGAGGGCGCGCACGCCAGAATCGTCCGCATCGGCGAATACCACGTCGACATCCTTCCCAAGGGCTCGATCGTCCTGCTGCGGAACCGGGACGTCCCAGGGGTGATCGGTCAGGTCGGCACCGCGCTGGCGGCGGCCAGCGTGAACATCGGCCAGTATCACGTGTCCCGGCTGGAAGCGGGCGGGGAGGTGCTCGCAGCGATCGGCGTGGGCGTCCATCTCAGCCCCGGGCTGATCCAGACCCTGCGTGCGATCCCCGAGGTGACAGGGGTCCTGCAGGTCGGCCTCGACTGAACCCGGGCCACGCCCCCGGCGCACTTGCGGCCGGGGGCCGTCGCACGGACATTCCCACCACTGCCACTTCATCTCCTCGCCCCTCCGGGAGCCGATCCTTGGCCCGAGCACTGATCCTTCTCCTCGCCTCGCTGGTCGCCCTCCCGGCGCACGGTCAGGAACCGAAGCTGGGGACCATCGACTTCCCCACGTCGGCGGGGCCCGAGGCGCAGGCGGCGTTCATCCGCGGGGTGCTCTACCTCCACAGCTTCGAGTACGGCTCGGCCGCCTCCGCCTTCCGGGAGGCGCAGCAGCTCGAGCCGGGTTTCGCCCTCGCCTACTGGGGCGAGGCGATGACCTACAACCATCCGGTCTGGAACCAGCAGGATCGCACCGCGGCGCTGGCCGCCCTCGGCAGGCTGGCGGCGACGCCCGAGGCACGGCGGGCGCGCGCGCCGACGGCGCGGGAACAGGGCTACCTGGCCGCCGTGGAGCAGCTCTACGGTACCGGCGGATCCAAGCCGACGCGCGACACCCTCTATGCCAACGTGATGGAAGCGCTCGCCGCCGGCTATCCCGACGACGCGGAGGCGCAGGCCTTCCACGCCCTCGCGCTCCTCGGCCTGAGTCAGGGCGACCGGGTCATTCCGACCTACATGCAGGCGGGTGCCATCGCCCTCGCCCTGCTGGAGCGGTACCCCGACCATCCCGGGGCGGCGCACTACACCATCCACGCCTATGACGATCCGGAGCACGCCTCGATCGGCCTCCCGGCCGCGCGCGCCTACGCCCGGATCGCGCCGGGAGCGCCGCATGCGCAGCACATGACGACGCACATCTTCCTGGCCCTGGGAATGTGGGACGAGGTGGTCAGCCAGAACATCATCGCCGCCGGTCCCGATCCGTCGCGGTGGACGCCCGGGCATTATACCGAGTGGTTGCAGTACGGACTGCTGCAGCTCGGCCGTACCGCCGAGGCCGACGCGCTGCTCCATGATGTGCTGGCCAACTCGGGGACGACCCTCAACGGCGGCCGCGCGAGCTACTTCCTGCAGATGCGCGCCGCACAGGTCATCAACGGAGGGCAGTGGCACGCCCCGATCCTCACCGAACCGCTTGTGCTGTCGGGGATGCGGGTCGGGGCCGAGGCGTCCGATGCCTTCGCCCGGGGGTTCGCCGCCGTGCAGCGAGGGGAGCTCGGCGCAGCCGCGGCGCACCAGTCCAGGTTCGCGTCGCTCCTTCCCAGGGCCGAGGCACGCGTGGACGACACCCAGCCGGGAACCGTGCTCGCACTCGCCCGCGCACTGGAGGCCGCCATCGCGTTCCGGAAGGGGCAACAGGGACGGGCCCTCACCCTGATCGCGGAGGCCAACGCCGCCGAAGACGCGCTCGCGGTCGAGTTTGGCCCGCCGAGCGTCGTGAAGCCGACCTGGGAGCTGCGGGGGGAAATGCTCCTCGCCATGAAGCGGCCGCAGGAAGCCCAGGAGGCCTTTACCCGGTCGCTCGCGCTGCAGCCTGGTCGGTGGCTCTCGCTCCGGGGGCTCGCCACCGCGGCGCGCGCCACGGGCGACACCGCCGCGGCCGCCCGCGCCGAACGCGCCCTCCCCCCGACCGCCGCATCACAAGCCGAATGATGACCCCCGACCTCGCCACCCGCGTCGCCGCCGCCCTGGGCGACCGCTACCGCCTCGAAATGCGGGTGGACGGGAAGCCGGCGCTGATCGGCGAGGGCGGCATGGCCACGGTGTTCCTCGCGGAGGACGTGCGGCACGATCGCTGGGTGGCGATCAAGGTCCTCAAGCCCGATGTGGCCACCGCCATCGGCGCGGAGCGCTTCCTGCGCGAGATTCATATCGCCGCCCAGCTCCACCACCCCCACATCCTCGGCCTGATCGACTCGGGGCAGGTGGACGATCTCCTCTTCTACGTGATGCCCTACGTGTCAGGCGAGACGCTCCGCGAGCGGATCGAGAACGAGGGCGCACTCCCGATCCCCGATGCCGTCCGCCTGATCCGGGAGATCGCCGACGCGCTCGGACGCGCGCACCGGGCGGGAGTCATCCACCGCGACATCAAGCCCGAAAACGTCCTGATCGAGGAAGGGCACGCCCTCGTCAGCGATTTCGGCGTGGCGAAGGCGCTCAGCGAGGCCACCGATGCGGTGGTGACCGGCCGTTCCACGGCGGGGTTCACCATCGGGACGCCAGCCTACATGGCGCCGGAGCAGGCGGCGGGGGACCCGCAGATCGACCATCGCGCCGATATCTACGCGCTCGGCATCGTCGCCTACGAAATGCTGACGGGTCAGGTGCCCTTCGACGCCCCGACCCCGCAGGGCATGCTCGCGGCGCAGGTGTCCGTCGAGCCGATGCCGCCGCGCAGTCGCCGCATGGACGTGCCGCCGATGCTCGAGGCGCTGGTGATGAAGTGCCTCGTCAAGGATCCGGGGCAGCGATTCCAGCGCGCGGAGGAGATCCCGCTGGCCCTTGAAGCGATGGGGACGCCCAGCCTTCCCGGCTTCGGCGGGGCCGCGCTGGAGCCCTCCGGATCCTGGTGGGCACGCCTGCCGAGGGCGGGCCGGCTCGCGTTGATCGTCGGGGCGATCGTCATCGCCGCCCTCCTGCTGGTGGCTGTGCTGAGGCCTGGCGCATAAGTCATTACGGCACAGCGTTATAGCCGTTTGTCAAGAGCTACATCCAATCCCGGCACGACTTTTGACGGGGACGCCGCTCCCTATTAGCTTTTGGGATGCGCGTCCTCGGTGTCATCCCGGCCCGTCTCGGGTCCACACGCCTCCTCAACAAGCCGCTTCAGCTCCTGGCCGGGGAACCTCTGGTCACCCGGGTCGTCCAGCGTGTGGCGGCGTATGAACTTGTCGACCGCCTGGTGGTGGCGACCGACTCTCCGATGGTCGCCCAGGTGGTGGAGCGGACCGGCGTGTCGGCCGTCCTCACCGACGATGCCCACACGACCGGCACCGAACGGGTGGCGGAGGTCGCGTCGCGCCCCGAATACCGGGACTTCGACGTCATCGTCAACATCCAGGGCGACGAGCCGTTCCTTGACCGGGAGGCGCTCGAGGGATCCCTCGCGCGCGTCGCGCAGGGAGACGAGGTGGGCACCGCCGCCGCCCCGCTCGACCTGGAACTCGTGAAGGACCCGGCGCGAGTGAAGGTCGTGACCGACCTCAACGGCCGGGCGCTCTATTTCTCCCGCGCCGTCATCCCGTACCGTCGTGAAGCCGACGACCCCTCGGACGGGCTCTACTGGCAGCACCTCGGGATCTACGCCTACACCCGGGCCTCCCTCGCGCGATGGGTGGCGCTGCCCCCGACGCCCGCGGAACTGGTGGAGCGCCTCGAGCAGCTCCGCGCCCTGCAGCATGGAATGTCCATCGGCGTCACGCGCCTCAGCGCCTCCGCGCTGCCCGGCGTCGACACGCCCGACGACCTGAAACGGGCGGAAGCCCACTGGCACGCCCTCGTGAGGTAGACCCATGAGCACTGGCCCATCCGCTACCAAGTTCATCTTCGTCACCGGCGGCGTCGTCTCCTCCCTCGGGAAGGGCATCGCCGCCGCTTCGCTGGGCCGGCTGCTCGTCGAGCGCGGCCTCTCGGTCACGATGCAGAAGTTCGACCCGTACATCAACGTGGACCCCGGCACGATGTCGCCGTTCCAGCACGGGGAAGTCTACGTCACCGACGACGGCGCCGAGACCGACCTCGACCTCGGCCACTACGAGCGGTTCATCGACCGGTCGCTCTCCCAGCAGAACAACGTCACCACGGGCCGGATCTACCAGACCGTGATCAACAAGGAACGGCGGGGCGAATACCTGGGCTCGACGGTGCAGGTCATTCCGCACATCACCGACGAGATCAAGAACGCCATCCGCCGGACCGCGCCGGGCCACGACGTCGTGATCACCGAGATCGGCGGCACCGTCGGCGACATCGAGTCGCTGCCGTTCCTCGAGGCGATCCGGCAATTCCGCCAGGAAGTCGGGCGGGACAACGCGCTGTTCATGCACCTGACCCTCGTGCCGTACATTGCGGCGGCCGGCGAGGTCAAGACCAAGCCGACCCAGCACTCGGTCCGCGAACTGATGCAGATCGGGATCCAGCCCGACATCCTCGTCTGCCGGACCGAGCGGCCGCTCACCGCGGACATCAAGCGCAAGATCGCGCTGTTCTGCAACGTCGACTTCTCCTGCGTGGTGGAGAGCCCCGACTGCAAGTCGATTTACGAGATCCCGATCCGGCTGCACGACCAGGGGCTCGACCGTGAAGTCTGCGAACGGCTGCGGCTGGTGACCAAGGACCCCGACCTGCGGCCCTGGCACACCATCGTGGACCGGGTGCTCCGGCCGACCCACAAGACGCGCATCGCCGTCGTCGGCAAGTACACCGACCTCCACGACGCCTACAAGTCGGTGGAGGAGGCGCTGATCCACGGCGGCATCGCGCACGACAGCAACGTGGCCATCGAATGGATGTCGAGCGACCTCTTTACCGACCAGGACGCCGCGGCCCAGCTGCTGGGCGATGTCGACGGGTTGCTGGTGCCGGGCGGGTTCGGCGTGCGGGGCATCGAGGGCATGATCGAGGCGGTGCGCTGGGCCCGGGAGAACCACCTCCCGTACTTCGGCATCTGTCTCGGCCTGCAGATCGCCATCATCGAGTTTGCCCGCACCGTCTGCCAGCTCCCCGACCCGAACAGCACCGAGTTCGAGCCGGAATGCGGCTCGCCCGTGGTCAACCTGATGCATTCCCAGCGCGAAGTCAGCAACCTCGGCGGCACGATGCGGCTGGGCGCCTATGCCGCGCGGCTTCGCCCCGGCTCCAAGGTGGCCGAGGCGTACGGCACCACCGAAATCAGCGAACGGCACCGTCACCGGTGGGAGGTCAACAACTCCTATCGCGACGTGCTGGCGGAGTTCGGACTCCGGCTCTCCGGGCAGTCGCCCGACGGCGGGCTCGTGGAACTGATCGAGCTTCCCGACCATCCCTGGTTCATCGGCTGCCAGTTCCACCCCGAGCTCAAGTCGCGGCCCACCCGTCCGCACCCGCTGTTCGCCGGATTCATCGGTGCCGCCCTCGAGCGGCGCGCGACGGTGGACGCGCCGGTGGAGACGCAGGTCAACCTGGCGGAGACCCCGCGCTGATGGCATGGACCTTCGGCCGGGCCCCGTTCCTGATTGCCGGGCCCTGCATGGTCGAAGGCGACACGCTCATGCTGCGGGTCGCGGAGGCGCTCGCGTCGCTCGCGGAGCGGCGCGGGATCCCGGTCTGCTTCAAGGCCAGTTTCGACAAGGCGAACCGCTCGCGGCTGGACGGCGAGCGGGGCCCCGGACTCGACGAGGGTCTCCGGGCACTCGAACGGGTGCGTGCCGCCACCGGCCTCCCGATCCTCACCGACGTGCACGAAGCGGCACAGGTGGCGCTCGCGGCCGACGTGGTGGACGTACTGCAGATCCCCGCCTTTCTCTGCCGGCAGACCGACCTGCTGGTCGCCGCCGGACGGACGGGGAAGCCGGTGAACGTCAAGAAGGGCCAGTGGATGCATCCCGAAGGCATGCGCGGCGCGGTGGAGAAGGTGCAGGGCGCCGGATCGACGGAGGTGGCGGTCACCGAGCGCGGCACCTTCTTCGGCTACGGCGACCTCGTCGTGGACATGCGGAGCTTCCACCGGATGACCGCCGCCACCGGCGCCCCGGTCATCTTCGATGCGACCCACTCGGTGCAGCAGCCGGGGCAGGGAGAGGGCGGCGCCAGCGGGGGACTCCGCCAGTTCATCCCGCCGCTGCTCGCCGCGGCGGCCGTGAGCGGGGCCGACGGATTCTTCCTCGAGACGCACCCCGATCCGGCGAAGGCGCCGAGCGACGCCGCGACCCAGTGGCCGCTGGACCAGCTCGACGCGCTGATGGATCGGACCCTCGACCTCTGGGCGCGCGCCCGTGCTTGATGCGCGCGCGGCACGACGCGTCCGCCTCCTGGTGCTCGACGTGGACGGCGTCCTCACCGACAACGCCGTCTACGTCGGGGCGGTCGGCGGAGAACGGGTGGAGTTCAAGCGGTTCGACATCCAGGATGGGCTCGGCCTGGCGCTCCTTGCCGGAACCGACATCCGGGTGGCCATCATCAGCGGCCGCACGTCGGAAGCCACCGCGCTGCGCGCTGCGGAATTGCGCATCGACGACGTCATCCAGGACCCGGGCGCCCGCAAGCTCCCGGCCCTGACCGCCCTCCTTGAGAAGCACCGGCTGGACTGGGACCAGGTCGCCTTTGTGGGCGACGACCTCGCGGACCTGCCGGTGCTCACGCGCGTCGGCCTCCCGATCGCGGTGGCCAATGCGGTGCCGGAGGTGAAGGCGGTCGCCGCGTACGTCACGGAAGCCGCTGGCGGGTTCGGCGCCGTGCGCGAAGTGATCAGCGCCGTGCTGCGGGCGCGGGACGAATATGAGGCGGCCGTCGGACGGTACCTCGCGGCACGAGACGGCGATGACGCGTGACCCCGCCGCGCTGACCGCGCTCGGACGCCGGGTGCTGGAGCTCGAGGCGCGGGAAATCGAGCGCGCGAGCGGCCGACTGGGTGAGACATTCGCGCGCGCCGTCGCGCTGCTCGCGGCGGCCAGGGGACGGGTGATCGTCTCGGGCGTCGGAAAGTCGGGGCTGATCGCACGAAAGATCGCGGCCACGCTGACGTCCACCGGCACCCCCGCCAGCTACCTGCACCCGGTGGACAGCCTCCACGGTGACCTCGGCATCGTGGGACGCGACGACGTCGCCATCCTGCTCAGCAAGAGCGGCGAGACCGAGGAACTCTTCGGCCTGCTGGCCGCGCTGCAGCGGCTCAACGTCCCGATCATCGCCCTGACCGGCGGTGCCGACTCGACCCTCGCCAAGGTCGCGCGCGAGGTGCTTGATGCCGGTGTGGCGGAGGAGGCGTGTCCGCACGACCTCGCGCCGACCACCAGTACCGCGGTGGCCCTGGCCCTCGGCGACGCCCTCGCCGTGGCGCTGCTGGAGGTGAAGGGGTTCAAGCGCGAGGACTTCGCGGAGCTGCACCCCGGCGGGTCGCTGGGGCGCAAGCTGCTGCTCCGGGCCCGGGACGTCATGCTGCCGCCGCAAGGCCTGCTCGCACCGGACGCCGGCATGCGCGATGGAGTCGTGGCGCTGGCCCGGCACCGCGGCCTCGCGATCGTGGCCGACGGCGACGCCGTCCTCGGGGTGGTGACGGCCGGCGACCTGAGCCGGCTGGCACAGACCGATCCGACGTTCCTCGACGGTTCCGTCTCGGCGGTCATGACCCGCACGCCGAAGACGGCGGTGGCCGATGAACTGGCGGCGGCGGTGCTTGGACGCATGGAGCGCCACGGGATCATGGCGATGCCGGTCATCGACGGGAGCGACCGCCTCGTCGGCGTCATCCACCTCCACGACCTGATGCGGGCAGGGGCGGTATGACGCACCGTGTGGCCGTGGGCGCCGCGATCCTGCTCATCGGGGGAGGAATCGCCGCGGGGTGCAGCGATCCGACGGCCAAACCCGGCGTCCTGGCGACCGCCGCCGACACCGCCGATCAGACGCTGATCAAGGTGCGGCACTACATCACGCGGGACGGCGTCCAGAAGAGCCTCGTCGAGTCGGACACCGCGTACTACTACGAGGCGTCGCAGAGCTTCGAGCTGCGGGTGGTCGACGTCACCTTCTACTCGGCGGAGGGGGCGGCAACCTCCACCCTGACCGCGGCGGAAGGGACCTATAACACGATGACCGGGGCGATGGAGGGCCGGGGGGACGTCGTGGTACGGTCCATCGACGGGACGCGGACCCTGCGCAGCCAGAAGCTCAACTACGACCCGGGGAAGAACGAGATCTCGACCGACGTGGCGTACACCTACGACCAGGGCGGAAACCATCTCGAGGGAAGCGGATTCACCTCCGATCCCGACTTCCAGCGGATGACCACCAGCAACCCCCGGGGTCGGGCCGCCGACGGCGTCGTCCTGCCGGGGCAATGATGCATCTCCTGCCGCGGATGACCGCCCTCGCTCTCGTCAGCCTGCTCGTGCCGGGAAGCGCGGCAGCGCAGGATCAGGGGCAGGGGCAGGGGCAGGGGCAACGGTGCCTCATTGTCCTCGACAACGCGGACCGAGGCTACGGGATCGGCAGCGACAACTATTTTGCCGGCGGCAACGTCCGCCTGAGCTGCCGGGGGACCACGATTCGGATCTCGAGCGACAGCCTGGCCTCGTACGCCAGCCAGGTCATCGATTTCGTCGGAAACGTCCGGTATCAGGACTCCTCGATGGTGATGACCGCCGATCACGGCACCTATCGCCGTGACGGGGAGCGCTGGGAGGCGCGGGGCAACGTGACGACCCGGAACAGCGGCGGTTCGACCCTTCGGGGCCCTTCGCTCGATTACTACCGGGTGGTGCCGGGACTGCGGGACACGGTGGAGGTCTTCGCCCCAGGCCGACCGACGATCAATTACGTCCCGCGGGATTCCTCCGGCCAGGTGCAGGAGCCATACGTCATCGTCGGCGACCGCATCCGGATGAAGGGCGAGGACCGGCTCTGGGCCGGCGGGCGGGTGACGATTGATCGCAGCGACTTCGCGGCCAGCGCCGACTCGATGCGCCTCGATACCGGACCGGGGCAGGACGGCGTGCTGGTGCGAAACGCCGTCATGCGGGGCCTCGGGAAGGACCCCTTCTCCCTGGCCGGCGTGCGGATTGACCTCAAGCTGGAAGAGAATGATTTGACCTACGTGCAGGCGAACGGGAACGGAAAGGCGACCAGCGCGGACTGGACGCTCGTGGCCGACACCATCGGCCTCGACGTGAACGACCGCGTGCTGGAACAGACGCTCGCCTGGGGCACCGGCGCCCGGCCCCACGCAATCTCGGCCACCTACGAGATCACCGCCGATTCGCTGGTCCTCGACTCGCCGGGCAAGGTGCTCACCGAGGCGCGGGCCTTTGGCACCGCCTGGGTCGCCAATGGCCAGGACACCACCGCCGCCGAGCGGGACTGGCTGCGGGGTGACACCGTCACGGCGCGCTTCCGGAGTTCCGAAGCCGGGACCCGGGACAAGACCCAGCTGCGGGAGGTCGACGCGAGGCAGGATGCGAGCGCCTTCTACCAGGTCGCGGACCCCGCCCGGCCCGGCCCTCCCTCGCTCAACTATGCCCGCGGCCAGCGCATCATGGTGACGATGAAGGCCGATTCCGCCGGGGGGGTGGAGCGGGTCGAGATCCAGGGGAAGGTGGACGGCGTCCAGCTTGACCCGAAGGCGGCGGTGAAGGACTCCACCGTGAAGGCGGACTCCCTCCCGGCCTCTCCTCCATCGGCCAGCCCCCCGGAGGGCAGGTGACCTCCCCCAGCTGGGTCGACGGACTGGCACAGCGGGACTCGTCGCTGTCCCTGGCGCTCGCCGCCCTGGTCCACAGCGCGGACGAATCGGGCCTCGTGGAGCTGGATCGGCTGATCATGGCGTACCGGAGCACCTTCCTCGGCGCCGTGGAGACGATCCCCGGCCTCCCGCGCTCCGAGCTCTCCGGTGACCTCATCCGGGAAAGCCTGGTCAAGTCGGTGCTGCCGCGACTGGCCGACGGCGGCTGGATCGCCGACGGAGCCGCCGCCGACTGGGCCACAGTCCGCGCCACCGAGCGCTGGTGGCCAGCCGCGACCGCTGACCGCGCAGCCGCCCTCACGCTGCTCCTGGCAACCGCCCGGCACGCGCACGATCGGCCTGAAGCGGGCCGCCCCCCGGTCACACAAGGCAGCGTCCTTGAGGGCATCGGGCTCTGCAAGAGCTTCCGCCAGCGTCGGGTGGTGGATGACGTCTCGGTCCGGGTGAAGCAGGGCGAAATCGTCGCCCTGCTGGGGCCCAACGGCGCCGGCAAGACGGTCACGTTCTACTGCCTCACCGGCATCATCCGGCCCGATGCCGGCACCGTCATGCTGGACGGCAACGACGTCACGTCCTCGCCCATGTACCAGCGGGCGCGGCTCGGGCTGGGCTACCTGGCGCAGGAACCGTCGGTGTTCCGGCGCCTGTCGGTCGAGGACAATGTGATGGCCATCCTCGAGATGCTGCCCCTGTCGCGGACGGAACGGGACGAGCGGCTGGAGCACATGCTGGACGAACTGTCCATCAAGCACCTCCGGAAGAGCATGGCCTACACCTTGAGCGGCGGCGAACGCCGGCGGCTGGAGATCACCCGCGCGCTGGTGACGGGACCGCGATTCATGCTGCTCGACGAACCGTTCGCGGGCGTGGACCCGATCGCCGTGAACGACATCCAGACCATCGTGGCCGGGCTCCGCCATCGCGGGCTCGGCGTGCTCATCACCGACCACAACGTCGAGCAGACGCTCGACATCGTGGATCGGGCGTACATCCTGTTCGAAGGAAAAGTCCAGGCCTCGGGCACCGTTCCCGAACTCGTGTTCGACGACCGGGTCGCCCAGCTCTACCTGGGGCCCACCCTGACCACCAGACTCCGGGCCCGATTGGAGAACGTCGCGTGAAGACAGGACTCTCGCAGCACCTCGGCCAGCGGCAGGAAATGCGCATCAATCCACGCCTCTACCAGGCGATGGACATGCTCTACATGCCGATGCTGGACCTCCAGCAGCACCTCAAGCAGGAGCTGCTCGTCAACCCCTTCCTCGAGCTCCTCGAGCCGGAGGAGGAGGAACGCGATACCGTGGACCGCGAGGTCGACAAGGAGAAGGAGAAGGAGCAGGCCGCCAAGGAAGAGGAGATGGACTGGGAGGAGATCCTCCTCAACGGGTTCGACGTCGGCGGCACCCGCGAGCAGCACGAGCAGCTCGAGTATACCGAGGCGGTCACGGTGCAGTCCCGCGACCTCATGGACCACTTGCGCGAGCAGCTCAAGATGCTCGACCTGACGCCCCGCCAGATCCTGCTGAGCGAGGAGTTCCTCGGCAACATCAAGGATGACGGCTTCCTCGCCGCCTCCCTGGAGGAAATCGTCGGGTCGGTCAACCAGCTCATCACCTCGCACGCCCGCGACAATGCCGACGACGACGATGAGGACCTCGAGGAGGGCGACCGGGCACCGGGATCGGATCCCGCCCTCGGCACCCTGCCGGAGGGGATCACGCTCTACGGGCTGGAGGACGCCGAGGAGATGCTGCGGATCATCCAGGCCCTTGATCCGCCGGGCATCGGCGCGCGTGACATCCAGGAGTGCCTGCTGATCCAGCTGCGGGACCGGGAGGAGACGGAGACGCTGACCTATCGGCTCGTGTCGGAGGCGTTCAACGACCTGATCGCGCACCGGTGGAACGACCTGGCGCGCCGATTTGGCGTCCCGGCGGTCGCGGTCCAGACCGCCGCCGACTCGCTCGCGTCGCTGGACCCCAAGCCGGGGCTCAAGTATTCCGGCAAGGACGACGGGTACATCACGCCCGACCTGATCGTGAACAAGATCGACAACGAGTACAAGGTGTTCCTGAACGACACCGGCATGCCGCGGCTCCGCCTCTCGCGCGCCTACCAGGAGGTCACGCGGGACCGCAAGCGGCTGACCCCGGAAAACCGGGAGTTCATCGCCTCGAAGATGAACAGCGCGACCTGGATGATCCAGGCCATCGAGCAGCGTCGCCAGACCATGCTGAAGGTGATGAACTTCATCGTGGACCGGCAGCGGGAGTTCTTTGAGAAGGGCATCGAGTACCTCAAGCCGCTCACCCTGCGTGAGGTGGCCGAGGTCATCAACATGCACGAGTCGACGGTGAGCCGGGTCACCAACGAGAAGTATGTGCAGACGCCGCGCGGCGTGCTGCCGCTCAAGTTCTTCTTCTCCAGCGCCCTCTCGACGTCCTCGGGGGAGGATGCCAGCGCCCGCTCCATCCGCGCCAAGCTCGAGAAGATGGTGGCCGACGAGAACACGGCGAAACCGCTGACCGACCAGCAGATCGTCCACCTCTTCCAGGAGCAGGGCATCAAGATCGCCCGCCGGACGGTGGCGAAGTACCGGGACCAGCTCGGCATCCTGCCGGCCCGGATGCGGAAACGGGTATGACGGTTCCCGGGCGAAGCGGGTCGGTGGATGTCAGCGTCCTCGTGCCGGCCAAGGACGAGGCCGAAAACCTCCCCGAGTTCCTGAAGCTCTGTGCCGAGGCGCTCGGTCCCGCGCCGTTCACCTTCGAGGTCGTGGTGGTCGACGACGGCTCCCGCGACCGGACGGCACTGGTGCTGGAAGCCGAGCGGGTGCGGAATCCCTTCCTGACGGTGGTGACCCACAACCGGCAGCGCGGCATCGCCGACGCCCTCCGGTCCGCCGGCGAGGCGGCCCGCGGTGATGTGTTCGTCTTCTATCCTGCCGACCTGCAGTACCTCCCCGAGGACATCCCCGCGCTGGTGGCGCCAATCCTGGCGGGGCGTGCCGACATCGTGACCGGCACCAAGCAGGGGAAGTACGAGAAGGCCTTCGTCTCCAGCGTCTACAACGCCCTCTGCCGCTGGCTCTTCGGGGTGCGGGTCACCGACCTCAACTCGGTCAAGGCGTACCGGCGCGAAGTCATGGCCAACGTCCCGCTCCGTCCGGACTGGCACCGCTACATGGTGGTGGTGGCGGCGGCCGAGGGCGCGCGGCTGACCTCGCTCCCGGTGCCGCTCTACCCGCGGAAAGCGGGCGTCTCGAAGTTCAACTGGAAGCGGATCCCGGTCGGGGTGCTCGACCTGCTGTCGGTCTGGTTCCAGCTCCGGTTCGCACGCAAGCCGCTCCTCTTCTTCGGCGGCATGGGCGCCGGGCTCTTCCTGGTCGGCTTCCTCGCCGGCGTCGTCGCGCTGGTGCTCCGGTTCGGCTACGGCATCGGGTTCCGGCCGCTGCTCAATCTCGTCGAGACGATGGTCATCAGCGGCATCGTGCTCTTCGGGTTCGGGTTTGTGGGGGAGATGATCGCGGGGCTGCGCGAGGACATCCAGGCATTGCGGCGGGATGTGCACCGCGAGGACCGACCGATGCAGGGCCGGGACTGAGAGTCCTCCTCGTCACCCACAACTTTCCGCGCCATGGCGACGACATGGCGGGGGCGTTCCTGCTTGCGCTGGCGCGCGGCCAGCAGGCGCTCGGCCATGACATCCGCGTGCTCGCACCCCACGGGCCCGGCCTCGCCGAGCGGGAAGAGGTCGGGGGCGTGGAGGTCGTCCGGTATCGGTACGGTGCCGACGACGAAGAGACGCTCGCCTACGCCGGCACGATGCACGAGCAGGCGCTCCGCTCCTGGGGCGCCCGCTGGCGACTGCTGCAGTTCGTGCGCGCCGGCCGCCGCGCCCTCCGGCAGGAATGCGCCGCCTTCCAGCCCGACCTCCTGCATGTCCACTGGTGGGTCCCGGGCGGGTTCACCGCCTGGCCCGGGAACGCCGGCGGGCGCCCGGTCGTCCTCACCTCGCACGGCACCGACCTCTTCCTCCTCGACCGCTTTCCATCGGCACGCGCCGTGGCCGGTCCGATCTTCCGCTCCGCCGCGCAGGTGACCGTCATCTCGACCCCGCTGGTGGAACGGGTGGAGCGGCTCGGCGTCCCGCGCACCCGCATCACCGTCCTCCCGATGCCGGTCAGCGCCGACCGGTTCAGCCGCCCGGCCCGGTCCGAGCGGGTGACGGACCAGCTGCTCTTCGTGGGTCGCCTCATCGAGCGCAAGGGCGCGTCGTACGCCGTGCACGCGCTCGCCGAACTGCGCAGGCAGGGAAGGGCGGTCCACCTGACCATCGTCGGCGACGGCCCTGATCGCGCCCAGCTGGAGGCGCTGGTCCGGGAATTGGACCTGCAGGATGGCGTCACCCTCGCCGGCGCGCTGTCGCATGACGCGGTGGCGGAGCACTACCGCCGCGCGGCATTGCTCCTCATGCCCGCGGTCACTGACTGGAAGGGTGAGCAGGAGGGGTTCGGGATGGTCCTGGTCGAGGCGATGGCGAGCGGCCTCCCCATCGTGGCCACCCGGTCGGGTGGGATCATCGATGTGGTCCGCGACGGCGTCACCGGCCTGCTGGTGGAGGAGCGGGACGCCTCGGCGATCGCGGCCGCCGCGGCACGGCTTCTCGACGACCCCGTGCTCGCCTCCCGGCTCGCCGACGCGGCCCGCGTTGATCTCGACACCCGTTTTTCTCCCGCCGAGCTGGCGAAGGGGTTCGACGGCGTCTACCGCCGCGCGACGAGGGCGGCATGAGCTCGGGGGCCCAGCGCTGGGTGCGGCGCGTCCTTCAGGTTGCCGGCCTCGCGGCCGCAGGCTGGTACCTGGTCCATACCGCCCAGGCGCACCGCGCCGAGCTCGCCGCCGTCACCCTGGCCTGGCGTCCCGCTGCGCTCCTCGCCGCATCGCTGCTGACCGTCCTCACCTGGTTCCTGCTGGTGCACACCTGGTCGCACAGCCTGCGGTGGTGGGGAGACACGCTGCCGTATCCCGCCGCCGTCCGTATCTGGTTCATCACCAACCTCAGCCGATTCGTCCCCGGCGCGGTCTGGCAGTTCGCCCATGTCACCGCCGAGGCCCTCAGCGCCCGGATCAGTCCCCTCGCCGCCACCGGCGCCATCCTCTTCCAGCAGCTGGTCCTCCTCGGGACCGGCATCGCGCTCACCGTGTCGCTGGCTCCGGTGCTGCCCACCGCCGTCAGCGGCAGCACGAACCCGGTGATGGCGCTGGGATTGGCCTCCCTCGGCGTCGCCGCCGCCATTATTTTCCTGCCCATCGCGGCGCCGACACTGGAGCGCTGGACCACCCGGCTGCTGCGCCGGGAGATCCGGTGGCCCGCGCCGAGCCACCGGGAACTCTCCCGCTACGTCGGCACGCTGGTCCTCCCGTGGATCGCCTACGGCGTCGCCTTCTGGCTCTTCGGCAGGGGACTGCTGGGTGAGGCGGCTCCCGCACTGCTCCCGGCGGCGGCCGCATTCATTGGAAGCTATGTTGCGGGCATCATCGCGGTCTTCGCGCCGGGCGGGCTGGGTGTCCGGGAAGCGGCCCTCGTCCTGCTCCTGACGCCGGTGACCGGTCCCGCACCGGCGCTCTTCCTGGCGATCGCCTCCCGGCTCTGGCTTGTGGCGCTCGAAATCCTCACCGCACTCGGGGTGCTCGGCTGGCACCGCCGCGGCGCCTCCTCCACGGAGTGACCTGAGTTCATGCTCTCACGACTGACGCAGCGCTTCCCCATGCTCACCGCCGCAGGCCTGTATGTCGCCGCCGTGACGGTCGCCTTCCTGCCGTTCTTTCGGGGGCAGTTCCTCGTCAATGCGATGAGCGATGCCCGCACCGGCTTCCCGGGCCGGGAACTCGCCGCCTCGTATTTCCACGCCACCGGCGGCATCCTCGAGTGGATGCCGTACACCTTCGGCGGAATGCCGTTCCTGGCCAACACCGGCAACGGCGACACCTTCTATCCGACCTTCCTGCTGCGCCTGGTCTTCTCACCGGACGTCGGTGTCACCCTCGGCTTCATGATCCACCTGGTCCTCGCCGGGCTGTTCATGTTCCTGTTCCTGCGCGCCCTCCGCCTCGACTGGGGCGCGGCGTTTACCGGCGGGGCAGCATACCTGATGAGCGGCCAGATCGTCTCCCTGGTCAGCCCCGGGCACGACGGCAAGCTCTTCGTCAGCGCGCTGCTCCCGCTGGCGCTCTATTTCCTGTACCAGGGCGTCACCCGGGCCTCGTGGCGGAGCTTTGCCGGATTCGGCGCCACGGTCGGCTTCTCGATGCTGACGCCGCACGTCCAGCTCACCTATTACCTCCTGATGGCGGCGGGGTTCTGGTGGTTCTACCTCGTCTTCCTGAGCGGTGAGCGCCCCAGGTCGGCTGGATGGCCGGCAATGACCGCGCTCTTCGTCGGGGCGCTGGTCCTGGGCTTTGCACTCGCGGCGGTGCAGCTGATGCCGTTCTTCGAGTATATCCCGTTCTCTCCGCGCGGGGCGGAGGGGAGCAGCAGCTCCGGCTACGCCTACGGCACCGGATGGTCGATGCCGCCGGAGGAGGTCCTCGGCACGCTCTGGCCGGCCTTCATGGGCAACCTCCGCGACTACTGGGGACGCAATCCCTTCAAGTTGCACAGTGACTACATCGGCGTGGCCACGCTCCTGCTCGCCAGCTTCGGCTTCCTCCTCAAGGGACGGAAGCGGCTCGCCTGGTTCTTCGTCTTCCTGACCGGCTACGGACTGCTCTTCGCCTTCGGCGGCTACACACCGTTCTATCACATTCCCTACGCCGTCCTCCCGGGCATCAGCAAGACGCGGGTGCCTTCGATGATCTTCTTCCTGGTGTCGTTCAGCGCGGCGGCCCTGGCGGCGATGGGCGTCCAGGCGCTGCAGGAGATCGACGACGCCGTGCGCCGGCGGTGGCTGGTGCGGTGGGCGGTGGCGCTCGGCGCGCTGACGGTGCTGGCGGTCGCCGGGGGATTCCAGCCATTCATGGAACTGCTGGCGGATCCGCAGCGCTTCGGCGGGGTCATCGCCAACTACCCGCACTTCCGCCTCGACGCGGTGCGCGTCCTCCTGTTCGGGCTGGTGACCGCCGCGCTCCTCTGGCGCCGCTGGCCGCAGGCCGCATGGGGTCTCGCCCTCGGCATCCTCGTGCTGCTCGATCTCTGGACCGTCGAGCGCCAGTTCATCCAGTGGACGCCGCCGGCCGCCGAGAGCTTCGCCGCCGACGGGGTGGTGCAGGCCCTGGAGCCGGACAGCACGATATTCCGGGTGCTCCCGTACGGCGTGTATGACGAGAACCGCAACTACCTGATGACCCACCGCGTCCGGTCGGTCCTCGGGTACAACGGCCAGGAACTGCATCGCTACGACGAGCTGCTCGGTGGCAAGAACGAGTGGAAGAACATCGGCAGCCCCGGCCTCTGGCGGCTGCTTGCCATCAAGTACCTCGTCCTGCCCCAGGAAATCGAGGGCGCGTCCCTGACCAGGATCGCCGGGCCGGTCCCGACGCACGACGGGCAGCAGGCCTGGGTCTACCGGTACGAGGATGCCCAGCCCTTCGCCACCCTGGTGCCGGTCGCCGTCAAGACGCCGGAAGACCAGATCGTCCCCACGCTGGCCGATCCACGCTTCGATGGCCGTCGGTATGTCCTGGTGTCCACCGATGCACCGGTCGGCGTCGCCTCGCCGATGGGCGTGCCCGACATCATCGCCGACCCGGTCGCGGTGGAGATGCCGCGTGAGGGGCACTATCGATTCACCCTCTCGGCTCCGGCGCCGCAGGACGCCTTCCTGACCGTCTCGGAAAACTGGTATCCCGACTGGCATGCCACCGTCGACGGCCAGCCCGCCGAGGTGGTGCGCGCGCAGTTCTCCCTGATGGCGGTGCCGGTCCCGGCCGGGGCGCGGGAGGTGGAACTCACCTTCCGTTCCGCCGCCTACCGCCGGGGACGGCTCGTGACCGTCGCCATCCTGGCGCTGCTGGCCTTGCTGCTGCTGGCGGACGGTGTCGCCCACCTGAGGAGGCCCCGTGGCTGAGCGGGCGCTGGTCGTCATCCCGACCTACAACGAGATCAAGAACCTCCCGCGGATCGTCCCGGAGGTGCTCCGGCAGGATCCCCGCATCGAGGTCCTCGTCGTGGACGACGGATCTCCCGACGGGACCGGCGAACTCGCCGACCGGATGGGGGCGGAGGACCTCCGCATCCACTGCCTTCACCGGACCGCCAAGGAGGGGCTCGGCAAGGCCTATCTCGCCGGGTTCCGGTGGGCCCTGGAGCGGGACTATGACTACATCCTCGAGATGGACGCCGACTTCAGCCACGACCCGAAGTACCTTGCCACCTTCCTGACCGAGATCGCGGACGCCGACCTGGTCATCGGGTCGCGCTACAAGACCGGGGTCAACGTCATCAACTGGCCGATGAGCCGCCTGATCCTTAGCTACGGCGCCAACATCTACGCCCGCTGGATCACCGGGCTGCCGCTCACCGACTCCACCGGCGGGTTCAAGTGCTTTCGCAGGTCGGTTCTCGCAACACTTGAACTCGGGCGGGTCCGCTCCAACGGCTATGCCTTCCAGATCGAGATGAGCTTTCGGGCCTGGAAGCGGGGGTTCCGGCTCAGGGAGATTCCCATCGTCTTCGTGGACCGGGTCGAGGGGCAGAGCAAGATGAACAAGCGGATCGTGCGGGAGGCCATCTGGATGGTCTGGTGGCTGCGCCTCCGGTCGATGGTCGGCCGGCTGTGAGCGCGACGCCCTTCTACAAGATGACGGGGTCGGGGAACGACTTCGTGATGCTCGATGGGCGGGAGACCACCCCGGCCGACTGGACGGCTGACCGGATCCGGGCCACCTGCGACCGTCGGGACGGGGTCGGGGCCGATGGCCTGGTCATCCTGACGCCGGAGGCGACGGGAATCGTCCGGATGACCTTCTGGAATTGCGACGGCAGCCCGGCCAACATGTGCGGCAATGCCGCCCTCTGCAGCACCCGCCTCGCCGCCCGCCTCAGGATGGCGCCAGCACCGGGAATGACGCTCGCCACAGGGGCGGGGCCATTTCCCACCCGGTGCGTCGGCGACGGCCACCTCGCCGAGCTGAACCTCCCCGATGTTCCGCTTCCGGCCCCGGTGGCGGGGATGGCGACCGAGGCTGGAGAGCGCTGGATCCGGAAGGCGGTCGTCGGGGTGGAGCACCTGGTGACGCTGGTGGACGACCTGGAGGGATTCGATCTCCCCAGCCGGGGTCGGGCTCAGCGTTTCGATCCCGCCATTGCCCCCAAGGGGGCCAATGCCAACTTCGTGGCCGGGCCTGCCGTCCCGGGAGGCCCCTGGCGGGTCCGGACCTACGAACGTGGTGTGGAGGCCGAAACCCTGGCCTGTGGGACCGGGACGGTGGCGGCAGCGGTGGCCCTGGCTGCAGACGGCGCCCTGGAGCTCCCCCAGACCTTCGCCACCCGCAGCGGCCGGGAGCTTACCGTCCAGGCTCGCATCACCGGGGGCAGGGCAACCGACATCTGGCTCCGCGGAGAGGGGCGGCTGGTCTTTACCGGCCTGCTGGCCCCCTGACGCACGATAGGACCAACTTTCCCACCCTGCGACCCATCATCGCAAACTACCATCTGACAACAGCTTAGCACTGACCACAGCGGCAGGGGATCCTGTTGTCCACAGTTATCCACCAAGCTACTTAACATAACATATCTTATACGTCGTTTCTTTTTACCCCAGACAAAGGGCGGGGCTCACCAGGAACCCCGCCCATTACTGCCCCTGTCTCCGGCTCGGCCTGGCGATCAGTTCCCCAGGGCCATCTTCCCCTGCGTCAGCTCCGACAGCCGGACCTTGGCCTCGGTCACCGCGGTCGCATCCGGGTACTTCTCGATGATGGTCTGGACCGACTTGACGGCCGCGGCCGTGTCCCCGGCATTGGTGTAGGCCCGGGCCGCTGACAGCAGGTACTGCGCCTTGAGGTAATCGACCTCGGCGTCCTCGGAGGCGGCGACGTAGACCGCCCCGGCCTCGGCCGGCTTCCCGGCGTTCTCATACGCCTCGCCGAGGAGCCCCTCCGCCGGCACCTTGTAGAGCTTCTTGGGGTTGGTCTTGAGGTAGCTCTGGAGCCCCACGATGGCGAGCTCGCTCTGCCCATTGACCATCCGGACCTGGTTGAGGGTAACCACCGCCTCCGTGGCGGCCTCGGTCCCGTCGAAGGTCTCGATGATCTTCTGCAGTTCGCTCGCGGCCAGGGGGAGGTTCCCTGACTCGGCAATGTTCCTCGCCTGGTCGAGCGCCTCGGCTGCCCGCAACTGCCTGCGCTGCCCCGTCTCGACGACCAGCCAG
>JAHECL010000037.1 GCA_024641745.1 Gemmatimonadota bacterium | reverse complement strand
GGTCGAGGGCATCCGCCACCAGCTTCAGGTTGGTCCCGAAGGCGTCGCCCAGCTTGGCGGCCAGCTTCTCGCCCTTCTCGTCGCGCACCACCCGGCTCGCGTCCATCCGCACCGCCACCTGCTCCGCGATGTTGAGGATGGTGCGCGACCGGGCCTTCACCGCGTCGATCAGCGGTCGGAGATCTCGATTGGACGTCGCGACGCCGATTCGCTCCAGTTCGCGGGTCGTCGGCGCCAGCAGCTCGTCGGCGCTGAGCTGCGAAAGGTACTGGCCGTTCATCCACTCCAGCTTGGCGGTGTCGAACACCGCCGGCTTCTTCTGGATCCCCTCGAGCGAGAAGGCCTCGACCATCTCCGCTTCGGACATGATCTCCCGGTCCCCGCCCGGGCTCCAGCCGAGCAGCGCCAGGAAGTTGCGCATCGCCGCGGGGAGGATCCCCTTGTCCTGGTAGTCTCCGACCGCGGTGGCGCCGTGGCGCTTGGACAGCTTCTTGCCGTCGTCACCCAGGATCATCGGGACGTGGGCGAAGACCGGCGGCTCGTGCCCGAGCGCCCGGTAGAGCGCGATCTGCTTGGGGGTGTTGGAGACGTGGTCGTCGCCCCGAATCACGTGCGTGATCCGCATCTCGATGTCATCGGAGACCACGGCGAGGTTGTAGATCGGCGTGCCGTCGCTGCGCAGGATGACGAGGTCGTCGAGGTCGTGGCCCTGGAAGCTGATCCGGCCGTGCACCGCGTCGTCCCAGGCGATCTCGCCCTTGGGCATCCGGAAGCGGATGGCGAACGGGTCGCCCGCCGCGATCCGTGCCTCGAGCGCCTCGGCCGTCAGCCGGCCGCAGCGGCCGTCATACCGGAAGGGGACCTTCGACCCGGCCAGCGCCTTGCGCTGGGCATCGAGGTCGGCCGGGGTGCAGAAGCAGCGGTAGGCCTTGCCTTCGGCGAGCAGTCGCTCGGCGTCGGCCCGGTGGCGGGCCCCATAGGCGCCCTGGAAGAGCGGCCCCTCGTCCCACTCGACCCCCAGCCATCGGAGGCCGTCGAGGATGACCTGGGTGTGGGCGTCGGTGCTCCGTTCCCGGTCAGTGTCCTCGATCCGGAGGACATGGACCCCGCCCAGCTTCCGGGCGTAGAGCCAGTTGAAGAGGGCGGTGCGGGCGCCGCCGACATGGAGGTAGCCTGTTGGGGAGGGGGCGAAGCGGACGCGGACGGTCATCGGGGCACCAGGGGAAAAGGACTGAGGACATGGTCCTCAGTCCTCGTTCGACGGAGCGGGGGGGATTCGAACCCCCGATAGAAGCTTTAGACCCCTATGTCGGTTTAGCAAACCGATGCCTTCAGCCACTCGGCCACCGCTCCAGCAGGCGAGGAAACTGCCACCGGGGAAGGGTTTACGCAACCCCGCGCGCCCGGTGTGCACCCGGTGGTTCCCCCGGCGTCATACGGCTATCTTCCGAGATACCCATCATCACCTACGGAGCCATTGATGCGCAATTTCCTGCGGGCGACTGGCCTCGCACTCGCGGTCGGGGCGGGGCTCACCTCCTGCTACCCCGAGCGGGCCAGCCAGCCGACGGTCTACAACTCGGTCACGACGGTCTATGACACCCTGATGGCCTTCGATTCGGTGTCGACCTTCTACATTCCCGACAGCGTCGTCCACCTCGGCGGGTCGGACAACATCTCCCACGTCTACGACAGCCTGATCATCGCGCGGACGGCGGCCTCCATGATCGCGCGGGGCTACACGCGGGTGGTCGATCCGCTCACCGCCGATCTCGCGCTGCATCCGGCGGTCACCGTCAAGGACTACGACTACGAGAGCAGCCTGGACGACTGGTGTGACGTCTGGGGCTGGGCCTATCCCTGGATCTGCAGCGGGTGGATTCCTGACTATCCGGTGGACGTGGTGGGCTACAGCTACAGCACCGGTACCATCCTGATCTTCATGGCGGACCTGTCGGGTGGCGTCCCCCCCGGCGTGTCACGCCCGCCCGTGGTCTGGGTCGCCGGCATCAACGGCATCATCAGCGGCAATTCGTCCGGCGCGCTGGCATCCAAGATCATCAACGGCATCGACCAGGCCTTCTTCCAGTCTCCCTACATCTTCCGGGTGAACCCATGACCCCCCGATTCCGCGCCGCGATTCTGTTGGTCGCCCTCGGCCTCGCCGGGGCCGTCCCCGCCCGGGCCCAGGTGCTCGGCGGTCTGACCTACACCTGGTCGAACCCCGCGGGCGACCTCAGCGAGAACTTTCTGTCCAACGACAGCTGGCTCGGCTTCTCGGCCGAGGGCCGCCGGTTCATCAGCCCGAACACCACCATCGGCCTGTCGGTCGGGTACACTGCCTTCTACGAGAACACCGAGGAGCCGCTCATCTTCCCGGGCGGGACCGTCTCGGGCGAGCAGTACCGCTCCCTGAATGTCTTTCCGGTGCTGGGCACCGTCCATCTCTACAGCAAGGCGCCGGGCCGCATCCAGACCTACATCGGGATCGGGGTGGGCGTCTACTACATGAAGCAGTTGATGGACGTGGGGCCGACGACGCTCACGACCACGAACTGGATCCTCGGATTCGCTCCCGAGCTGGGCTTCATCATCAACAAGGGCGCCCGAACCGAAATGGCCATCTTCGGGAAGTACAATTATCCGGCGAACGCCGGCCAGTATCTCGGCGGTGAATCCGGGTCCTATCAGTACCTCAGCGTCGGCCTCTCATTCATGGGCCGTCGCTAGGCCGCTTCGCAGGGAACGCACACGAAAGAGGGCGGGGCAGGGTGCCGGGGTTGATCCGGTCGCCTGCGCCGCCCTCTTTGGTGTCCTGCAGCGGCGTGGGTGAGATTCGAACTCACGGAACCGTTGCCGGTTCGGCGGTTTTCAAGACCGCTGCCTTAAACCACTCGGCCACCACGCCCAAGGCTAGCTAAACTATTGCCTCCCTTGATGCTCTTCAAGTATCCGGGCTCGACACCCCCGGGTACTCCCGCGCACGCCTACGCCTGCAATCGCCACGTTCTGGTGATTGTCGCACCGACTGGGCAACTCAATCACCATCTTCTTGGGCGGATTCGCCGAGCGCCAAATCTGGGGACCGGATGGCCTCAAGACTGGGCGGCTCGGCGGAGATCGCCGCGCTGGTTGCCACCAAAGAGGGGCACTCCTCAACAGCCGCATTTCAATCCGGGCCGGCACCAATGGGGAGAAGATCAATTCTGGTGCGGAGGAATCTCCGAGACCCGTGTCGCAAGTGGGGCAACAGAAATCGTGTGACGCAGCTCGGGGCGGTCGGCGCCACGATGCGGACTCGCTCCGCGGCGCCGACATTCAAGAGGAGGCGGCTCAGGCAGTCTTGTTGAACATATAGCGTGAGATGCGCCAGGCGCCATTTTCCTGAGCGAACACAAACATTTCGCGATTGGATTCAGGCGCCTCGTCGCCCGTCGCATTCACGCGTACGGACCCATTTGACCGGGTCAGGGCGGCAGCCATTCCGTCCACGGTCAGGATCTCGTCCACGGCGAACTGAATTGTGAGCGTGATGTTCTCGAAGATTGCCCGGTACGAAGCGAGCACCGCTTCTCGTCCGGCCGCCGTCGGAAAGCCCTGCGGCATGAAGATACCGTCCGTTGAATACAAACGGACGATGCTCTCGGCATCGGACGCGTTCAGGAGCTGTTCATACTCGGCCAAGAGGGAGCGAATGCTCTTCTCATCGTGTGTCATTGTGGTTCCTCATCGAAAGTGCTCCACGCGAGGAGCGATCGTGTACCGGGTGAGCACGCGTGCCCCACTGGTCTAATGGCAATTGGTCGGATCCGACTCCGGTCGCCTCGATGCGGCGAACTCGCGAAAACGCCATCCCACTGGTCGCGATACTGCTCGACGGGCTCATCGCCGGCCAGCAGGCCATCACGGACCACTTGGAGTCAGTCGACGCGGAGATAGACCAGCAGTTTGTCGCAATGGCTCGGAGCGAAGACATCGACTCCCGCGAGCCGGTCCCCCCAGAGCGCGACGAGCCGCTCGGAGCAGGCATTCACCATGGCTTCCTGATAGTACCGGAAGAGCAAGAACGGATTGCTCCAACCGGCGTCTGCGGCCGCGACGCCCATGGTTGCCATCATGTCCGTGTTCGTGAAGACGTCCGTCGCCACTGCCAGGACATCGTTCGTGTACTCGATCGTCTGCGCCACTTGGTCTCGAGTCCCCAGCTGAGTCAGGTGCCCGGGAACCAGGAGATCCCAGTCGCGGGCCATGAGCTCGTGTCCGACTGCCAGGTAGTTGTGCGTGTTGACCGTGACGTCGAGCCCTTGAAAGGTCACCCACCCTGGCGCGACTGCGTCGATCGCGTACAGGACCCGCTGGCGGGGTAGTGAGATGAAGAGATCGGCTTCTGTCGAGTGGTACGGCCCCACTTCGTCGATCTGGATTCGCTCTCCACCGATGAGGAGGGTTACCGAACCACTAAATGTGCGGGTGGGCAGTGGGCGAAGCGGGTCGGCGATGTCGAGCAGATATGCGGCGACCCGTTCATGCGCAATGATCTCGGCGTGCGGTGCAGCTGCCAACACCGCCGGCGAGCCTGCGATGTGGTCCTTGTGTGCATGGCTGTAGATGAGATGAGAGATTGGTTGATCGGTCTGAGAACGGATAATTTGTGGAATGCGGTTTCCGTACGATGCGGGGGCATCGAAGACCACGACGCCTTCGTCGGTCACCAGGAAGCCCGATTGCCAGACGCCGTCCGTGATGACATAGAATCGGTCCGCGACCTCTCCCACCCAGTACCCCAGTTTCGGATCAATCGGCAGCCTGTTCTTTTCTGTCGCCGCTGGTACGGGAAGGAAGGAGGCGACGTCTCTGCCGCCGACTTGCGCCGAGTGTGGAGTTTGCCCAAGTGCGGGATGCGCCCAGCCGAATGATGCCAGCATCAGGACCAGGATTGCCTGTTTCATTTTCTTCTCCAGGGTGCTCCTCGCGAGGAGTATAGTGTGTTCCCGAGAGCACGCGAGCCCAGCGGGGGCGACTATCTGTTGGTGCGCCCTCCGACCTTCTTGAGGAGCGCCAGGAGTTCTCTGAGTCGACTCGCCTCGATGTGGCCCAAACTGGCCGTCACTTCCTCGTGTACCATTGGGTCCAACTCTTGGAGGAGCGCAACCCCCACCTCCGTAATCAGGTTCACTTTGCGGCGGCGATCCTCCCTCGCTCTCCGGCTGCTTATCGCTCCCATGCCTGAGAGCCCGGAGAGAATCCGCGTGAGGTCCGAATCCTTGGTGACCATACGAGCCCCGATCTCCGTGCAGGCGAGCCCGTCGGGTCCCGCGTGCCGCAGTATACGGAGGACGTTGTACTGAGAGGGGGAAAGGCCTGCCCCTCGCACTACGGCATTCGAACGCTCGGCGGCCAGCGACGCGGCCTGCACCAGGGCCACAAGGACCTGCTCTTCGAGGGCGTCAAGCCCCATTGCCTTGGCGGGCGGTGGCAACATCATGGGAGATAATAGTCCTCGCGAGGAATAATGTCAATAGCCACTGTCATCGAGTGGCCTCATGGGTGACTGGCTCTGACCCTTCCCCCAGACTGGTGCCGGTCAGCACCCTATGACTTGCATGGGAAGAAGCCCGGTGGACGATATCGTGGATGGACTTGTAGGGATCAGGGGGGACCAGCAGGTACCTGAGGTGCTTCCGGAGCGGTCGGCCAGAGTAGTTGGAGGAATGGCAGACCGTTGCGAGGCCGTGCAGCGACCTACACGGAAAAGGCCCCAATGAATTTCAAGACCGCTGCCTTAAACCACTCGGCCACCACGCCTCTGTGGCAAAAATAGTGGCTAGTTCCGCTCCCCCCGCATGATGGTCCGCTGGACTGCCGAGGAGATCGAGTCCGCGCGGGCCGCTTCCTCGGTCAGGCCTTCCGACTGGAGGATGACGCCTGTCTCCCGGTAGATGATCCCGTAGAGCTGCAGGATCGAGGACGACGGCACGTCCACCCAGCCCCGGGGGCGCTCGTGGGTGGCGCTCTGCCAGTGGTAGGTGTTCCAGAGCAGCTCGCGCGTCACGTTCAGGTCCACGAAGCCAAGCGTGCGCGACAGCACGATGCCATTCCCCTCCTGGATCGGCTTCGGCATCAGCTTCCGGACCAGCCCCGTGGTCAGGAGGTAGTCCGTCAGGCCGAGCGTCCCGTCGGGGTAGTTGCCGTCGCTCCAGCTGAAGTAGATCGGCCGCTTTCCGAGGTTGTCCCGGATGAGGGCGACGGTGGCGATGTCCTGGAGCGTCAGGTAGTCCTGCCCGAAGGCGATCACCAGGCTGTCCACCCGGAGGCCCTGGCCCCGCTTGACGGCGATGGCCTCAGGCAGGCTGTCCATCTGCGCGGCGGAGAAGCTCTGGAAGACCGAGCCGTCGGGCCGTGGCCAGGCGGGTGCAGGGCCGCCGGTGGCACTGTCCGCCAGGGCGAGTCCCGTCTCGGCGGGGCCGGGACGCCAGACCCGCGCCGCCTTCGCCGCGTCGAACTCCGGCGCCTCCCGGCGCTGCAGCTGACGCAGGTGCCAGCGGGTGTTCATCAGCGACAGGTTGGCCAGCGTCACGTCGGGACGGACACCGAGGACTTCCTGGGCGAACCAGAGCGGAAAGGTGTCGTTGTCGCCGGCCGTGATGAGGATGCCGTACGGCTCGACCGACTCGAGCATGTCGATGGCGAGATCACGCGCCATGTACTCATTGGCACGACTCGCGCTGGCGTGGTTGCCGCCCAGCGGGATCAGCGCCACGAGGAAGACCGGGGCGGCCGCCACCCATCGTTGCGCCTCAGGCAGGCGGCGCGACAGCGAGTCGGCCACGCCGCGATAGAGTGCGCCGAGACCGAGCGCGATCAGCACCCCGAAGTAGGCGAACGACCCCATGAAGAAGTAGTCACGCTCGCGGACCTCCCGCGGGATGTCCTGCCCCAGGTGCATCGAGAAGCCGAACTTGAAGTTGAGGTAGAAGATCAGCGCCACCGTCAGCGTCCCGAACATCGCCAGCGCCGCCAGCCCCGCCCGCCGGTCCCGGCGGATCAGTTCGTAGAGGCCGTAGAGGCCGAGCATGCCGAAGAGCGCCGCGGCGGCGCCCGCCGCCGGTCCCCAGTCACGGGCGTATTGCCAGCGGAAGTACTGGAGGTAGTTCCCGAACTGCGAGAGCAGGTCGGCCTGCCGGTCGAGCACCGACGGCTTGGCGTACTGGACCCGGTTGATGACGTCCATCAGCGCCTTGCTGAAGAACCCGACCGGCTCCCCCTCGTTGATGGGCGGAAAGAGCCCGGCGCGGATCGGCAGGAAGAGGTAGTTCAGCGATACCCCCACCACGACGGCGGTGATGACGCCGACCCAGACCCACGGCCGGGTGACGACCCGCCAGTCGGTCCAGAGGATGTAGATGGCGACGGCGGGCGCGGCGAGCAGGCCCATCAGGTGGTTGGTCGTGGAGAGCGCGATGATGTAGGCGATCAGGATGACCCAGCGATCGCGGTGCGTTCCCGGTTCGTCGTCGCCCCAGTGCACCGCGAGCCAGGTGACCAGCGCCATCGAGAGCAGGGAAACGGTGTAGACCTTCTCGTTGACGGTAGACTGGTTCCACACCGTCCACGAGGTGGCGGAGACCAGCGTGCCCGCCGCCGCCGCGAGGAGGCGACCCCACCGCACCGGCACGATCGTCCGCAGCCACCGCTCGGCGATCAGGAACCAGAGCGCGGCGGAGGCCGCGCTGCTGAACGCGGCGAAGAGGTTGATCCGCTTGGCGTACTCGCCGGCGAGCGGGAGCAACCCCCAGCTGTGGGCCAGGATGACGAAGAGCGGATTGCCGGGCGGATGCGGGATGCCGAGGACCCTGGCCGCCGCGATGTATTCCGAGGTGTCCCAGAAGGCGGTGGTCGGCGCCAGCGTGATGAGGTAGATCCCGAATACGACGAAGCCGACCAGCGCGGCCCAGCGGTACGGGGTCTCCGGTTTCGTGTGCGTCACAAGGTCTCCGTTAGTGCCTGAACTGCCGCGAGCCGGTCAGGACCATGGCGAGTCCGAGCCGGTCCGCCGCGGCGATGACGTCGTCGTCCTTCACCGACCCGCCGGGCTGGATGATCGCCGTGATGCCGGCATCGGCGGCGGCTTCCACCCCGTCCGGGAAGGGGAAGAACCCGTCGCTGGCCAGGACCGAGCCGCGCGGATCGTGGCCCTGCTGCCGCGCCTTGTGGACGGCGAGGAAGGAGGCGTCGACCCGGCTCATCTGTCCGGCGCCGATGCCGATCGCCGCCTCCTTCCGGGCCAGCAGGATGGCGTTCGACTTGACCGACGCCACGCCCGCCCAGCCGAAGCGGAGATCGCTCCATTCCGCCTCCGTCGGGTGGCGCACCGTCGGGACGCGCCACGCCTCCTCCGAGGGGTCGAACTGGAACCGGTCCTGGACCAGGAATCCGCCGCGGACGCATTTGTAGTCGAGGCCCTGCTCGCCGTGACTGACGGGCAGCTCGATGACCCGCAGGTTCTTCTTGGACGCGAGTACCTTCAGCGCCTCGTCGTGGAACGACGGCGCCACGATCACCTCGAGGAACAGCTCCACCATCTCCTCGGCGGTGGCCCGGTCCACGACGGTGTTGAAGGCGACGACCCCCCCGAAGGCCGACTGCGGGTCGGTGGCGCGCGCCTTGTGCCAGGCGTCGAGCGCCGAGTTGCCGACGGCGAGGCCGCACGGCGTCGTGTGCTTGATGACGGCGCAGGCGGGCCGGTTGCGCCAGGGGGCGATGGCGGCCATCGCCCCGTCGAGGTCGAGGATGTTGTTGAAGGAGAGTTCCTTCCCCTGCCGCTGGGTCAGGTCGCGGATGCCGCGCGGCTCCTCCGTCGCGTAGAGGGCGGCACGCTGCTGCGGATTCTCGCCATAGCGCAGGGAGGCCATCCGTTCGAGCGATCCGCCCAGGCGGGCCGGCAGCCCCTCGTCGCGGGGCGTGAGATACCCGGCGATCGCCCCGTCGTAATCGGCGGTGTGCGCGAAGACCTTCGCGGCGTAGGCGCGCCGGACCTCCAGCGGCACCTCCCCGGCGCGGAGGAGCGTCAGGACCTCGGTGTAGTCGGAGGGCTCGACGACCGGGAGGACGAACTCGTGATTCTTCGCCGCCGAGCGCAGCATCGAGGGTCCGCCGATGTCGATGTTCTCGATCGCGTCTTCGAAGGAGACGTCCGGCTGGGCGATGGTGGCCCGGAAGGGATAGAGGTTCACCGCGACGAGCTCGATCGGGGTGATCTCGTGCTCGGCCAGCGCCCGGAGATGGACCGGATTGTCACGGCGGGCGAGGAGCGCGCCGTGCACCATGGGATGCAGGGTCTTCACCCTGCCATCGAGCATCTCGGGGAAGCGGGTGACCGATTCCACCGACTGCACCGGGACGCCGGCCGCCTTGAGCGCCGCCGCCGTCCCTCCGGTGGAGATGATGTCCCAGCCCAGCTTGACCAGGCCCTGCGCGAACGGGACGATTCCGCGCTTGTCGCTGACGGACAGCAATGCCCTCGGCATGTGACTCCCAGGTGAAATCCAGTCGTTGATTCAGGCGCCCGGCGGCAGCGGGACCGGGTGACCGGCCTGCGCCGCTGCCAGGACGACCTCGGGGAGGAGCCGGTGCTCCTCCGCCAGGACCCGCGCGGCGAGCAGCTCCGGCGTGTCGCCCCCCAGCACCGGCACGCGGCGCTGGGCCAGGATCGCCCCGCGGTCATACTCCTCGTCCACCAGGTGGACGGTCGGTCCCGACTCCGCGGTGCCGCTGGCCAGCACCGCCTGGTGGACCCGCTTCCCGTACATCCCCGGCCCGCCGAAGTCGGGGAGCAGGGCCGGATGCACGTTGAGGATGCGCCCCGCGTACTTCTGCACGACCCCGGGCGGCACCAGCTTGAGGTACCCGGCAAGGACCAGGAGGTCCACGTCGCGGCGCCCAAGACGGGTGATCCACTCCGACGCATCGGAGGGGTCGGAGAAGACTTCGGCCGGGACCCCCGCCGCGCGCGCCCGCTCCAGCCCGCCGGCATCGGCGCGGTTGCTGAGGACCAGCACCACCCGGGCCGGCGCCGCGCCCTGCAGGCGGTCGAGCAGCGCCTGGAGATTGCTGCCACTGCCGGAGACACAGACCGCCACTCGGTACGACATAGCCGGGAAAAGTAAGGGGGCGACGCCTCCCTCCCTAGGGGGCCGCGCTCCCGTCATTCAGCGCCAGGATCCGGGTCACGGCGGCTCCGAGATCGTCGTCCGCGGCATATCCGGCGTCGGCCGCGGCTGCTTCATGCTCCCGCCCTGTGCCGGTCCGGACGAGGATGGCGTTCCCTCCGAGATCCCGCACCGGCGTCAGGTCGGAGAGGCGGTCGCCCACCCCCCAGCTCGCGGCGAGGTCGAGGTCCAGCGCCTCGGCGGCCTGCCGGTAGAGCAGGGTGCCCGGCTTCCGGCAGCCGCAGGGACCGCCAACCGATGGGTGGTGCGGGCAGTGATAGGAGGCGTCGATCCGGGCCCCCTCGTCGCGGAGCAGCCGGGCGATCCATCGCTCCACCGCCTCGTATTCGTCCTGCTGGATCAGGCCGCGGGCGATTCCCGACTGGTTCGTGACGACGACCACGGCGAATCCGGCGGCGTTCAGCCGGGCCACCGCGGAGGCGGCACCGGGGAGGAGTTGCACATCCGCCGGGTCGCGGAGGAATCCGGGATCCCGCACGATCGTCCCGTCGCGGTCGAGGAACACGGCAGGGCGTGGCCGCCTGGTGGTCATTCTGCCATGGCGGCGGCGACGCCTCTCGCCACGTCGGGGAACGCCGATTCGGGAAGTGTCCGTGGATCGAGCACGACCCCGCCATCGGCGACGCGCGCGACGATCGGCGGGTCACCGAGACGCAGCGCCAGGGCCAGCGCGTCGGCACCGCGCGATCCGGGCGCCAGCGCCACCAGCGTGGTGGGGAGGCGCTCGGCGGGGAAGGAACCGCCGCCCGGGGTGGAGTGACCGGGGAGCAGGCGGGGCAGCGGGGCGGCGGGGCACTCGGCGACAATGGCATCCCGAAGCGAGGCTGCCCGCATCGCGAGTGCCTCCGGCGTGATGGTCAGCATCCGCAGGACCGGGATCTCGCGGAGGGCAACTGCGGGATCGCGGTAGAGTCCGAGCGTCGCCTCCAGCGCGGCGAAGGTCATCTTGTCCGCGCGCGCCGCCCGGGCGAGGGGATTGGCGCGGCAGCGCGCGAGCAGCGCCGCACGCCCGACCAGGCATCCCGCCTGCGGGCCACCGAGGAGCTTGTCGGCCGAAAAGATGACGAGGTCGGTGCCGTCGGCGACCGCCCCGGCCACGCGGGGCTCCGACTGGAGGCCGAACGGTGTGAGGTCAGCCAGGAGCCCGCTGCCGATGTCATGGATGAACGGGACGCCTGCTTCGCGGGCGACGGCGGCCAGCGCCTCGCCGGGTGGGGAATGCACAAAGCCGGTCTGCTCGAAGTTCGAGGGGTGCACCTTGAGGATGGCGCCGGTGGACGGGCCGAGCGCCGCGCGGTAGTCGTCGAGATGGGTCCGGTTCGTCGTCCCGACCTCACGGAGGTGCGCGCCGCTCTTCTCGAGGATGTCGGGAATCCGGAACGATCCCCCGATTTCCACCAGTTCCCCGCGCGAGATCACCACGTCCAGCCCGGCCGCGACGGTGTTGAGCGCCACCACGAGGGCAGAGGCGGCGTTGTTGACCGCGAAGGCGTCTTCCGCCCCTGTCAATTCGGCCAGCAGTCGGCGACCGTGATCGGTGCGCTGCCCGCGCACACCCGCCTCCAGGTCAAACTCGAGGGCGCTGTAGCCGGCGGCGACGCCCTGCACCGCCTCGAGGGCCGCCTCCGCCATCGGGGCCCGGCCGAGATTCGTGTGCAGCACGACACCGGTGGCGTTCAGGACCGGCCGCAGGGAGCGGCAGCCGATCCGGGCGGCCCGCTCCGTGATGTCCGCGCTCCAGTCGTCCGGCAGCGGCGCCCGGCCCCGGCGCGCCCTCGCGACCGCCTCGCGGGTGGCGGCAACGACCACGCTGCGCGGGACGGACTCGAGGAGGGTGCGCACCGCCGGCTCCTGCAGCAGCCGCTCGACGGACGGGAGCAGTCGCCGCGGGTCGGTCGTCACGGCGCGGGCGGGGGAGGGGGAACGGTCGAATCGGCGGCGGCCTTCGCCGAGTCGGCGGGAGCGGTGGTGGTATCGACCTTGACCTCCGGGATTTCCAGCGGACCGCGGACCTGCGCCGTCGCCCGGTTCACGTTCCGCACCGAGTCGATTTCGATGACGTACGTGGACTTGGGGACCCAGGGCGCTCCCACTCTCAGGTAGAGGGCGGAATACAGCGGCTCCCGTGCCGGCCGGAGGCTCTCGGGCACCTCGGCGGCCGGCCGCGCGGCGGGCCCCCGTGCCGCCGCCGGCGCCGTCGAGTCCAGCGGTTCCGCCGTCCGGTAGAGGGAGTCGTGCTCCTCCTTCGTCAGGAGCGACACGACGGGCACGGCGATCGAGTCGGGAAGCAGGAGGACCCGGAATTCCGCAGGCGCGAAGCGCTGGCTCGGGTCGAGCGGCTGGCTGAAGGTGAGCTGGGCGGACAGCGAGTCGGTCACGGCGGCCTTCGACATCCTCGGACCGACGGTGTCGTGGGGGAAGACCCAGAGTTCGCGAACGGCCGAGCTGTCCGGCGCGACTCCCGCGGAATCCCACGCCTCCCGGGGATCAAGCCGGGCGTTCTTGTTCTGGTCGATGGCCCCGAACACGACGTAGGTCCCCGTCGGGAGCGGGCCGAAATCGAACCGGCCAGCGGTATCGGCGAGCGTCCGGTAGCGGAGGCTGTCGGGCAGCAGGACCGCCACGATCAGCGCGCCGGCAGCGGGGCGGGCCTTGCTCCAGTCGAACACCCGGCCGCTGAGCCGCGTGGTGGGCAGCGATGCGCCGGTCGTGAAGGTGATGATTCGCCCGGAGTCACTCCGGTTGCGCCGGATGTCCATCACCCCGGGCAGGAGCTCCACCCGGTAGACCCGGCCGGGCAGCCACCCCTCTGCAGGGCGAACGGTCACCCGGCTCCGCTTCCACCGCACCTTGGGGTTGCGCTCGCTGGGCGAGAGAATGACGAGCTTCTCGAGATCGCCGGTCCCGAGGCCCATGTTGGGGCTGCCACCTTCAGAGACGGTCTCGTTGAAGATGAACTCGACGTCGCCGGAGAACTCGGGAAGGACGGCGAGGGAGTCAGGCACGGTCGCGACCAGACCCGGCGGCTGCGTGTCCGGCGGACCGCCCGGCGGCGGCTCGATCTTCGCGCAGGCGAGGACGGCGAGCGCGACCAGCGCGGCCACCTGCCGCCCCCGCATCAGACGCATCCGAGCTGCCTCCGGTTGTCGGCCAGGGCGTCGGCCTGCTCGCGCCAGCTCGCCAGCTTCTGCCGTTCCCCGTCGACCACCGCGGTGGGTGCCCGCTCGACGAACTGGGCGTTGCCGAGCTTGCGCTCCTGACCCTCGACCAGGCGGCGCAGGTGTGCCTCCTCCTTCTCGAGCCGCGCACATTCCCGCGCCATGTCAGCCGCACTGAGCGCGATGGATACCTGCACGTCGTCCGGGAGCACGTCGGTCTTGCGGGCGCTGTCCGCGGCGACGGATGACCGGACGGTCACCCTGTCGAGCCGGACTCGGCCAAGGCGGGCAATCGTCTCGATTTCGGGTGCCAGGCGGTCCGCGACGGCCTGGTCGGCGACCGTCAGCCAGCCCTCGGCCTTGTCACCGGGTCGGATGCCGGCGTCGGCGCTGAGCTGTCGGTAGCTCGTGACGATCGCCTGCAGCTCGGCGAAGCGAGCCAGCGCTTCGTCGTCGGTGGCGCGATCATCGGGGCCGGGCCAGTGGGCGACGCAGATGGAGGCCTCCAACCCGTGTCCCGGCAGCCGCTTCCACAGCGTCTCGGTGACGAACGGCATGACGGGATGGAGCAGTCGCAGCGCCACGTCGAAGGTCTGGGCCAGCACCGCGCGCGCGACGTCGCCGCCGGGCTGGTCGCCGTGGAGCCGCGGCTTGACCTGCTCGATGTACCAGTCGGCGAGGTCGCTCCAGAGGAAGTGATACGCGGCCGCGGCGGCCTCGTTGAGGCGGAACCGCTCGAAGGCCTCGGTGGCGATGCGGACCGTCTCGTCGCACCGCGCGATGATCCACCGGTCGGCGAGGGCGAGTTCCTCGCGACGGATCACGTTGGGGTGGGGGCCGGCGAGCGGTCGCGTCGGTCCGTCGAGCGCCCCGAGGATGAATCGGCCCGCGTTCCAGAGCTTGTTGGCGAAGTTGCGGCCGGCGGCGAACGAGGTCTCGAGGTCGGCGGGGTCGAGAATCAGGTCGGTGCCGACCGCCATGCCGGAAATGACGGTGTACCGCAGCGCGTCGGCGCCATAGCGCTCGACCACCTCGAGGGGGTCGATGCCGTTGCCGAGCGACTTGGACATCTTCCGGTGCTGGGTGTCGCGGACGGTGCCGTGGAGGTAGATGGTGTGGAACGGGACATCGCCCTGGAACTCGAGCCCCGCCATGATCATCCGTGCGACCCAGAAGAAGAGGATTTCCGGCGCCGTGACGAGCGCGTCGCCGGGGTAGTAGCGGTGCAGGTCCGGTGTCTCGTCGGGCCAGCCGAGGCTGGAGAAGGGCACCAGCCAGGAGGAGAACCAGGTGTCGAGGACGTCCTCGTCCTGGCGCACCGATCCGCCGCAGGCGGGGCAGGCGGTCAGGTCGGTGCGCGACACGCTGGTCGTGGCGCAGCCGTCGGCGTCACAATACCAGACCGGGATCCGGTGTCCCCACCAGAGCTGGCGGGAGATGCACCAGTCCCGGATGTTCTCCATCCACTGGGCATACTCGGTGCCGCGCCGCTCCGGAATGAAGCGGAGCGACCCGTCGCGGTAGGCCTCGAGCGCCGGTGCGGCGAGCGGCGCCATCCGAACGAACCACTGCTCGGAGAGGCGCGGTTCCACGACGGTGCCGCAGCGATAGCAGTGCCCGACGGCGTGCTGGTGGGTTTCCGTCTTGTCCAGCAGGTCGAGCGCCTCGAACTCGCGCACCACCGCCTTCCGGGCCGCTTCCCTGGTCAGGCCCTGGAACCGCTCGGGGGCGCTCTCGCCGATATGGGCGTCCGGAGTCAGGATGTTCAGGACCGCGAGCCCATGCCGTTTTCCAATCTCGAAGTCGAGCGGGTCGTGGGCCGGTGTCACCTTCACCGCGCCGGTGCCGAACGCCGGATCGATGGCGTCGTCGGCGACGATCGGAATGTCACGATCGACCAGCGGCAGGCGGATGGTGGTGCCGACGAGGGCGGCGTAGCGGGCGTCGCTGGGATGGACGGCCACGGCGGTATCGCCGAGCATCGTCTCGGGGCGGGTGGTGGCCACGGTCAGATGTCCGCCCTGCGCCAGCGGATAGCGCAGGTGCCAGAGCCGGCCCTCCTCCTCTTCCTTCTCGGCTTCCTCGTTCGAGAGCGCCGTCAGGCAGCGGGGGCACCAGTTGATGATGTAGTTGCCGCGGTAGACCAGGTCCTTCTCGTAGAGGCGCACGAAGACCTCGCGCACCGCCCGGGAGAGTCCCTCGTCCAGCGTGAAGTAGGTGCGGCTCCAGTCGCAGCTGGAGCCGATGGCCTTGAGCTGGTCGAGGATGGTGGCGCCGGTCTCGTCCACATGGCTCCAGACCCGTCGTACGAATGCGTCGCGCCCGAGATCGAACCGGGTCTTCCCCTCGGAGGCCAGCATCCGTTCCACCACATTCTGGGTGGCGATGCCGGCGTGGTCGGTGCCCGGCAGCCAGAGGACTTCGCGGCCGCGCATCCGCTCGAAGCGGATCACGGCGTCCTGCACCGTGTTGTTGAGGCCGTGTCCCATATGCAACTGCGCCGTCACATTGGGTGGCGGCATCATGATGACGTAGGGCCGGTTTCCGGGGCGGGGGGCGAACAGGTCCTGCTCGGTCCACCACCGGTAGAGCGCCTGTTCAATGGCCCCAGGCTGGTACTGGGGGGCGAGTTCCTCCGTCATGCCGACCGGCCCTCGACGGTGAGTTCCGGGGGGGAGGCGACGTCGTCCTCGCCGTGCACCAGGATGCTGTTGATCAGGTCGGTGAGTCCCGGCACCTGGGCGGCCAGCCGCACGGCCTGCGCCCGGATCAGCCGCTCGGGCACCCAGCCGGTCAGTTCCACGGTGCCGCGCGTGATGGGCACGGCCCGGATGCGGTGGGCCGAGAGGGCCGGATCGGCGGACAGGGCGTCGCCCACCGCGGCGGCAAGCGCGGCGGGGGAGCCCCCATGGGGGGTGCGGACCGCGCGAATCTCGTCGGAGAGCCGGCCGCGGGTGACGCGACCGAGCCAGCCTGCCGCCCAGAGGCCTCCCGCAATGCCGAGGCCGAGGCCGAATACCGACCAGCCCAGCGTTTCCGCCGTGTTCAGACGCTCCCGCTTCACCCGTGTGCTCCTTGTGCAAATATTGGCTAAGCCGAGTTAAGTTAACATGTTCGCTTGCGAAGTCGCAGGCATCGTCTTCCCCCGTACCCGGGTCTCTCATGGCCGACGAACGTTCCCGGATTCCGACCGGCGAAATGGCCCGCTGGCTCTTCGTCCTGGCCCTGCTGGTCGCCGGGATCGTCTTCTACTTCCGCTTTGCATCGCGCGCCGAGCCGATCGTGACGCCGACCATGCAGGATTCCACGCCATGACCCAGATTCGACTGACCCTTCCCGACCAATCGGTGCGGGAAGTCCCCGCCGGGACGACCGGCCGCGAGGTGGCCGCGATGATCGGCCCCGGACTGGCCAAGGCGGCCCTCGCTGCGCGGGTCGGCGGGGTGATCTGGGACCTCGACCGGCCGATCGGGGAGGATGCGTCGTTCGCCATCCTGACCGACCGCGACCCCGACTCCCTCGAGCTCCTGCGGCACAGCACCGCGCACATCCTGGCCACGGCCGTCCGCGAACTCTTCCCCGGCGCGGGCATCGGCTTCGGTCCGCCGATCGAGGACGGGTTCTACTACGATTTCGACGTGCCGCGGCCGTTCACGCCCGAGGACCTCGAGGCCATCGAGCGCAAGATGGACGAGGTGGTGGGCAGGGACTACGCCTTCCAGCGCGAGGTCGTGGACCGCGCGGAGGCCAACCGGCGCTTCGCGGACGACCCGCTCAAGCTCGAGCGGATCAGCGAACTGGGCGACGACGAGGTCATCTCGGTCTACACCGACGGCCCCTTCCAGGACCTCTGCCGCGGCCCGCACATCCCCTCCACCGGACGGCTGAAGCACTTCAAGCTGCTGCACGGCGCCGGCGCCTACTGGCGGGGCGACGAGCGCCGCCAGATGCTGCAGCGGATCTACGGGACGGCGTGGTTCAAGAAGGAGGACCTCGCGGCCTACCTCCACCGGCTGGAGGAGGCGAGGAAGCGTGACCATCGGCGGCTCGGGAAGGAACTCGACCTCTTCGTCTTCCACCCGTCGTCGCCCGGCTCGGCGTTCTGGACCGATCGCGGCACGACGATCTACCGCGAGGTCAACGACTACATCCGTGCGCTGCAGCAGCAGGCCGGCTACCAGGAGATCAAGACGCCGCTGCTGTACAACAAGCTGCTCTGGGAGCGGTCGGGCCACTGGGGGAAGTACCGGGAGAACATGTTCCTGGTGCTCGACAACGAATCGGGCGAGCACGACTTCTCGCTGAAGCCGATGAACTGCCCGTCGCACCACCTCCTGTTCGGCATGCGCAAGCATTCCTACCGGGAACTGCCGGTGCGCTACGCCACCTTCGACGTCCTGCACCGGAACGAACTGACGGGGGCGCTGGCCGGGCTGACGCGCGTGCGCCAGTTTCAGCAGGACGACTGTCACATCTACCTCCGCCCCGACCAGATCGCGGGCGAGGTGCATGCCCTCACCCAGATGATCCTCGCCGTGTACGCCACGTTCGGGCTCACCGCCACGCTCAAGTTCGCGACCCGGCCGCCACAGCGGATCGGCGAGGATGCGATGTGGGATCGCGCCGAGGCCGACCTGCGGGCCGCCCTGGAGGCGACGGGGCTGCCGTATGAGCTGAAGGAGGGCGACGGCGCGTTCTACGGGCCGAAGATCGACTTCGACGTGTCGGACTCCATCGGCCGGAAGTGGCAGCTGGGCACCATCCAGCTGGACTACGCGGCGCCGGAACGGTTCGACCTGGGGTACGTGGGGGAGGACAACGCCGAGCACCGGCCGGTGGTCATCCACCGGGCGATGTGCGGTTCGTTCGAGCGGTTCATCGCGATCCTGATCGAGCACTTTGCCGGGGCGTTCCCGCTCTGGCTGTCGCCGGAACAGGTGCGGGTGCTGCCGGTGACCGACCAGCAGGATGAGGCGGCGGCACGGGTGGTGGCACGGCTCCGCGCCGCCGGGATCCGGGCGGCGCTCGATGCCGGGAATTCGACCCTGAACTACCGGATCCGCGAGGGCGAGGTCGGCAAGGTGCCCTACATGGCGGTCGTCGGGCAGCGGGAGGCGGATGCCGACACCGTGGCGATCCGGGTGCGTGGCGCCGGCAACAAGCAGGAAGTCGTGCCGGTGGCGGAGTTCGTGGCGCGGCTCGCGGCCCAGATCGGGAGCCGCGCGCTGGACGCCTGAGGCTCCCGGAGCCTCGCGTCGCTGGGTATCTTTGCAGGGTCACTCAACTCGAACCGCTGAGCGCATCGTGAGCGATTCCACAACGCCGGTCCTCGTCTCCGCCGTCCGCACGCCCATCGGCCGCTACCTCGGTGGCCTGTCGTCCTTCACGGCCCCGCAACTCGGGGCCGTGGTCATTCGTGAGGCGCTGCGGCGCTCCGGCGTCGATCCCGCCGCGGTCGATGAGGTGATCATGGGGCATGTGCTCCAGGGAGGCGCGGGGCAGGCCACCGCCCGGCAGGCGATGATCCACGCTGGGGTGCCGGGGGTGGTGCCTGCCCTCACCATCAACAAGGTCTGCGGGTCCGGGCTCAAGGCCGTCATGCTGGCCTCGCAGGCGATCAAGGCGGGCGATGCCCAGTGCGTCGTCGCCGGTGGCCAGGAGGCGATGTCCGCCTCGCCCCACTACCTCTTCGGCATGCGGAACGGGATCAAGGCCGGCAACCAGACGATGCTCGACGGCATGATTCACGACGGGCTCTGGGACAGCTTCGGCGACAACCACATGGGCGTGTACGCGGAGTACACCGCCACGAAGGCGAGCATCTCCCGCGAGGATCAGGACCGATTCGCGTACGAGAGCCATCAGAAGGCGGTCGCCGCCATCGAGGCGGGGGAGTTCAAGGCGGAGATCGTGCCGGTCGAGGTCGTGGCCCGGAAGGGCACCACCGTCGTCGACACGGACGAGTCGCCACGGAAGGACACCACCGTCGAGGCGCTCGCCAGGCTGAAGCCGGTCTTCCAGAAGGAGGGCAGTGTCACGGCGGGCAATGCCCCCGGGCTCAATGACGGCGCCAGCGCCCTCGTGGTCACCTCCCTCGCCTTCGCGAAATCACATGGCCTCACGCCGCTGGCCAGGGTGACCGCCTACGCCACCGGCGGCGGTGAACCGAAGGATCTCTTCTTCGCCCCGATCCTCGCGGTCCGGAACCTGATGAAGAAGGCGGGGACGAGCATCGGCGACTACGGGCTCATCGAGGCCAACGAGGCCTTCTCGGTCCAGGCGCTGGCGGACGGCCGCGCCCTCGGCTGGGACTGGGCCCGCGTGAATGTGCGGGGCGGCGCCGTCGCCCTCGGACACCCGATCGGCGCGTCCGGCGCACGTGTCCTGACCACCCTGCTTTACGCCATGAAGGACCGCGGCGTCGAGACAGGTCTCGCAACCCTCTGCCTCGGCGGTGGCAACGCCGTGGCGCTCAGCGTGGAGGCCATGTGACCACCCAGACCGATGCCCCGGCCCTTGCGACGGTCCCGATCACGTCCACCGGGCGCCGTGTCTTCGCCATCGCGCTCGGCGCGCTCGTGGTGGCGCTCGCGGCGCAGGTCCGCATCCCGCTGCCGCTCACGCCGGTGCCGGTGACGATGCAGGATCTTGCCGTCCTCACCGTCGGCGGGCTGCTCGGGCCGGTGGCCGGCGCCGCGGCGCTGGTGGGCTACCTGACGATGGGCCTGCTCGGACTGCCGGTCTTCTCGGGCGGCGGGGCCGGCCCGGCCTGGCTGCTCGGCCCGACCGGTGGATACCTGCTGGCCTTTCCCGTCGCGGCCTACCTGATGGGCCGGTTCGGCAGGCGCGCCGGCTTTGTACGGACCCTCGCGGCGGCGGTGCTCGGCATGGCGATCATTCATCTCGGCGGCGTGGCCCAGCTGGCCATCCTGACAGGCGACCTGGAGGCGGCGTACACCCTCGGCTCGCTGCCGTTCCTCCCGGCCGCGGTGCTCAAGGTCGGGCTGGCGGCCGCCGTGGTGACGGGACTCTCGCCGAAGCTCTCCAGGCTCCTTTGAGCCGTCGGGAGCTCGGCGGCGGCTGGAAGGGGCTGCTGAAGGCGATCGGCTGGTCGGTCGCCTTCGGCATCGAGGGATTCCTGCTCGGGACCGTCGCCTCGCTGGCGATCGGTTCACTGCTCCACGGCGAGCTCGATCTCGCGTGGTTCACCACGCCGGGCCTCCAGCAGGCACTGACGCAGGGCGCCGGGCTGGTCCTCGGTTTCGGGGCGGCCACCTACCACCTCGGGCACCGGGTGCTGGGCCGCACGCGGGACGAGTTGCGGTGGATCGGGACCGGGTCGGGCGCCCGCGGCTTCGGCCGCGGCCTCGCGCTCGGGGTGGTGGCCGCCCTCGTGGCGATGGTGCTCGGGCTCGGTGCCGCGGGGGCGAGCTGGGTCACCGGCGAGGGCACGTTCGGCGGGTGGGTCGGGTCGGCGGGGTGGACGGCGGTGGCGCTCGCCCTCCCGGCGTTGAGCGAGGAAATCATCTTCCGCGGGCTCCCGCTGATCCTGCTG
>JAHECL010000131.1 GCA_024641745.1 Gemmatimonadota bacterium | reverse complement strand
CAAAGGGGCGCATGGCCGCCATGGTGCACATCGCAGTGCACGATGTGCTGAATGCCGTCGACCGCCGGTACCAACCGTATGCCTACCACAGCCGGGCGGATTCCCCCCTCTCGATTCCGGCTGCCGTCGCCACCGCGGCCACCGATGTCATGGTGGCGCTGGGCGGGGGCCTGCCGACGCCGGATGCCCTGGCGTTCGTCCGCGGGGCGTACGCACCCTACATCGCGAGGTTGGGCTCCGGCGACGAGGTTGTCTCGGGGATCGAACTGGGTCACGGTGCCGCGGCGGCCATCCTTGCCGCCCGGGATGGGGACGGCAGTGCGGGGCCATTCCTCGTTCCCCTCACCTCGACCGGCGAGGCCGGCAAGTATCGCCCGACGCGGGACCCGAGTCCTGACGGACTCTCGGGCTTCGTGCCGATCCCCTACTGGGGATCCGTCCGGCCGTTCGGGCTTGATTCCGGAAGCCAGTTCCGGCCCCCACCGATGTATGGCACCGCAGACGTCGAGGCGGCCGTTCGGACCACCCGATACCTTGCTGATTACGCGGAGGTGAAGCGGCTCGGCGGCATGGTGTCCGATCGGACCGAGGACCAGACGGACATCGCATTCTTCTGGATCGAGCCATCGATGGAAGGATGGGACCGGATCGCGCGCCTCATCGCCGCCGCACACGGCCTGGACGCCTGGCGGCTCGCCCGGTTGATGGCGCACGTCGCGATGGCGGATGCCGACGCCAACATCGCCAGCTTCGACGCCAAGTATCTCTACAACTTCTGGCGGCCCGTCACGGCCATCCGCCTTGGCAATCTTGATCCGGCCACCCCGCCGGACGCGAGCTGGGAGGTCGCGAGCAGGTCGCGGCCGGGATTCAGCTTTACGCCGATCATCCCCGAGTTCAACTCGGTGCACGCGGCCGAGGGTGCCGCCGCGGCTGAGGCGATCCTCGCCAACGTTCCGGAGGCTGGCGCCTTCTCCATGGAATCGCCCACCGTTCCAGGAAAGCCGCGTTCGTTCGGCAATGTCCGTGAGGCGGCGCAGGAGAATGGCGATTCTCGTCTCTACGCCGGCTTTCACTTCCGGGAGGCGATCTCGGCCGGTCTGACGCTGGGCCAACAGGTCGGCGAGTTCGTGGCACGTCACACTCTGCTTCCTGTACCGGCCGAAGGAGGGCCCTGACGGCGCTGCCGGCAACTCTCGGACGCGCCGGACTCCGCCCACCGCTCACTCCCCTTCAGGCCACATCCGACTCCGACGTCCCCGCGCGACCCGCGGCCTGCCTCGCCTCAGCGACACTCGCCTCCACCATCGCCTCCGCCATCCACAGCGTCGTGCGCCCAGCCTCCTCGGCGGACAATCCCCGCACATCCCGCAGCAGGAAAAACGAGTCAAAGCCGACGCAGGTGGCCAGCGCGGAAATCAGCCGGGCAAAGCGCTCCGGCCCCAGCCGGCCTCGGATCGGTTCGACGGCGGCAGTCAGCCAGTCGATGCGGCGGATGCCCCGCGGCCGGACTCCGGGAAAGGTCGAGCCGGCGGCGGTCAGCCGCTGGATGGTCCGGAGGAGGGGCTCGTATTCGAGGATCAGTCGATTCATGACCCTGGCGGTGGCCTCGAGACGGGCCAGGGCCCGGTCCACATCCTGGCGTTCGGAGCCTGCCCCGAGTTGGACCTCGAGGAGCTGGACCGCCTCCATGGCGCCTTCGACCTCCGGCCGCAGCCGCTCCAGGGCGGCCTCGACCAGGAGCTGCTCCTGGGTCGGGAAATAGCGGTAGGCGGTGCGCCTGGACACCCCGGCGGCGTCGGCGACCTCCGTCGTCGTCGGGGTCCGGCCCCTGGCGATCAGGGCCGCGGCGGCGCGGAGCAGGGAGGCGCGGGTCCTTCCGCGCTGAGCGGGACGGCCTATTGACGAATCCACATCCAGAACATAACATATTCCGTAATGACACTCCAGTGCCATTACGGAATTCTTGTTTTGCTGACCAAATCAGGAGGCTCCAGTGCACCCCACCCCTTCTTCGCGGCACGCGGTACTCCTGCTGGCCTCGACCATGCTCGTTGCATCAGGCTGCTCCACCGATGCCGTGGCACCGACCGGCCCATCCCCCGCCGGATTCAGCATCGTTGCCGGGGACGGGCAGACCGGCGAAGTCCGTTCCCCGCTGTTCACCAGGATCGCGGTCAAGGTGTCGGGTGCCAATGGGGTCGGGGTGCCGGACGTGCCCGTCGCGTTCGTCGTCACGGCCGGCGGCGGCAGCGTGGAGGCCGACGAGGTTTCCACCGATTCCCGGGGGGTCGCGACCGTCGCCTGGACGCTCGGCTCCCTCCTCGGTCCCAACTCGCAGGCGGTCACCGCGACGGCGGCGGCCATCCCCGCCACGGTGCTCACGTTCACCGCGACGTCCACCGTGTCGAAGGGCACGACAATCACCCCCTTGTCGGGTGATGGACAGACCGGGGAGGTGCTCAACTTGTTGCCGGACGATCCGACGGTCGTCGTGCTTGATGAGCGCGGCGAGCCGGTGGAGGGGGCCGTCGTGACCTGGTCGGTTGCTGGCGGCCGTGGAGAACCGATGCCCGTGCAGTCGCTGACCGATGCCGCCGGAGTGGCCTCGACGACGTGGCGCCTCGGTCCCACTGTCGGGGCGGGGTCCCAGCATCTCGCGGCTGCGGTCTCGTCTCTGATCCGGACGAGTCTTTCCGCCTCGGCGGTGCTCACCGACGGGACGGTCACCCTCCTCGCCGGCAATGGCCAGACGATCTTCCCGGGGTACTCCGTTCCCGTCTCCCCTTCGGTCCTGGTGAGGACTCCTGGAAGTGCGGGGGTGCCGGTGGCCGGGGTGGAGGTCCTCTGGGAGGTGACGGCAGGCGGTGGTCGTCTCAATTCCATCGCGAAGATGCCGACCGGTACGGACGGCGTGTCGCGCGGCATGTGGGTGCTGGGCGGGACGCTCGGCGCCGGCGGCCAGCAGCTGCAGGCCTCCCTCACCCCCGGCCTCGCCGGTTCGCCGGTGCTCTTTACCGCCAGCGCGAAGAGTCCCCCCGCGACAATCACCAAGGTCTCCGGTGACATGCAGACCGGGACGGTCGGGCAGCCGCTCTCCTCCCCGCTGGTCGTGCTGGTCCGCGATGCCGGGGGGGACCCGGTCGCTGGCGCCACCGTGAGCTGGCAAGGGGACTATGACGGCTGGTATGATGGATCGACGGTGAGCCCGGCCGTGAGCCTGACCGACGCAGAGGGCCTCGCCTCGACCAATATGAGGCTCGGGCCCTTCGCCGCCCCCTGGCCATCGTATGCCGATGCCCGTCTCTCTCTCGGACCCTCGGAAAGTGTCGTGGTACGGTTCAATGCGGTCGCCCTGCCTGGCCCGGCAGTCCACCTCGCCTACCCCTCGGGCAATGCGCAGACCGGCGTGGTCGGCTCCACACTGGGGGAGCTGCTCCGTGTCACTGCGACGGACCAGTTTTACAACGCCGTCCCGGGAGTTCCCATCGAATGGAGCGTCCTGGTCGGTGGGGGGAGCGTCAGCCCTGTCTCGGCGCTGACCGACAGTCTTGGGCAGGCTGCCGCTTCGTGGACCCTGGGTTCGTCATTTGGCGTTCAGGTGGTCACGGCCTCTTCCGCCGGTCTCCTGGGCTCCCCGACGACCTTCGGAGCGACCGCGATTGCGGGTCCGTAGCCGCATCGGGATCACCGCCAGTGCAGGCCAGCGGCAGGGGGCTTCCGTGGCCCTCACCCCCCGGCCCTGGCCTGACCTGTTTTCACCTTCGAGGCGTCGCATGCGACCTGGATTCGGATCGATTGCCCGGTTTGCGGCCATGGCAGTGGCCTTCGCCTGTGCCGATGATCCGGCCGGGCCTCAGCCCCGGACGCTTGCCCGTCTGGTGCTCACGCCGGACTCGATCGTGCTCCCCGTCGGCTCCTCCCGGCAGTTCGAGGTGAGCGCGCTGATGAGCGATGGCAGCCCGGCCGGCGTGGCTGCCGATTTTGCTGCCACCGGAGGGACGATTTCAGCGAGCGGCCTGTACACCGCCGGATTCACCCTTGGGAGCTACCGCCTCGTCGCGACGGAGAGGGGCGGGGTGCTGGCCGATACCAGCGTGATTACCGTCACCGATCCGCCTGTGCTCACGGCGATTGTGCTCTCGCCGGACTCGGTCTCGCTGACCGCAGGTGCCTCGCAGTATTTCAGCGTCATCGGGCAGCTGAGCGACGGAAGCACAAACACACCCACGGTTACCTACGAGGCCTCCGGGGGCACTATCTCGTCCTCCGGGCACTATTCCGCCCGGCTCGACGCAGGGAGCTTCCGTGTGATTGCGACGAGCGAGGGGGGGCTCGCGGACACTGGCGTCGTGACGGTCGCGGTGCCAGCCAACAGGTGGTTCCCGGCCGCGAGTCTGTTGACACCCCGGGATTACGGTGCGGCGGGCGTGGTGGACGGTGTGCTGTACACCCTCGGGGGGGAGAGCTCCACATTCCTGGGCAGCGTCGAGGCCTTCGATCCCACAACGAACAGCTGGAGCGCCAGGGCCCCGATGCCGACGGCGCGCGCCGGACTCGCCGTCGGAGTCGTCGACGGAATCCTCTATGCCGTCGGGGGCTTCGATTACGAATCGGTCGGCGGTTTCTGGTACCCGAGGTACCTTGGGACCGTGGAGGCCTACGATCCGGCCACCGATTCCTGGACGACCAAATCGCCGATGCCGACGGCACGGAGCGACCTGGCGGTCGGGGTCATCGATGGCATCCTCTACGCTTTCGGAGGCGAATTCTGGGACATGCTGGCGACCGTCGAGGCGTATGATCCTGATACCGACACGTGGACCACCAAGGCACCACTGCCAACTCCGCGCGGTTATTTCGGCGGTGGGGTCGTCGATGGCCTCTTCCATGCGATCGGAGGCTGGAATGGAACTGGCTACCAGGCGGCCGTCGATACCTATGATCCCACCACCGACAACTGGTCCTCGGGGGCGATCCTCATTGCACGGCTCTCGCCGGCGGTCAGCGTGCTCGATGGCGTCCTGTACGTCATGGGCGGCGAGTCTTCCGGGCACTTCCTCACATGGGTCGAGGCGTACAACCCGGCTACCGGGATCAGGACGGTAAAGACTTCGATGCCACTCGCGCGGGCCTTCTTCAGCGCTGGAACCGTCGACGGCTTCGTCTTCGCGATCGGCGGATGGGATGGAGCGGCGCCAACCGCCAGGGTCGATGCGTTCCGGCCCTGACGGCGCCAGCGCCCGGTGCGCCCACCCCAGGCACCCAACCGATTGATCCGCAGTGAGTTACACCCTTTTTGCGTCGCCGGGGGCCACCCCGTGATGCAGGATGAGGGGGAGGTCTCGCTCAGGCCACCCCCGCCCTTGACTCCCGTTTATCCCCCCTCTATCTTTTGTGTCTGCCGCGGTTTGCGGCCATTTTTTACGGACCACCGAAAAAGTGCAGGGTATGCCGACCATCAACCAACTCGTCCGGAACGGC
>JAHECL010000130.1 GCA_024641745.1 Gemmatimonadota bacterium | reverse complement strand
TCGGTGAGGCCGGCCCTAGCCATGCAGGCTCAGCGGAGCGAGGAAGGAGACGATCGCGGCACCGACCGTCTCGGGCTGCTGCGACTGCGGGTAGTGGCCGGCGTCGTCGATCATGACGACCTCGCCGTTCAACGCCGACGCGATCCACTCCGCCTCGGCCCGGGGCTCCGGGAAGTCCGGGTCCAGGGCGCCCATCACCACCAGGGTCCTGGCGTCGACGCTCGGGATCCTCTCCTGCGACGGCGCATGGCTGACGCGGGTGGTCCGCGAGAACGCCTTCGCGTACCCGGGGCGGCGCAGGCTCGCGATGACCGTCCCCAGGTAGTGCTCGAAGTCCACCGGCGTGCGGCCCGCGTACAGGCGCGGCGAGTACGACTTCCAGGTTGCCGCGGCCCACATCGGCGCCATCGCCGCCCGCATGAGGATCCGCATGAGGGCGTTGACCTTCCCGTCGCGGACGAACGGGCCGACGAGGACGAGGCCGTTGACCAGCTCGGGGCGATCGGCAGCGACGCACACCGCGACGCCGGCACCCATGGAGTTGCCGACGAGCACGGCGGGCCCGCCGAGATGCTCGATGAGGGCGACTATGTCGGCCGCGGACTCGAGGTCGCCGAAGGTGGAGAAGGTGGCATCGCTGTCGCCGTGCCCCCGCAGGTCCGTGGTGGCCACGCGGTAGCCGGCGGCGACGAGCGCAGGCCGCAGGAAGCGGTAGCCGGCGAGCAGGTCGCCCATGCCGGGGATCAGGACGACGAGGGGGCCGGAGCCGTCGACGTCGTAGGCGATGCGCCCCTCGGGGCGCGCGAGGTACTCGGTGGCGGGTGCGTTCATTGCCTGATGGGTCATGCGGGAAGATTACATAGCCATTTGGCTAATGTCAATAGCCTATCTCCGGACCCACAGCAGAACGCCCCCCGGAGCCGCGATCGATCGGGCTCCGGGGGGCGGTCATCCTGCTGTCAGGACGCCTCGGTCACCCTGTCCACGCTCGGCGGCGCGACCGGGGCGAAGGTGCTGAGGTAGTCGGTCAGCGCCTGGAGGTCGACCCCACCGGGGAGCCGCTCCGACTCGGCGATGTCCGCGAAGGTGGAGAAGTTGTCCCCACCGTCGGCAAGGAAGTTGTTCACCGTGACCCAGTACGTGGTGCCCGGGTCCACTGCCTTGCCGTTGAGCTTGACGTCGGTGATGGACACTGCGGTGCAGGTCCCATTCACGATCGTCTTGCTCAGCGTGTAGGTGAAGCCCTCCGAGACGCCGAGGTGGAGGAACGGCCTCGACGAGCCGGCCGGCTGGCACTGCTCCTGCAGGACCGACACGATCTGCGCGCCGGTCATCGGGATCGTCACCAGGTCGTTGCCGAACGGCTGGAAGGTGAACGCCTCGCCATAGGTGACGACGCCATCGCCCTCAGTCCCGGACTGCGCGTAGGTCAGGTCCGAGCGCACTCCGCCCGGGTTCATGAAGGCCACCTGCGCGCCGTTGAAGGACGTCGCCCAGGCCTGTGCGTCGGCCACGAGGTTGCCCGCCGCCGATTCGACGCCACGGTCCGCCCCCGGCGGGGTTCCACCACGGACGATGTCTGCGGTGATCGTTCCCACGGGGGTGTTGCCCGACGCCTCGAACAGTGGCATCCACTTGTTGATCACCGCAGTCTGCGCGGGATCGGGCGCGAGTGCCGACTGGATCACGGCGTGGTTCGTGGCCCTGCTCAGTGCACGGCGCACCTCACCGGTCCGCTTGTCGAGGACCAGGTTCAGCTCCGTGATGACGCGACCGAAGGAGTAGGCGCTCGTCACCATCCGCTTGCGGCCGTCAGGACCGGGCAGCATGCAGTTGTAGGGCTGGTGCGTGTGCCCGGTGATGACCGCGTCGATCTCCTTGTCGAGACCGCTGTTGATCTCCACGACCGGTCCGCTGATGTTGTTGCAGGCGTTGATCTCGCCCGGGGCCGGATCCTGGGTGGCGCCTTCGTGCAGCAGCACGATGATGCTCTCCACGCCCTCCTTCTTCAGCTTGGGAACCAGCCGGTTGGCGGTCTTCACCTCATCGAGGAACTTGTAGCCCTGGATGCCGGAGGCCGCGACGATCGCGTCCGTGCCCTCGAGCGTCATGCCGATGAAGCCGACCTTGACGCCGCCGACATCCTTGACCCAGTACGGGGGAAGGACGGTCTTGCGCGACTTCTCCTTGATCACGTTGGCCGCCAGCCACGGGAAGTCGGCGCCGGCGTAGGGCTGGTCCGGGAAGTAGCACCCGTCGACCGGATGGCAGCCGCCGTTCTGCATCCGCAGCAGCTCGGTGACGCCCTCGTCGAACTCGTGGTTGCCGACGCCCGAGACGTCCAGCTGCATGGCGTTGAGCGACTCGATGGACGGCTCGTCGTGGAACAGACCCGACAGCGCGGGAGAGCCGCCGATGAGATCGCCGGCCGCGACCGTGAGGCTGTACCTCTTGCCGGCCCGGAGCTGGTTCAGGGCCGTGGCCAGGTACTCCGATCCGCCGGCCGCCTGGTCGTCGACGGTTCCGGGCGTGCTCGCCTCGAGATGCCCGTGGTAGTCGTTGAACGCGAGGATCTGCAGGCGAACGAGCTTGGGAGCGGCGTCACCCCCGGGTGAGGCCGCCGGCTCATCGCCCGCGACGGCAGGTGACGAGCCCACGGTCAGGGCTGCCACCGACATCGACAGGGCAGCGACCCCGGCCAGGACACCACGCCTGCGCCTTCCGGATCGGGACGGGGTGCGGGCACCGGTAGCCATGTGTTCTCCTTCGTCGGCGGTGATCGCCCAACGCTAGAGGACGGCTCCCGCGCGGGGCATGCGTTTGGCGCCTTTGCCGCAGCACCGGCGAGCGCTTCCTTCCCTTGCATCCCATCCGTCACATGGAGGGGGGGTGCGCGGCCCATCGCGAACGCTCCACGGTGACCGCCGCCCCACGACGGACGTGCCTACGATGAGCGGCGGCGGACCCGTCCGGGGAGCTGCGACGAAGGAGGGACATGCCGATCAGCGGCGAGTACGAGCCGAGTACCTCGGCATGGGTGGCCGACCAGGTGGCCGAGTACGAGGCGTCCGGCGGAACCCGCGCCAACACCCTGCGCGACACCGGGATCCCGGTCGTCATCGTCACGATGCTCGGGGCGAAGAGCGGGAAGGTCCGCAAGATCGGGCTCATGCGCGTCGAGCACGACGGGGAGTACGCCCTCGTTGCCAGCAAGGGCGGGCATCCCGAGCACCCGGGCTGGTACCACAACCTCGTCGCCCATCCGCAGATCATGATCCAGGACGGACCCGAGCCGCGGGACTACACGGTCCGTGAGGTCGAGGGTGCCGAGCGGCAGGAGTGGTGGGACCGCTCCGTCGCCGTGTTCCCGCCCTACGCGGACTATGCGGCACGGGCAGGGCGCCTGATCCCCGTGCTGGTCGCCTCCCCGGATAGCGAGGTGCCGGGGCGCGGCATGGCGTAGAAAGGACGCGTGCGTCCGGCCGAGGAGGAGCCCTACCCGCGGATCGACATCCCTCCGACCGACGACGCGGAGCGCGGCTCGCTGGCACGCCTGGTGATCGTGGCCGCCGTCGGAGGCGCGCTGGCAGGACTCGTCGGCGGACTGTTCCGCCTCACGCTGGCCGCGGCGGAGGTGCTCCGTACCGAGGTCCTGGTGTGGACCCGGGAGGAGCCCGCCCTTCGCTGGGCGATCCCGGTCCTCCTCGCCGCCGCAAGCGTCGCGCTCGCCCGCCTCATCGTGCGCTGGGCGCCCGAGGCCAGCGGCAGCGGCGTCCAGCGGGTGGAGGCCAACATGCGGGCCGAGATCGGCTTCGCACGGCTGCGCGTCCTGCCCGCGAAGTTCGTCGGAGGCCTGCTCTCCATCGGGTCCGGCCTGGCCCTGGGCAGGGAGGGGCCCACGGTCCAGATGGGCGCGATCATCGGCTCCCAGGCCGGTCGGGTCGCCGGAGTCTCGGAGCATGACCGGCGCACGCTGTCCGCCGCCCTCGCCGGCGCGGGACTCGGCGTCGCCTTCAGCGCACCCGTCGGCGGGGCGATCTTCGTCTTCGAGGAGGTCAGCCGAGCCTTCCGCACCCGGCTGGTGATCGCGACACTGGTCGGCTCCGCCACCGCCGTCGGCGTCGCCATCGTCATCGTCGGCAGCGAGCCGGTTCTCCCGGTCGGCGACCTGCGCTCCCCCGCCCTGTGGACCCTGGCGCCCTTCGCGGTACTCGGCCTGCTCATGGGAGCCCTCGGCGTGGCCTACAACCGGCTCGTCATCGTCATGCTCGACCTGATGGAGCGGATCCCCACGCTCCCCCCCGAGGCGAAGGCGGCCATCGTCGGCGGCCTGGTCGGGCTGATCGGCGTGCTCTCCCCCGAGCTCATCGGCGGTGGCGAGGTGACGAACGAGTCCATCCTGCTCGGCAGGTACTCGCTCGGGGCGCTGGCCATCATCCTGGTCGTGCGCTGGTTCCTCGGCCCGCTGTCCTATTCCATCGGCACGGTCGGCGGGCTCTTCGCCCCGCTGCTGCTGATCGGGGCGGCGGTGGGATCGCTGTTCGCCGGTATCTCGAACCTGGTGTTCCCCGGGCCGGACCTGTCCCCCACCGCCTTCGCCGTCGTGGGCATGTCGGCCTTCTTCGCCGCAGTGGTGCGGTCCCCGCTCACGGCCGTCGTCCTCATCGTCGAGATGACGGCGACGACGACGCTCGTCGTGCCGATGATCCTTGCGGCGGCCCTGGCGGTGATGATCGCGACCATGCTCCATGGACCGCCGGTCTACGACTCGCTGCGCGCGCGACTGCGCCCCGCGGCCTGAGCGTGCGGCCGCGCCCGACCCGCGGGTCCGACGTAGTGTGGTGCGCATGAGCATCACCCGGATCGTCGGCGTCTACCGCGCCGACGGCGGCCTGCGCGGCGAGCTCCAGTACCTCGCCGGCCACTACTTCCGCGGGCGGTCGTGCTCGCTGTGCGAGATCACCCACTCCCCGCTCCGGCGGAAGGCTGCCTGGGACGCGGCGGTCGCGGATCTGGGCATCCCGTTCGACCTGCTCCACCTCAACGAGCTCACCCCGGAGCTGGCCGACTTCGTCGGCGACCGAGCCGCATGCGTCCTCGCCGAGACGCCGGGAGGTCACGTCATGCTGCTGGGCAACGACGACCTGACCGCCATCGACGGGGACGTGGCGTCGTTCTTCGAGGCGCTGGCGAAGGCCCTTCAGGCCTCCGAGTACACCCGCGAGGGGTCGTAGCCGTAGAACTCGGTGCGCTTGGCCCGTCGCTCCTGCGCCTCTGCCTCGCACTCACGCGCGAAGCGGTCGTCGAGCACCGGGGACTTGATCCGGGTGACCGGATTGCGCTCGAACAGCCACTTCTCGAGGGCCGGCCCCGACTCGAACGAGTTGATGAGGCAGTACCTCGGCTTGTCGTCCACGTGCCAGACCGAGTGCCACATGCGCTGCGAGTCCACGATGAGCTGCGCGCCCGCAGGGAGCGAGATGCGGG
>JAHECL010000129.1 GCA_024641745.1 Gemmatimonadota bacterium | reverse complement strand
AGGCGGTGGTGCGCAGGATTTCCATCCGCTCGGTGGCCGCCTGGACGGCCCGGGTCGCACTGCGGCCCCGGCCGATCATGCGGGTCGAGCTGGCCGAGGAGCTGACCAGCGCGATGATGCCGATGCCGAGGATCACCACCGCCACCAGGACCTCGATGATGGTGAAGCCGCCGCGCCCCCGCAGAGCTGGCGCGCTCATCGGACCACCCGCCCGAAGCCGGTGATCGACAGCGTATCTGCACCGTGGGCATTCCCCATGACGACCGTCCCGCCATTCAGACCCATGCCACGCGGATCGAGCAGCAGCGAGTCGACGCTGGCGCTCACCGTGACCCCGTAGACGTCGTACAGCGACTGGACCGGGCCGATGGTGTCGGCCGTCCCGCTGCCGCCGACGGTGAGCCGCGGCGTGGCGGTGACCCAGATCGTGTTGCCGCTGAAGTGCATCCGCACTGGGCGGTTGGTCTGCACCGCCGCCGCCTTGGCGGCGCCGTAGACCGTCACCAGGCGCACACGCGCCCCGCGCAGGGCGCTCGTCTGGTAGGCGGCCTGCATTCGGGGGAACGCGATGAGGCTGACGGCGCCGATGATCACCACCACGATGAGCAGCTCGATCAGGGTGAAGCCGGAATTGCGTCGCTGCATGCTGGGTCCCCTGAGGGGGCGAGTAGTCAAAAACTGCACACCTTGCACAATGGCAAGGAGCATACCGCCCGTACCGGCGTTGTTACATAACGAGTTACGCGCGCCCGGGTACCCGGTCCCGCCGCAGAACAGGGGTCGTAAGTGCTTTTCCCTAATCGATTTGGTAGCGGCGCAGCTTGTAGAACAGGGTCCGGAGGCTCACGCCGAGGAGGTCTGCAGCTTCTCGCCGACTGCCACCGCTTGCATGCAAGGCCTGGCGCACCAGGTCGCGTTCCAGCGCCTCGACCCGGGTCTTGAGCAGGAGGTCGCGCGGCGAACTGGCGGATGCGGCCCCAGGCTGGCCCTGGCCGTTGCCGTGACCATTCCCGTTCCCGTTGGCGTAGCCGTTCGTGCCGGCGCCCAGCCCCAGATGGAAGGCCTCGCGCTCCAGGCGCCCTGACTCACTGAGGACGGCGGCGCGTTCGACGGCGTTGCGAAGCTCACGGATGTTGCCCGGCCAGGGGTACTGGCTCAGGTAGGTGAGCGCCTGGGGGCTGAAGCTGATGGCGTGGCCCAGCCGCTTGGCGGTGGACTGCGCGAAGTGGGCGAGGAGGGCGGGCACATCCTCCGGGCGCTCGCGGAGGGGCGGCACCTCGAGCTCGATGACATTCAGGCGGTAGTAGAGGTCGTCCCGGAACTCACCGGCGGCCCGGGCCTCGTCGAGCCGGCGCGCCGTGGCGGCGATCAGCCGGGCGTTGACCGGCCGGCTCCTCGACTCCCCGACCCGGCGCACCTCCCGCTCCTCGAGCACCCGCAGCAGCTTGGCCTGGAGCCCGGGGGGGAGGTCGCCGACTTCGTCGAGCAGGAGGGTGCCGTCGGTGGCCTCCTCGAAGAGTCCCGCCCGATCGGCCGTCGCGCCCGTGAAGGCCCCCCGGACGTGGCCGAAGAGCTCTGACTCCAGCAATTGCTCGGGAATGGCGGCGCAGTTGATGGCCACGAAGGGGCCCTCGGCGCGGCGGCTCATCCGGTGGATGGCGCGGGCCAGCACTTCCTTGCCCGTCCCGCTTTCCCCGGTGATCAGCACGGTGGTGTCGTGCGAGGCGACGCGGCTGGCAAGCTCCAGGAGATGCCGCATGGCGGCGCTCTCCGCGACCACTTCGTCCTGGACCTGGCCGGCGCCGAGGGTGGCGCGAAGGGTCTCGACCTCGCGGCGCAGCCCCTCGCGCTCCTCCACCTTGCGCAGGGTCAAGAGCACTTCGTCCGGCCGGAACGGTTTGTGGAGGTAGTCGTAGGCGCCTTCGCGCATCGCGGCGATGGCCGTCTCCTCGTTGCCGTGCGCGCTCATCATCAGCAGCAGCGCCTGACCGCCGCCGGCGCGGTACGCGCGCAGGAAGGCGAGTCCGTCCATCCCGGGCATGCGCACGTCGGAGAGGATGACATCCGGGTCGACTTCCGGCGCTCGCGCCAGGGCGCGCCGAGCCTCTCCCTCGGCGGTCACCTCGTGACCGGCCTCGGAGAGCAGGAGGCCCAGCGACTGCCGGAGCCCCGGATCGTCGTCAACGACCAGAATGCGCATCAACCGCCTCTACCTGTGGCAGGAATACCTTGAAGACAGCCCCGCCCTCGCGGGCGCGATCCACCCACACGACCCCCCCAGCGTCATGCACGGTCCGCGCCACGATGGCCAGACCGAGCCCCGTGCCCTGTCCGGGGTCCTTCGTCGTGTAGAACGGATCGAAGATCCGGTCCCGGTCCCCCTCGGGCACGCCGGGTCCCTCGTCCGCCACGTAGAGCAGCCCGCCGACGGTGCCGGCGGGGAGCACCGGCTGCCTGAGGCGGCGGCCCGGCAGGGCGCCAGGACGGTCGCGCGCAGCGGCATCGCCCGCGGGGTCCTCCGCCCGATGCTGTGGCACGTTGCGAGGGACAAAGGTCTTCGGCACGGCTCCCACCCAGATGCGGCTGCCGTCGGGGGAAGCGTCCCGGGCGTTGAGCAGCAGGTTCACCAGCACCTGTTCCAGCGCCTTCCGATCCCCCCGCACCGGCGCCAGGGTGTCGCTGAGTTCGAGGATCACTTCGTGTCCCTTGAGTGCTCCCTGGTCCTCGAGGAAGCCCACCACACTCCGCGCGACGTCCGCCAGCGAGGCGTCGCCGGAGGGGGCGCCGGGCCGGGCGTAGTCGAGCAATCCTTCGACGATGCGATCCATGCGTGCCACTTCGCGCCGCATCCCGTCGACGAGGGTCGCGTCCGCCCCGCGCTGGCGGAGCACTTCCACGTAGTTGCCGAGGGCGCCGAGGGGGTTGCGGACTTCGTGCGCGACGCCGGCCGCGAGCCGTCCGATCCCGGCGAGCTTCTCGGCCCGCACCGCCTGCCCCTGCATGTCGAGCAGCTGGTCGGCCATGCTGTGGAACCGGTCGGCGAGGTGGGCGAGTTCGCGGGTCTCGAAGCGGCCCGAGGGGGCCGACAACTCCCCGCTGGCCAGGCGGTCCGCTTCCTCGGAGAGCGCCTCGAGGGGACGGAGCACCGAGCGGCGCACCAGGTGGCGGCCAAAGAGGACGAAGATCAGGGTACTGGTGGCCCAGAGAATCCCCAGGGCCCAGACGGCGGCATCCGGATTCAGCTCGGCGACCAGGAGGGTCGCCAGGCCGGCCAGGATCACCGCCGCCGAGGTCAGGAAGGCGAGGCTGAAGAGCAGCTCGGTCCGGAGCGAACGCAGCGGGCCGCCCGGCAGGCCGCCGGGCGGCCCGTCGCGTGGCGGCCTTGATATGCGCGTCACGGTGCCACCCCGGCTACGGCGTGCAGGCGACCTGCCCGTCGGCGACCGCCGGCGGGATCGGGCCACCGTTGCCATAGTAGATCGCACAGGTCCGCGCAGTGTTGGGGTGCGTCGCCGTGGCGGCCCATCCCTGGGACGTCGCGTTCAGGAGGGTGATCGAGACCGGGCTCGACGACTTGAAGTTGCCGTCCGCACTCGGCACCGCCCCACCGTAGTAGGTGCCGGTCTCGTAGAAGTACCCCTCCTCGGCGGTCACCAGGTTCCGGAGGTCAGACCGCATGTTCCCCACAAAGGCCTTTTCCTTGGACGCCGAAAACTTTGGAATCGCAATCGCTGCCAGGATCCCGATGATCACGACCACGATGAGCAACTCGATCAGGGTGAAGCCGGCACGGTTCGTCGGGGCATCGTGCTCGATCGCCCAGTCGACGCCCCTGGCCGCTTCCGTCCTTTCCTGCCGAATGTCATCGCGCATGGCTGGAGTCCTGGTGAGAGATGTGAAAAGGGACGGCGACCCGTAGAGACCGCCGCCCCGATTCATCACTGCCTGCTAGGCCGAGATTACGGCGTGCAGCGCGGCTCGCCTTCGACAGTGGCGTTACCGGCACTCGCGGCGCCCGAGCCCAGGAAGATGTCGCAGGTCTTCGGGGTCGCGCTGTGGCTGGTCGTGGCGTTCCAGCCCTGACCGGAAAGCGCGGCGGCGATCGTGACACCAGCCGACGGCACGAAGCCGGTCGCGGCGTCAGCGGCAGCAACGCCAGCCACGTTGGACGCGGCGACGGCGGTGTAGACCTGGTTGTCCGCGAAGAAGCCTTCCTCGGTCGTCGCGAGGTTGCGCAGGTCGGACTTCATCGAGGCCAGGTACGCCTTCTCCTTCGTGGCCGCAAACTTCGGAATGGCGATGGCTGCAAGAATGCCGATGATGACAACGACAATCAGCAGCTCGATCAGGGTAAAGCCCTTGCGATTCAACATGGTCCCGCCTCCAGAGAAAAAAGAATGATGCACTGTGCTGCTGACCGTGGTCGGTCCCTTCCACTTTCCTTCCCGACCGTTGGAAGGGCAACGACTATGCCAGTCCTGGAGGAATTGGTGTAACCATTTCATATACAAGGAGTTACAGGGCAGCGCGCCAATGGCTGCATGGCGGGTTGCAAGCCAACGGAGGGGGATTTTGCAAGGGGAGGGCCAGGGGAGAGGCGGGCAGCCGGGTGGGAGGACGGAACAGCCCCCTCTCCCGGAGGGGGAGGGGGCTGGGAGCGGGTGATGTGCGCCGAACTGCTATTCTGTGCCGGCCGGCGCCCCGCTCTCCTCATATCGGCTCAGCTTGCGGTAGAGCGTCGAGGGATCGATGCCCAGGACCTCCGCCGCCCGGGTCTTGTTGCCCCCCTCCGCCTGCAGGACCCACATGATGTAGGCCCGCTCGATCACGTCGAGGGCCGGGTTCTTGTACGAGCGGTCGGTGACCAGCGGCTCCTTCCGTCGCCGGGTGATGCGCTCCGGGAGGTGCTGGGGCTCGATCAGGTCGCCCCGGGTCAGCACCACCGAATGCTCCAGCGCATTCTCCAGTTCCCGCACATTGCCGGGCCAGTCGTAGACCATGACCGCGTCGAGCGCGTCGGAGGAGAGCGCCTTCGGCTCCACCCCGGCCTCCGTCGCCATGCCCTGGAGAAACCACTCCACGAGAAGGAGGAGGTCGTCCCGGCGATCCCGGAGCGGCGGGAGGTCGAGGGCGATCACGTTCAGCCGGTAGAAGAGGTCGGAGCGGAAGGTGCCGCGCCGGATCTCCTCCTCCAGCTCACGGTTGGTGGCGGCGATGATCCGCACATCGACCGGAATCGCCTCCGTGGCGCCGACCGGGATCACCTCGCGTTCCTGCAGCACCCGCAGCAGCTTGATCTGCAGCGAGGGGGGCATCTCCCCCACCTCGTCGAGGAAGAAGGTCCCGCCGCGGGCGGCGGCGAAGAGCCCCTGCTTGTCCCGGACCGCCCCGGTGAACGACCCTTTCACATGGCCGAACAGCTCGCTCTCGAGGAGGTTTTCCGGCAGGGCGCCGCAGTTGATGCTGAGGAACGGCCCCTCCGAGCGGTCCGAG
>JAHECL010000128.1 GCA_024641745.1 Gemmatimonadota bacterium | reverse complement strand
CTTCTCGAGCGCCGTCATCACCGCCGCTTCCACGCCGGCCGGGATCGTCTTCCGCTGGCCGGAGAGGGTGCGGGGGTCCTCGGTCATCACGCGGGCGATGATCGACTGCGCGGTGGGGCCGGTGAACGGCGGTTCGCCGGCCAGCATCTCGTAGGTGACGCAGCCGAGGGCGTAGACGTCGCTTCGGGCGGTGATCTCCCGGTCGCCCATCGCCTGCTCGGGGCTCATGTAGTGCGGGGTGCCGAGCGACATCCCGGTCTCGGTCATGCGGGTGCCGCCCGCCTTGCTGGCGGCGAGCGCGATGCCGAAGTCGGCGACAAGCGCCGAGCCGTCGTGGATGAGGATGTTCTCCGGCTTGATGTCGCGGTGGATGATGCCGTGGCGGTGGGCGTAGTCGAGCGCCGCCGCGACTTCGCTCGCGATCCGGATCGCGTCGGTCACCGGGAGTTGCTGCTCGCGGGTCAGCCGGTCGCGCACCGTCTCCCCGGTGATGTAGGGCATGACGTAGAAGAGGAAGCCGTCGGCCTCGCCGCTGTCGAAGAGCGGCAGGATGTGCGGGTGCTGCAGGTTGGCGGTGGTCTTGATCTCGCTCAGGAACCGCTCGGCGCCGATGACGGCGGCGAGTTCCGGTCGCAGCACCTTGACCGCCACCTGCCGGTCGTGCTTCAGGTCCTGCGCGAGATAGACAGTGGCCATGCCGCCGGCGCCGAGTTCCCGCTCGATGCGGTAGCGGTCGGACAGGGCGGCGGTGAGGCGGGGGAGGGGGGTTATTTGGCCTCCCAGTTCAGCCCGATCCGCATCGTGCGCGTGTCGACTGAGTCGGAGAGAAGATTGAAAAGGAAGGTGCCATCACCGAGGGGTGCGTAGGGCACACGGACTCCCGCCATGGTCTGGATTGGCGGCACGCGGAAGAGAGCGCGCCGGGAGAACGTCAGTGCGGCCCCGTGTCTCGTCGCGCGCGCGGCGATGAGCACAGTATCCCCGTTGAGATAGTACAACTCGGTGCCGTCCGGGCTCCACGCCGGGTGGATGCCACCTCCGTCCGATACCACCTGCTTGTTGCCCGGCTTCGGGAAGGACTGGACATAGACCTCCGATCGGCCGGTCTCGCCAGAGCTGTACGCGACCCATCCGCCATCCGGCGAAATGAATGCGCCACCTGCGATGTCACGCGAAGACAGATATGCCGTGGGCGCGCCGCCCCCAGTGAGCGGCACGATCAGCAAGTCACGGCCCTCCCGGGGGTTGGTCGTTGCAATCAGGGCGTTCGCGCCGTCCGGGGTCACGCTCTGGACCCATGCCAGCGTCGAAGGGATGGTCAGCAGATCACCGCTGCTCAGCGACTGCCGGACCAGGGAATTGCCCGTGAACGTGGAATAGAGCAGTTCGCGTCCGCCCGGGAGCCACTTCGGGGTCCCGGCGCCCTCAGGTGGAGCGGCGACCAGCGAGGTGAGGCCGGAGACGACTTCGATGGTCCAGATGCCCGGAATGCCGGTCTTCGGATCGCCACGCTCGACGGCGACGCGCCCTCCGCCGGCTTCCAGCGCGAGACTGTAGTAGTACCCGGGCGGCCCCACCGTGCGCAGGGGCCGGCCGACTTGGTTCAAGAGCGTGAGTTGCGACACGGGCGCGACAACGCCGCTCCACGTCACCACGTTGCCGGCGGCCGCGGAGAAGGCGGCATTGCGATAGTCGGCTCCATTCATGCCGACTGCATCGGCGACCCGCTGAGCCGTCCCGCGCAGTGCCAATGTCCCGATATCAAAGGGCTGCGCGAAGAGCGTGCCGTCGCGACTGAAGTAGATGTGTCCATTCGCGAATTCGACGCGAGAAGAGACTTCGAGTACGGGCTTGACCACGGATGCGTCCAGCGCGCCCACGTACACCGTCGGCACGCTCCCGGGCGAGCGCCGCAGGAAGAGGAAGTGGTGGCCATCGGGCAGGAAGAAGGGCCACCGGTCGATGGTGCCGGCTGGTGCGGCCGGGTCGACGACAGGTACGGGGGAACCCCCTGCGACCGCAAGCCGTTCGAGCCCGCCGCTTGCGGGCACGAATAGAATGACGCCGTCGCTTCCCCATGAGGCGCCACGCGGATTGGCCGCGTCGGCCAGTTTGAGCGGCGCCCGCCCGTCGAGATCCACCCGATAGAGTCCTCCGGCCGCGAAGTAGCCGATTGACTTTCCGTCAGGGGACCAGAACGGTTGCTGGGACAGATCCGCTTCATCTGCGATGGCGCCGGGCACCGCGCTCGCCAGTGCAGCATCGAGCGACCGCACCCACAACTGCCGCAGCCCGGCCTCACCTGGTGCGAAAAAGGCGAGCCGTGTTCCGTCGGGCGAGAGCGCCGGCGCGGGCAGGTCGCCGAAGGTGCCGCTCGGCGGATCAACCGCCAGCCAGATGGCGCCGCCCCCTGCAGGACCGCCATGCGCCGCGGCGCGCATCCACCCCCAGGCCGCCATCAGCGCCAGCAGCACCGTCGTCACGGCCAGCGGAAGTGCGGCCCGATGCCGCCAGCCGAGTGGCACACGTGAGCCCGCGCGCCCGCCGGACGCGGCCATGGTGAACGCCGGGTTCTCGAGCGCTTCGGCAAACGCCTTCGCGCTCTCGAACCGGTCGGCCGGCAGCTTCTCCAGCGACTTGGCTACTGCCGCCGCCACATTCGCCGGCACCGCCTTCCGCAGTTTCGTGACCGGCGCCGCATCTTCGGCGATGATCTTCATGATGATCTGCTGCGCCGAGTTGCCCATGTGCGGTGGCTCGCCGCTCAGCAGCTCGTAGAGCACGCTGCCGAGCGAATACACGTCGCTCCGCGCCGTGATCTCCTTCTCGGCCGTGGCCTGCTCGGGGCTCATGTAGTGCGGGGTGCCGAGGCTCATCCCGGTCTCGGTCATCCGGCCGCCGGCCGCGGCACTCAGCGCCAGCGCGATGCCGAAGTCGGCCACCATCGGCCGCCCGTCGTGCAGCAGGATGTTCTCGGGCTTGATATCGCGGTGGATGACGCCGTGCGTATGGGCGTAGTGCAAGGCGCTCGCGACATCGGTGGCAATGCGGACGGATTCCTCGATCCCGAACTGGGTCTCACGATCGAGCTTGGCGCGCAGCGTCTCGCCGTCAATGAACGGCATCACGTAGTAGAGGTAGCCGTCGGCGGTTCCCGAGTCGAACAAGGGCAGGATGTGGGGATGCTGCAGCGCGGCGGTGGTGGTGATCTCCTGCACGAAGCGCTCGGCGCCGAGGACGGCGGCGAGCTCCGGCTTGAGGACCTTGAGCGCCACCTTGCGCTTGTGCTTGAGGTCTTCGGCCAGGTAGACGGTGGCCATGCCGCCCTGCCCGAGCTCCCGTTCGATGCGGTAGCGGTCGGCGAGGGCAGCGGTGAGGCGGGCGAGCGGGTCGGTCACTTCGTCACCCTGGCCTTGAGTTCGGGGAACCAGTTCTCGACGTAGACCACCTCGCCGGCGGTGCGCTCGGGTTCTTTGATCATGATGAAGCGTCGGTCGTCTGGCGCCACATCGTATTGCTGCCGGTTGCGGGCCGACGCATAACCGCTCACGGTGAAGAGCGCACGGGGGACGCCGAGCGTGAGCGTCGGCCCTGGCACCACGGGCACGACCATCAGCTGGTCTCCGCTCTTGTAGAAGAGTTCCCGGCCGCTGTGAGCCCAGCGCGGCTCCGAACCGCCGCCTCGCGAGATGAGGCGGCTCGTCGCCATGCTCGGGAAGGGAGCGACGTAGACCTCCCGTCCCCCCTCCGTGATGGAGGTATAGGCCAGCCAACGGCCGTCGGGAGAGAGCGCGGCCTGGTTGCTCTGGGTTTCCTTCACGAGGAGCGGTACCAGCGCCGTATCGCCGGTCAGTCGCCGGCCGTAGATATGCCCGATGCCGCCGACCTCGTCGGAGCGAAAGAGCAGCCACTGGCCGTCCCGTGACACCTCCGCCTCCCACAGCCCGAAGGCGTGGTGCACCACCCGTTCGGGCGGAGCGCTCCCGTCCACGGACATCCGGTAGACGTCGAGCTCGTCCATCGAACTCCCGATGGCGGCATTGCCGGCGTTGCTGACGTAGTAGACCGACCGCCCGTCGGGCGTCCAGGAGGGGCGCCAGCTGACGGTTCCATCACGCGTCATCTGTTGCCTCGTCCCGTCGTCCCGCCAGATCCAGAGCTGTGTGGTGCCGTCGCGGATACTGACGGCGAGCGCCTTCCCGTCCGGCGAGAGCGCCGGATAGACGAAATCGCCCGTCCATGTTGCATCGAGGGGTGCCGTGCTGCCGTCGCGCGCCACCCAGACCAGGGAGGACTGCGCCTTGGCGCCACGTTCGACGGAGTACAACACATTTCCCGAAGGGGAAAGTGCGAAGGTGGCCGGGGTGACCCCCTCCAGGACCGGCACCGCGCCGGTGGTGAGGACCAGCCGCTTCGCGTCGAACCCCGCTGCAAAGAGCCCGCCCGCCCGGTCGGTGTACAGCAGGTGGCCGGTGGGGGAGTGCCAGGCGCCGGCGGCATCGGCCACGAGCAGTCGGGCGCTGTCCGCCGCGAAGTCGAAGACGTACACCGACGAGCCGTTGCTGCAGTTGCCGGGACAGCCGGTAAAGAGCACCCCGCGGCTCCCCGCAATCGGTGCGACGACCGGAAGGGTGAGGCGCAAGTTCGAACTGTCGGCCATGACGACGGTGCTCTTCCCCCCGATGGCTGGCACGCGCAGCAACTCACCCCGGACGCCTTCAAAGATGATCGTCCCGTCGTCCAGCCAGGCCGCCGTGGGGTAAATGACATTCGTACTGTCGGAGAGCATGAGTGATCCGCCGCCGCCAGCCGGTACCTTCTTGAGCTTGCCGTCGAAGGTCACATATCCGATCCACTTCCCGTCCGGCGAGAAGAATGGCGAGAGTCCCCCCTCCGTGCCGGACATCGGCGTCGGGTCACGCTGGCCGCGGAGCTTTTGCATGAGCCGATAACTGCCGTCGACCGAATCGGTGAAGACGATGCTGGACCCGTCCGGCGCGATGGCAGCCCGGGTCGCGAAGCGGTCGATGCTGGGGGAGAGGAACTCCCCGGCGGCGTGCTGCCAGAGCACCACCCGCTGGCGGCTCGTCTCGAGATGTGGGGCGGGGCGGAGCCAACCCCACAGGGCCGCGACCAGGAGCACCGCGGCAACGGCGACCATCCCTGTCAGCGTGCGGCGCGGCACTCCCGTCCCGCCGGCCGCGCTCCCCATCGGGAGCCCCGCGATCGAGGTGAACGCGCTGTTGCCGAGCGCATCGGCAAAGGCCCGCGCGCTCTCGAACCGGTCGGCGGGCAGCTTCTCGATCGCCTGCGCCACCGCCGCCGCCACGTTCGGCGGTACCGACTTCCGCAGCTTGGTGACCGGTGCCGCCTCCTCGGTCACGATCTTCATGATGATCTGCTGGGCCGAGGCGCCGGTGTGCGGCGGATTCCCGGTGAGCATCTCGTAGAGCACGCTGCCCAGCGAGTAGACGTCGCTCCGGGCGGTGATCTCCCGCTCGGCGGTGGCCTGCTCGGGGCTCATGTAG
>JAHECL010000127.1 GCA_024641745.1 Gemmatimonadota bacterium | reverse complement strand
CCCGCACCGTCTCCAGGATGTCGCTCTCGCCCGCGTCCGACTCCAGCGCCGCCGCGCGGCGCGCGTCCCGCCGCTTGACGTACCACTCCATCACCCGCTCCGACTCCTCCGTCGCGATGAACGCCCCCTGCAGGCGCAGCGGCTCGCTCTTGCCCGGCGGCAGGAAGAGCATGTCGCCGTTGCCGAGGAGCGCCTCCGCACCGTTCTGGTCGAGAATCGTGCGGCTGTCGACCTTCGATGCCACGCGGAAGGCGATCCGGCTCGGGAAGTTGGCCTTGATGAGGCCGGTGATCACGTTCACCGAAGGGCGCTGGGTGGCGAGGATCAGGTGGATCCCGATGGCGCGCGCCTTCTGGGCCAGCATCGCCAGCGGCGTTTCCACCTCACCCTGGACCGTCATCATCAGGTCGGCCAGCTCGTCTACGATCAGGACGATGAACGGCAGGTGCCCTTCGGTGTACGCCTCTTCCTCCGGCGGGGGCGGCGGCGTGTCGGCCGGTTCCTCGTTCACCGTCGTCAGCGTCAGCTTGGGCCGGGCCGGATTCTTGAGCGGCTTCCCGTCGGCCACCTTCCGGTTGAAGTCGGCCAGGTTGCGCGCGCTGTTGGCGTGCAGCAGTTCGTAGCGCCGGTTCATCTCCCAGACCGCCCACTTCAGCGCGGTGGCGGCCTCGTGGTTGTTGGTGACCACCTTGTGCCGCAGGTGCGGCAGGGAGTTGTACATCGACAGCTCGACCATCTTCGGGTCGATCATCAGCATCCGCAGCTCGTGCGGCGTGTAGCGGTAGACCAGGCTCGTGATGATGGTGTTGATCGCGACCGACTTGCCGGACCCGGTGGCGCCGGCGATGAGCAGGTGCGGCATCTTCCCGAGGTCCGCAATGACGGGCCGGCCCTCGAGGTCCCGGCCGAGCGCCACCGGCAGCGTCGCGCGGGCGCGTTCCCATTCGGGTGCCGCGATCATCTCGCGGATCGAGACGACGCGCGCCGTGGGATTGGGGACCTCGATGCCGACGGCACCCTTCCCCGGAATCGGCGCCACGATCCGGATCGAGGGGGCGTGCATCGCCAGGGCGAGGTCGTCAGCCAGCGCCGCGATCCGCCCCACCTTGACCCCGGGGGCGGGGACGATTTCGAACTGGGTGACCACCGGACCGGTGGTGCGCCCCGCCACGGTGCCGTCCACCTTGAACGTCCGCAGCGTCTCCAGAAGCACCTGACCAAGCCGGTCGAGCTGCGCCTCGCCCGCGTCGATGTCGCGCGCCGGCGGCTCCTGCAGCAATTCGATGGGGGGCAGCTCCGATTCGACGTCCGGCACGGGCGCCGGTCGAAGCGGCTTCAGCTTCGGGGGCTTCGGCTCCCGTGTCTTTCGCCCCCCGGCAGCGGCCACGGGCGCATCGTCCTCGTCGTCCTCCTCCTCCGGAGGGGGCAACGGGACGACGCGCCGTCGAGGCGCCGGCGCCGCCTGCTCCTCCGCGTCCGGCTGCCGCTCCAGCCGCTGGAGCGGGTGCCAGGCCACGGTCAGGAGCGTCAAGGCCGACAGCGCCAGGAACCCGAGCAGGAGGGCGCCGGCAAAGCCGACGATGTCATACGCGCTGGACGCCAGGAATCCCGGGGCGAGCCCCGTCATCCGGGCGCCGAAGGCCCGACCCGCGACGTCGGGCACCAGGTCGTCGGGTGTCACCCGGCTGATCACCCCGACGACGTACGGCACGACGACGCTCAGCCCCGCCGCGAGGATGGCCGCGCGCTTCATGTCGAGCCGCGGCAGCCGGTCGAATCCGGCGAGCCCGAGGCCGAGCCCAAGGAGGGGGATGCCGAGCGCGCCGATGCCCAGCACCTCCCAGAGGAATCCCCCGAGCGCCGCGCCGACCGGTCCGGTCAATGGCACCGGGAGGAGCATCAGCCCCGCGAAGAGGCCGAGCACCAGGGCGGTCACGGCGCCGAGGCGGCGGCGGGCGTCGTCGGTCACAGGAGGCTCGCGGGAGCGGGAGCGGCGGTAATGCGCCGATCGTGATAGAGGGGCAGCACAGGATAGGCGTCCTCGCGCGCGGCATCCGCGATGTCGGCCTCGAACCCGAGCGCCAGCAGGTCGGCCCCGCCGCGGCTGGCCTTCAGCGGCGGCTCCCAGGATGTGCCGTAGCGGCGGGCGAGCTCCAGGGCGGCGATGGCCGCGTCGTTCAACCCCGTGCGCTTGCGGCTCGAGCCCAGCGCCGCGACGATCAGTCGCCCGGCGGTGTAGGCATCGTCCAGGGCGAACGTCCGTTCCCGGCCGGCGCAGAGCACCAGCAGTTCCCCCCGCGCATCCAGGGCGTCCCGCACCACGGAGGCGGCCACGCCGAGATTGACGGCCGCGGCAACGTACACCGCCGCCGCCCCCTGCGTGGCCAGCAGGGCCGGCGTCCCGTTGGTCGTCGTCATGACGAGGGTCTTCCCCCGGACGGCGGCGGGCGTCATTTCCAGCGGGCTGTTGCCGTGGGCGAATCCCTGAATCGGGAGGCCGCCGCGCTCCCCGCAGAGGACGACATCGGCGGCGCCGATGGTCTGGGAAAGGCGGAGCGCCTCCTCGGTCGTCGAGGCGGGCAGGACGGCGCGGGCACCATGGTGGAGCGCGGCGCAAATGACCGTGGAGGCGCGCAGGATGTCGATGACGACGATGGTCCGACCCGTCGCCTGACCGGGCAGGAGGCCCAGGGGCGAGAAGACGACATCGAGCTTCATGCCTCGGGTTTCAGCAGCTGCGGCTCGCGCTCGAGGAACTTGGTGTCCACTGTGCCGGCCACGAAGTCGGGATGGCGGATGACGCGGGCCAGGAACGGTATCGTGGTCGTGACGCCCTCGAGGATGAAGCTGTCGAGCGCCTGTCCCATCCGCCGGAGCGCCTCGTCGCGGTTGTTCCCGTGCACGATGACCTTCGCCAGCAGGGAGTCGTAGTGGGGCGGCACCGTGTACCCGGCGTAGACGTGGGTATCGACGCGCACCCCGGGGCCCCCCGGCGGGTGGTAGGCCGTGATGAGGCCCGGGCTGGGCTGGAAGTTCCGGTACGGATCCTCCGCGTTGATGCGGCACTCGATGGCGTGCCCGCGAAGGTAGCGGCCGTCGCCCTTGAAGCTGATGTGCTCCCCCGCGGCGACGCGGAGCTGCTCCTTGACGAGGTCGAAGCTCGTCACCATCTCGGTGACCGGGTGCTCCACCTGGATGCGGGTATTCATCTCCATGAAATAGAAGCTGCCGTCCTCGTCGAGGAGAAACTCGATCGTTCCCGCGCCGACGTACCCGATCGCCGAGGCGAGGCGGACCGCCGCCTCGCCCATCCGGTTGCGGAGGTCCTCGGTCAGCGCGGGGCTGGGACTCTCCTCGATGAGCTTCTGGTGGCGCCGCTGGACGGAACAGTCGCGCTCCCCGAGGTGGACCACCTTGCCGTGGCTGTCACCCATCACCTGGATCTCGACGTGGCGCGGCCGGGACAGGTACTTCTCGACGTAGACCGCCCCGTTCCCGAACGCGGAGAGCGCCTCGTTCTGCGCCAGCGAAAAGGACTGGGTGAACTGCTCCGCGTCGAGGGCGATCCGCATGCCCTTGCCCCCGCCCCCCGCCGTCGCCTTGATGATGACCGGAAACCCGATGCCCTCAGCCGCTTCCAGCGCCTCGTCCGGGTCCTCGATCGTCCCCGGGGACCCGGGGACGGTCGGCACCCCGGCCTCCTTGGCGAGCTTCCGGGCGGTCGCCTTGTCGCCCATCTGGCGGATCTGGTCGCCGGTCGGGCCGATGAAGGTCAGGTTGGAGGCCCGGCAGATATCCGCGAACTCCGCGTTCTCCGCCAGGAACCCGTAGCCGGGATGGATGGCGTCGGCACCGGTGATCTCGGCGGCCGCGATGATGTTCGGGATCTTGAGGTAGGAGAGCCGGCCCGGCGGCGGCCCGATGCAGACGTCGTCGTCCGCAAACCGGACATGGAGCGACTCCCGGTCGGCCTCGCTGTACACCGCCACGGTGGCGATGCCCAGTTCCCTGCAGGCCCGGATGACGCGCAGCGCGATCTCGCCCCGGTTGGCGATCAGGACCTTGCTGAGCGTCACGGCACGAAGCCCTGGGTGATGTCCGGCCCGTCCTTGGCGCCCTCGTCGAAGGAGTTGTCGGACGCCGAGCTGACGCCGGACACGCGGAGGGCGAACTCGCTCGGGTTGCTGCTGTAGAAGAGGGCGCTCTCGTAGGAAACGACGCCCTCCCGGTACCACTTCATCAGCGACTGGTCGAACGACTGCATCCCGTACGACACCGTCCCCTCGGTGATGAGGTCGGGAATGTTCAGGGCCTTCTCGATGTCGCGAATGTTGTCCGCGACGGCGGCGGTGTTGATCAGCACCTCCGCCGCGGGGACCCGCCCGTGCCCGTCCTTCTTCGGCACCAGCCGGAGGCAGACCACCGCCTGGAGGGCGGTGGACAGCAGTGAGCGGATCTCCTGGTGCTGGTGCGGCGGGTAGAAGGAGATGACGCGGTTGATCGTCTGGGTGGCGTCGGTCGTGTGCAGCGTGGAGAAGACCAGGTGTCCGGTGTCCGCCGCCTTGAGGGCGGTGTCGAGCGTGTCGGCGTCCCGGATCTCGCCGATCAGGATCACGTCGGGGTCCTGGCGGAGCACGTGACGGAGCGCGGCGGCGAACGACAGCGTGTCGCTCCCCACCTCCCGCTGCGAAATGTTGGCCAACTGGTCGCGGTGCAGGAACTCGATCGGGTCCTCGATCGTGATCACGTTCACCCGGCGGTGCTGGTTCACGTGATTGATCATCGCGGCGAGCGCCGTGGACTTGCCCGACCCGGTGATCCCGGTGACCAGCACCAGGCCGCGCGGGCGGGCGGAGATCTCCTCGAGCACCGGCGGGAGGTGCAACTCCCGGATGGTCTTGACCTCGTACGGGATGGCGCGGAAGGCGAACGCAAGCGTGCCGCGCTGCTGGTAGATGTTGGTCCGGAACCGCCCGACGCCGGGGACGCCGATGGCGAAGTCCGCCTCCTTCTTCTCGGCAAACTCCTTGACCTGCCGTGGCGTCATGATCTGCTCGGCCAGCGCCTTCAGGTCCTCGGGACGGAGCGGTGGGACGTCCATCGTGGCCAGCTCGCCGTTGACGCGGATGGTCGGCGGCCGCCCGACCTTGAGCAGGAGGTCTGATCCGTTCTGTCGGACCAGTTCACCGATCGCCTTCTTGAAGTTGAACGGGACGACGGGGGCCGCGTCAGCCATTGGGGTCCACCCGGTAGAGGGCCTGGCCGAATTCGACCGCCTGCGTGTCCTCCACGAGGATCTCGCGGACGACCCCGGAGACCTCGGCCTCGATTTCGTTCATGATCTTCATCGCCTCGATGATGCAGACCGTCTGGCCGGCCGTGACCCGGCCGCCGACCTTCACATACGCCTCGGCCCCGGGTTCGGGCGCCTTGTAGAAGGTGCCGACCATCGGCGACTTGATCTCCTTCAGCGTCGAGGGAGGCGGCGCGGCGGCAGCGGCCGGTGCGGCGGCGGGCGCGGCAGCCGCCGCGACGGCGGGAGCCGGCGGCGGGGGGG
>JAHECL010000126.1 GCA_024641745.1 Gemmatimonadota bacterium | reverse complement strand
GGACGCCGCCCATCGCGGACCAATAGGCGCGCGTCCGCGCGGGGAGCGCGCCGGCGAGGCGCACGAGACGCTGCACGTTGACGCGGACGTGATGGACCATCTGCGCCGTTGTAATAGGGCGCCGCATTGGCCGCGTTCGACCCCATCAGGAACGTCCCCGTCGGGATCGGGACCATTCCCGGAATCGGCGTGCCGCCCCCGCTCGTGAACAGCACCGCGAGCCCGTCGCTGAAGTTCGACGTCGGCCCCGGATTGGCGTCGCGGTACCACGCTTGGAAGTTCCAGGTCTCACCAGGTTGAACCACGACGAGCCCGTTCGGCTGCGGCATCGCACTCAGGTCGGCCAGCACGTTCACGACACCAGTAGAACTCGAGTTCCCGACCACCCCGCCGACCAGCCGCCCGATCGGATTGCCGAGGCAGAGGTTGCCCGCGCTCCCGCCTGGATTCGCCACGAAGCCCTGGCTGCGGCTGCAGAGGAAGTACGCTGCCGCATTCAACGGCAGGCCGGAGATCGTGAGCGACAGGTTGTTCAACGGCACCGCCGCGCTGCCCGAACCCGAGATCGAGGCCGCCGCGCCCGTCGAGTTCGCGTTGGGCGTGCAGTAGTTCGCGCCGACCTGCGCCGACACTGTGCCGAGCAGGAGGGCTGCAGCCAGGGACGTACACGCGACCTTCCTGGCGGCCGCAATGCGCGTCGGGCGCGCGAACAAGAGCGAGCGATCGGTCGAGGAAGGCCTCATGGCCACAACGGGCAGGCTGGCGTAGGGCTTCACGTTTGTGACGCTACGCCTGACCGTCCGTGCCCCGCAAGGTGGCTCAACGGCTAACTGCCCGCGTCAAGCCATAGCTCCCCTCTTGGGGGGAGACGGCGGGTGACACCCTGGGCCGCTGGCCGGCATCGAGTGTGTCCGTGAGACCTGGCTCGACGACCTCACTGCGCCTGGGCGTGGCCGACCGTGAGCTCGGGAGCGCCCCGTCTGCGCCCCACTTTCTCAGCCGGCCCGCCCCGACGAACCGGCCATCGGGCAGACGTGGTCGGGCGACGCGCGGGGCAACGGCGATTGACACCCTGGCCGCTGGCCGGCATCGGATTTGTCCGTGAGACCTGGCTCGACGTGCCCCCGCGCCAGCGGCACGTCCCTCCTCACGAAGACCCTTGCTGCCGCGCTCGCCGCGTTACTGCTCAACGGCCTCACCGGAGACGACTGGTACTTCGCTGGCCCCCACCGCCTCGTCGCCCCGCCCGCTCTCGTCGCCAGGTCTCTAGATTCTCTGGGGAGCCGCGAGGGGGCGGTTAACACCCGAACTGGTCGCGGGCGTCGAGCTCGCCGGCTTGTACCTGCGCGCGCAGCCCGCGTCCGTTCACCCCGGAGCGTCCACCTTGATGCCTGCCGGCGAGGGCCTTCGGCTCAGTTCCGCACGGGCCGTCGATCGCTGGCGGGCTCTCTCCTTAATGGCTCAAGGGACGAGAACTGGGGCGAGCACGACCCGGAACCCGATGTTGTCGTTCGCGAGGCCGGGACCGGCATTGGTCCGGTACGCGGAGCGGCATTGGTAGGAGGCGTAGCTCCAACTTCCGCCGCGGAGGACCCGGCCCGGGCCGCCGGTGACGAAGGGGTCGGTGACCGCCGCAGACGAGTAGGGCGCATACGAGTCCAGGCACCACTCACAGACGTTCCCGTGCATGTCGAACAGCCCGAACGCGTTCGGAACGTAGCTACCCACCGGAGCGGTTCCGCTCGGGTTCACGCAGCTCGCCGGTGGATTCGTGTGGTACGAAAACGCGAATCGCGCCTGGTTGCAGAGAAGATCCGGCCCGTAGTGGAACTCCGTCGTCGTCCCCGCGCGGCACGCGTACTCCCACTCCGCTTCCGTCGGCAGGCGGTACTCGTAGCCTGACGGCAGGTTCGCTGCCTGCTGCGCCGTCAACGCCGCGCAGTACGCGCGCGCATCGTGCCACGAGACGAGTTCTACCGGCCGCGACGGGCCAGGGGAGAACGACGGATTCGCACCGATCAGCGTCTGGTACTCCGCCTGCGTCACCTCGTGCTGGCCCATCCAGAACGGGTAGCTGATCGTCACCTGGTGGACGGGCTGCTCGAGCGAGCCGCCGAGGTACGGTGGGCCGCCTGCGGCATTCGACCCCATCAGGAACGTCCCCGCTGGGATCGGCACCATCCCCGGGATCGGGTTGCCGCCCCCACCGCCGCTGAACAGCACCTCGAGCCCGTCGCTGAAGTTCGAGGTCGAACCACCGCCCGCCACCGCATCACGGTACCAGCACTGGAAGTACCACGTCTCCCCGGCCTGCACCACGACCGCGCCGCTCGGCTGCGGCAGCGCGTTCAGGTCGGCGAGCACGCTCACCATCCCCGTCGCGCCCGAGTTCGTGATCACGCCACCCACCCCGCGCCCGATCGGCGCGCCAAGGCAGATGTTCCCCGCGCTCCCGCCAAAGTTCTGGTTGAAATCCTGCGTGCGACTGCACAGGAAGAAGACTGCCGCGTTCTGCGGCAGGTTCGCGACCGACAGTGTCAGGTTGTTCAGCGTCACCGATGCGCTGCCCGAGCCCGAGATCGACGCCGTCGCACCCGTCGAGTTCGGCGCAGGCGTGCAGTAGTTCGTCCCCACCTGCGCCCCGGCGACGCTGAGTGTCACGGCGCCGACCCACACGGTCGCAGAGGTCCGGGCTCCTGCGACGGTGCGGGCGAGGAACGAGACTGCTGACCCGAAGGCCGCAGGATTGCGAGGGTAGGTCGTCATGCGCCAAATGCTAAGTGCCCACCAAGAAACGGGCCATGAAACGGCAAGCGGAGGCGCCCAACCGCGCCGCCCGCAGAGATACGGTGCCAGGCACCGTATTTCCGTGCGGCTCAGTTGCGGTGGATAGGAGTTCGAAAGTACCGATTGTGGGTGTCCAGGTCCGTTGATGGGGTGCGCTTTGCCTCGCTCTGAGGCACGACGGCGCGAGCCGGCGTCCGTCGGCCCGTTGGGCAGCGCCCGCAGTCGCGCAGAGTCGGGCGAAGAGGGACGACCCGGGCCCGAGTGGGTCCAGCCGACAGGCCGCGAGGCCCGAGAGCGCGAGGCGGGGATACGAAGCCGCCCGCGGCGTGCGTCGGGAGTCGCACGCTGACGGGAGGAGTCGCGCTCGGGCGCGGAGGTCGACGCGAGGTCCGGCGTGCTTCTCCGCCTGTGGGACGGCGGGGAGACCTACCAGAAGAGCGCCGGCTCCGTTCGAGTTGGCGAGCCGCCCGATCGCCGTGCACAGGGCCCGCGACGCGAACAGCCCGGCGGTTGACTCGGCAGCCCATACGGCATTGAAACCATGAATCCGCGTGATGCCGAAGTGCTCCGCGACATAGTCCGGTGCGGCCGCGCTCCCGCGTCCGCCCAACCCTCGGAGGAAGGTATGGGAACGATGATGCTGCGTCGGAGTGTCCTGGGACTGTTCGCCCTGCTGGGCCTGGCCGCGCTGGGTGGTGACCTGCTGGCCCAGGGCAAGCACGGGGGCGGAGGCGGAGCGCCGCCTCCCACCCCGGACATCGCCTTCGTCGAGCTGACCGGGAAGGACGTCCTGCTGCGCGTGATGAGCGCGGACGGCTCGAATGCACGCACCGTGATCGGCGCCAGGAGGTCGACCTCGATGATCGACACCGCCCCGTGCTGGTCGCCCGACGGCAACCGTCTCGCCTTCGTGGGTGTCTGGAACGGCGGCAGCGGGCTCTGGAGCGTGGCCGTGAGCGGCGGCAGCCCGAGCTTGCTCGTGCCCTTCGCCTACACGATCCCCCCCTACTACCCCAACGTTGACTGGTCGCGCACGCAGACTCCCGACGGCTCGGACAAGATCGTCTTCACGGCGCCGATCGGCGGCGCCAACGACGCGTTCGTGGTCAATCCCGACGGGAGCGGTCTGCAGAACCTCACGCAGTCGGGGGACGTGCTCCGAGTGTGCTGGAGGCAAGACGCCACGGCGCTGGTCGTGGTCGATACGAACTACGCCGTGACGCTGAACCATCTTGCGCCCGCGGCCGGCGGGTTGACCATCGCGGGGGTGACTCCGCTGGGGACCATGGGGGGACTTCCTCACGTGGCTTGCGCGAACGCGCACGACTGGATCTCGTTGAAAACAGGCCCTGGCGGCGTGCAGATCGTCGACCTGAGCACGTCACCGCCAGGGCTGACCGACCTGGGCAACATCCGCCCCAACCAGGCGGCGACGTTCTCCCCCGATGACAGCCGCCTCGTCTACCGGCGCAACCAGAGCCTCTACACGTGCTTCGTGGATGGAACCGGAGAGACGCTGATCCGCGATGGCGACCATGGCTACCCCTGGTGCTTCTCCGTCGCATGGAGGCGCAACTGAGCCTACGCCCTTGCGCAATCGCGCGGCCGATGTCAAAGCGGCGCCACGTCGGCGTGCTCGCAGAACCCGTGAGTTCCACGACGGCGCCCCCTTCGAGCGGACGACGCACGCCACGGCGACGGTGATCGTCGGCAGGAATCAGGCCACGAGCGCGGAACGCAACATGTCCACCCACCCTCTCCCCGACGGTTCGGCCCGGAAGCTCTTCGGCGAGGCCCTGCAGCGGCCCGTCGGGGAGCGTCCGGGCTTCGTGCGCCACGCTTGCGGGTCGAACGAAGCCCTGCGGCACCAGGTAGAGGAACTGCTGGTCGCCTACCAGGAGGCCGAGAGCGCCTTCCCCGACGCGGCTTCCGGCGAGCAGGCCGGGGCTCGACCGGCCGGGGCGAAGACCGGGCGGGCATTCTAATTCAGTTCGCGCCACCGAGAGTTCGATCCCCGCTCGACCGCGAGCCCAGCGCGGTTGCGAATACAGATATGGCCTTCGCGGTACCGAGAGGCCCGATTCGGGGGTCTCGGCGAAAGTTCGCAACTAAGCCCCGGTCGGGGAGCCACCTTCCGCTGCTGCGAAGACTCGCGCTGGAGGGTTGACGCGCGGGGCTGCCGAGAGCGCCAAGGTGCGGCCGCAAGGTGCTGCGAGGCCGCGGGTTACGCCGGCTGGACTAGCTGCGCTCTATCTCGGCTGACGCCGGAGGCCCGACCCCAAGCCCCCACCGCCTCGTCGCCCCGCCCGATCTCGCCGCCGGGTCTCTAGATTCTCTGGGGAGCCGCGAGGGGGCGGTTAACACCCGAACTGGTCGCGGGCGTCGAGCTCGCCGGCTTGTCCCTGTGTGCCCAGCCGCGCCCGTCCCCCCCGGAGCGTCCACCTTGATGCCTGCCGGCGACGGCCTTCGGCTCAGTTCCGCACGGGCAGTTGATCGCTGGCGGGCTCTCTCCCGACTGGCTCATGGGACGAGAACTGGGGCGAGCACGACCCGGAACCCAACGCTGCGGCTAAAGCTGCCGGGAGCGTTCGCGGCCCGGATCGCGGAGCGGCAATAGTAGGAGTAGTTGCCAAAGCCGCCGCTGCGGAAGACCCGGTTCGGGCCGCCGGTGACGAAGGGGTCGGTGACCGCCGCAGACGAGTAGGGCGCATGCGAGTCCAGGCACCACTCCCAGACGTTCCCGTGCATGTCGAACAGCCCGAACGCGTTCGGAACGT
>JAHECL010000036.1 GCA_024641745.1 Gemmatimonadota bacterium | reverse complement strand
CAGCGTCTCGGCCACGACGCCCTGGCCCGCGAAGGCGGCGTCGCCGTGGATGACGATGGGGAGCGCTGACGAGGGATCGTGCTCGATGACGCGGCCCTTGCGGGACGTCTGCCGTGCCCGCGTGCGGCCGTTGACCACCGGTCCCACGAACTCCAGGTGGCTCGGGTTGGGGAGGACACTGACGGTGACGGTCTTGCCGGCCGAACTCCGGATCGTGCCTTCGGCACCAAGGTGGTACTTCACGTCGCCCGTGCCCGCATCGGGCTCCTCCGGGCGCGCCTTGTTGCCCTCGAACTCCGCCATGATCGACTCGTACGGCTTGCCGACATTGTGCACCAGGACGTTCAGTCGCCCGCGGTGCGCCATCCCGATGGCCACCTCGCGCGCGCCCTGTTCGGCGGCCAGGTCGTTGGCCAGGTCGAGCATCGGGACCAGGGCGTCCACCCCCTCCACGGAGAACCGCTTCTGGCCGAGGTAGGCCTTGTGGAGGAAACGCTCGAACGTCTCCACCTGGGTGAGGCGGGCCAGGAGCCGGCGTCGCTCCTCCGGCGCGAGGGGACGGCGGTAGGTGCCCGATTCGATGGCGGTCCGGAGCCAGACGCGCTCCGCATGATCGGAGATGTGCTCGACTTCATAGGCGATGGTGCCGCAGTACGTCTCCCGGAGCCGGGGCAGGGCCTCGGCCAGTGTGTCGCCCGGCACATGCACCCGCAGCACCCGCGCCGGGATGCGCGCCATGAACTCGGGAGTCAGCCCGAGTTGCTCGGGGTCGAGGGCGGGGTCGCCGATCGGCTCCGTGCCGAGGGGATCGAGATGGGCGGCCAGGTGGCCGTGGGTGCGGAACGCCTTGACGAGCCCCATCGCGGCGGCCACCCGGGACAGCTCATCGGGCGACGCCATCGAGGGCTCGGCCACCGCACGCGCGGCCGGGGCGACCGCGGTGGCCGGGATCCCGGTGGCGGCGGGAAGGTGGAGACTCTCGGCGATCGCCTCATAGAACGGCTCGGTGCCGGACAGGAACCGTTCGATGGTCCGGAGAAAGGTCCCCGACTCCGCCCCCTGGATGACGCGATGGTCGTAGGTGCTGGTGATCGTCATGACCTTGCTGATGCCCAGCTCGCGCACCCGCTCCGCGCTCACGGTCGAGAACTCGGGGGGGTAGCTGATGGCGCCGACGGCGATGATGGTCCCCTGGCCGGCCATCAGTCGGGGCACGGAGGCCACCGTCCCGAGTCCGCCGGGATTCGTGAGCTGGATGGTACCGCCCGAGAAGTCATCGGGCATCAGCTTGCTGGTGCGCGCCTTCTCGATCAGGATTTCATAGGCGGCATGGAAGGTGGCGAAGTCCATCTGGTCCGCCGCCTTGATCACCGGTACCACCAGCCCGCGCGTGCCGTCCTTCCGCTCCATGTCCACGGCGATGCCGAGGCCGGTGGAGTCGGGTGACACCCGGTGGGGGGCGCCGTCGTACATCGCGAGGACGTCGATCATCGAGGGGTGCACCTTCACCGCCTGCACGATCGCATAGCCGATCAGGTGCGTGAAGGAGACCTTCTCGCTCCGGCCGGCGGCGGCGAGCGCCTGGTTCAGGCGGGCGCGGTGCGCCTCGAGCGCGGCGACCGGCAACTCGCGAAAGGTCGTGGCGGTCGGCACGCCGAGGCTCTCGTTCATGTTCGTGACGAGGCGGGCGGCGGGACCCTTCAGGAGGACGGCGTTGCTGGGCAGCGGTTTCGGTCCGGCGGCGACCGGGGCGGTCGGCGCGGCGGGCGACGAGCCATTGCCGGTGGCGGCGGCGCGGGTGGGGGCGACGGGGGGGGGCAGTTCACCCACCACGCCGCTCTCGAACAGGGCGCGCCACTCCGGCGACACGCCCGCGGGGTCTCGCAGGTATTCCTCATAGACGGCCTGGGCGAACCCGGCGTTGGCCGTCTCGAACACGTTCAGGTCCACGTGCTGCTCCGCTGCCTCAGGAAGGACGGGCGGGGGCGACGCCTCCCGCATCATCGGGGAAAGATAACTGCCTCCGTGACCGCGGCGTGCATGCCCGGCGCGCCCGGGCGTCCACTCTGGACAGGAGCCTCACCGCTGGTGATGTTCCGCCTGAAGAGCCGTCGGTCCTCACGTCCAGGAGTGCACCATGCGCCACCTCGCCATCCCGGCCCTCTGCTGCGCCGCCCTCGCCGGCGCCGTCGGCTGCGGCACTGATCCCGTCACCCCTCCTCCCGTCATCCAGATCGCTTTCGACCCCGCCCAGAGCGGCAATGACCAGGTCGGGGTGGTCGATTCGCTGCTCCCGCTCGGGTTACGTGTCCTCGTCACGAGCAACAGCCTCCCGGCTGCCGGAGTGGATGTCCAGTGGGCGGCGGCGCCCGGCAACGGGACCATCGGGGCAGTCTCGACCACCAACTCGGATGGCATCGCCACCGGACTCTGGGCCATGCCCACGTCGAGCGGGGCCAAGACCGCCACCGCCACGCTGGACGGCGCGACCGGCTCACCATTGACCTTTCAGGCCACGGCCGTCGCGGCGGACCCCGCGAGCTTCGTGATCCAGGCCGGCAGCAACCAGTCGGCGTCCGTCGGGGTGGCCTTCGGCGAGCCCCTGATCACCAAGATTGAGGATGCCTACGGCAATGGCGTCGAGGACGTCGCGGTCGCCTGGTCGCTGATCTCGGGGGATGCGGTGCTGTCGGATGCCAGCACCCCCACCGACTTGAACGGAACGGCGACGATCACCGTCACGGCCGGCGCGGCCGCTGGTGCCGTAGTGATCCGCGCCATCCCGAATGCCCCCCTTGCGTCGGTGGACTTCGCCCTGACCGTCAACCCGTAACCACCCTTCCGCACCGGCCCCGGCCCGACGCCCGTCGGGCCCGGGGTGCTCTTGCCTCTCCCCCGGCGGGCCAGTAACCTCCCGCAGATTCCCGACTCCGCTCCTGTCTCTTTTCCCCCAGGCCATGCGACCGTTCGCGCCCATCGTTCCGCTCCTCGGAAGTCTCGTGCTGGCGGCGTGCGACCAGCCCACCGGCGCGGCCGTCATCGGGTACGCCTTCCCCCGCGATGGGCAACGCGCCGCACTGGTCGCGGCGGCGGCGCTGCCGGCGGACACGACGGCGGGAGCGATCCGCATCGTGGGTGACTGGGATTCCGGCGGCACCGAGTCGGTGGTGGAAATCGCCAGGGCGCGCCGCCTGGTCGCCCTGCCGCGGGTGATGGGCGTCGTGGGGCACGCGGGGAGCCGCGGCACCCTCATCACCGCACCGATCTACGCCGAGGCCGGCATCCCCCTCGTCGTGCCGACCGCCACCAGCGGGCGACTCCGGGAAGTCAGTGACTGGATCTTCCCGCTGGCGCCGACGGACTCGGTGGAGGCGGCGTTCCTCGGTGCGGTGGCGGTGGACGGGCTGCGGGCTTCCCGCATCGCCCTCCTGTATGAGAACACTGCCTACGGCACCGGGCTCCGCACCGAGTTGCGCCGATGGCTGGGCGGGCGCGACATGACGATGGTGGACGAGGTGCCGTATGTCGTCGGGTCGGATCTGGGGACGCTGGTCGAAGCGTCCCTGCATCGGAGCGCACCCGACTTGATCGTGCTCGTCGGCCGGCGCGTCGAGGTCGCCGAACTCGCCCGCCTGATTCACGAGCAGGATCCCGCTATCCGCTTGTTGGCGGCCGACGGGGCGTATGACGACCTGGCGGAGTTGATCACGGCCGCCGGGCCGGCGATCGACTCCCTCTACCTGACGACGTTCTGGATGCCGGACACCAGCGTCGTGATCCAGCGTGACTTTGTCCGCCGCTATCGCCTCGAGACCGGGCGTGACCCCTCCGCCTTCGAGGCGATGCGGTACGATGCCGTCATGGTCCTCGCGGAAGCCATCCGGCAGGTCGGGCCGGATCGCTCCGCCATCCGCGACTGGCTCGCCGCGCTCGGTGGATCGCGTCCGCCGTACCACGGCGTGACCGGCGACGTCGGCTTCCGGCGGGGCGGGCGGCGCACCTTCGTCCTCGTTCGCGTCGTCAACGGCGTGCCGGCGGTGGTTCCCGAGGACGGGGTCTGGTGATGGCCCGCACGCGCCGGGCGGTGCTGCCCCGCCGCAGGCGCACGATGAGCCTCCGCATGCTCTTCCTGGTCCTTGTCGGGATGGTGGGGCTGTACGTGATGGGCGTCTCCGTCTTCCTGGCGGTGCGGATGCACCCCGGCGCCGTCATCCTGCGGCAGGACAGCGAGCCGGTCCTGGAACTGTTCGGGGTCCTCAACACGCGCTCGCAGCGGCTTGAAGCGCAGGTGCGGGACCTGCAGGGGCTCGTCCAGCTCGGCCCTCCCGGCTATTCCGCCGCCCTGTCCCGCCTGCGCGAGCATCTGACCGAGGCGCCGGAGGAGCGGAGCACCCGGTCGTTCACCGCGGTGCCCGAGGCGATGCGCTCGGCGATGGCCACGTCGGACGAGGCGATCGCCCGTCTCGAGACAGCGGCGCTGGAGGTGGTCGGCCTCCTCGAACTGGGCCGCTACGAGGCGGCGTCCGCCCGGATGATGCTGGTCAGCACGCTGATGGGCGAGATGAACAGCTCCCTCGCCGAGGCGGAGCGCAGCGGGCTCGCCGACCTGGTGCGCCGGGAGGATGACCTGTCCCAGGCGACCCGGCAGGCGCTGCGGGCGGTGATTGTCTGGCTGATCTTCGGCCTCTTCTTCCTGCCGATCGTCCTGCTCATTGCCTACCGGCGCCTCGGCGCGCCGCTTCGCGAGCTCGAGGCGGGACTGACGCAGGTGGCCGAGGGCGACCTGCATGCCCAGGTGCCGGTCCGGCACGCCGACGAGATCGGCCGGCTCGCCGAACATTTCAACCAGATGACCGCGGTCCTGCGGGACCGCGCCGAGGAGCAGGGGCGATTCGCGGCGGCGGGCGAACTGATGGCGGGTGTGGCCCACGAGGTCAACAATCCGCTGATGGCGATTTCCGCGATCACCCAGCAGCGTCTCGAGGACAACGACCTCGGATCCGAGGACCGCCAGGACCTGACGCAGATCCTCCGGCAGTCGCGCCGGGCCGGGAAGCTGCTCTCCGGACTGCTCCGCTTCGCCCGGAGCGGGAGCGAGCCGCGGGCCGAGACGGCAAACCTCCGGAAGGTGCTCCAGGAGGCGATCGACCTGGTCTCCTACCAGTTCGGGGTCGCCGAGATCACGCTCGAGGCGGGGATCGCCCCGGATCTTCCTCGCGTGCACGGCGATCCGGCCCGGCTCGAACAGGTCTTCGTCAACCTGCTGAGCAATGCCGTGCACGCCGTGCGTCAGGTTCCGCCGCCCCGGACCATCTCCATCTCCAGCGGGCGGGACGACGGCGGCGTCTGGTTGCTCATCGCCGACAACGGACCGGGCGTCCCTCCGGCGGTGCATCGGCGCCTGTTCCGGCCGTTCGTCACCACGAAGGGCCGGCAGGGGACGGGGCTCGGCCTCTACATCTCGCGGCAGATCGTCCGGGACGCCGGTGGGGAAATCGAGGTGGAAGGGCCGGCGGAATCAGGGGCCCGGTTCCGGATCCGGCTCCGGCCGGCCGATACGGCGGACTGGCTGGTGACGCCGGGTAACCAGGTTCGACCCGCCGCCCCTGCGACACTCTCCGGGGTCAGGATTCTCGTGGTCGACGACGAGGTGGCCCTGCGCAGTCCGATCGCGCGGTTCCTCGCCCGCCGGGGGGCGGCGGTGGTCGAGGCGGGGGATGGGATCGACGCACTGGAGCGGATCGGGGAGGCGGAGCGTCCGCCGGACCTGATCCTGGCCGACCTGCGGATGCCCCGGATGGATGGTGTCGCGCTGCATGAGGCGTTGCGAAAGCGATACCCGGCGCTGGCGGATCGTGTGGTGTTCCTGTCAGGCGATCTCTCTCACCTGTCGACGGGCGGAGAAGGTGCCATCCCGCCGGATCGCGTCCTGATCAAGCCGGTGTCGTTGGAGGAGGTGGAGTCTCGCCTCCTCCAGGTGGTCCAGCAGGCGGATTGAACGCCCGCCATTGCTCGAGCTCCCGGAGCACCTGTTCGGCATCCCAATCCAACTCACGCCCCAATAGCTCGGCCACCCGCGGGGCAGCCAGCGCCCCGTGGTCGGACGTTTCGTAGTGGAGATGCACCCGGCGGACCAGGACGTCGTCGATCCGGGTCGCCAGTTCCCGGCGCGCGTGGTGAATCACCTCCGCCTCGATGCTCGGGTGCCCGGGATGGAGGCGCGCCAGCAGGTCCCGGTCCTTCCTCCCGAGATTGCAGATGGCGGCCGCCTCGGTGCCGTAGTGCCGAAGGAGGTGGTCCGCCGTCTCCTCGCCGAGGCCGAGTTCCAGTACCGTCTGGCGCATCGGCGCCAGGTCGGCGGCTTCGCCTCCGGGGAGGGGGTCCTTGTCGGTCGGCGCCCGGTCCGGCCGGGGGCGGCCTTCCCGACGGGTCAGTTCATCCGCCACGGCATCGACCAGCTCCGAGGCCATGGCCCGATAGGTGGTGAGCTTGCCACCGACGATGGTCAGCATGCCGCCGGGGCCTCGCTGGATCAGGTGCTCCCGGCTGACGTCGGATTCCGAGGTGGCGCCGTCGTCCGCGACCAGGGCCCGCACGCCGGCCCAGCTCGAGACGACATCCTCCTCGGTCAGGTGCGCCTGGGGGAAGCAGGAGTTGGCCGAACGGAGCAGGTAGAGGACGTCCTCCCCGGTCGGGACCGCCGCCTCGGGCGGGCCGGGCGCATCGGTGTCCGTGGTCCCGATGTACGAAAACTCGCCCCAGGGCAGCACGAACATGACGCGGCCGTCGATCGGGCTGGTCAGGGTGATCGCGGCCGTGTGTCCCAGGCGCTCGCGCCGCACCATCACGTGGCTGCCCCGGGTGCGGCGCAGGAGCGGCCGGGCGCTGGCGTCCTCGAAGCGACGCAGGGTATCGGTCCACGGTCCGGTGGCGTTGACGACCACCGACGCCCGGACCTGCCCGTGCCGCATCAGGTGGTCCTCGATCACCGCCCCGCGCACCTCGCCGCCGCTCCGCTCCAGCCCGATGGCGGGCGTATAGGTGGCGATCTCGGCGCCATGGAGCATGGCGGAGCGCGCGGTGGCCACCACGAGGCGGGCGTCGTCACACTGGGCGTCGTAGTACCGTGCGCCTCCGACCAGTCCCCGTTCCCGCAGCATCGGTTCCTCGGCGAGAAGGGCGCGCTTGCCGAGGATGCGGTGTCGGCGCACATTCCGGAGTGGCGCGAGCAGGTCGTACAGCATCATGCCGGCGGCGAGCTTCCACAGCGGCACCCGGTCACCCTGGTGGACGGGAAAGACGAAGGGCAGGGGACGGACGAGGTGGGGAGCGATGTGGAGGAGGGTCCGGCGTTCCCTGGTGGATTCGCGCACCAGCCGCAGATGGCCCTGTTCGAGGTAGCGCAGCCCACCGTGGATCAGGCGGCTGGAGAGTGAGCTGGTGCCTGCGCCGAGGTCCCGGGCCTCGACGAGGGCAGTCCGGAATCCGCGCATCGCGGCGTCCCGCGCAATCCCGACGCCGGTGATGCCGCCGCCAATGATCAGCACGTCAAACGGCCTGGCCGTCAGGCGGTCCAGGGTCGCACAACGGAAGGAAACGTTACGAGTGTCCATGGCTTCCGAGGGCCGGCTTCCCCTGCCCAGCACGTGGTTTACCTGGCATGACTACCTCTTTCGTCCCGGGATGCGCGTCCTCGACCTGGCGTGTGGCGACGGGCGCCACAGCCTCGCCGCGGCGGCCCGCGGGGCCGACATCGTGGCGCTCGATCGCGATGCCGCGGCCCTGGAGCAGGGGCGCGCGGCGGCCGAGTCGCGGGGCCTGCAGATCGACTGGCGGCAGGTGGACCTGGCGTCCGACTGGCCGGCACTGGATCCTTTTGATGCCATCCTCGTCTTCAACTATCTTGACCGTGGGCGGATGTCGAGCATCCGCGAGGCGCTGGTCCCGGGTGGCGTCCTCCTGATGGAGACCTTCCTGGTGACCCAGCGGGAACTGGGCTGGGGGCCCACCGCCGACGAGCATCTCCTGGCCCGGGGCGAGCTGGCCCAGCTGATCGCCCCGATGGAAGTCCTGCACGGACGCGAGGTCCTGGAACCGGTGGACGTGGAACGCTGGCGCGCGGTCGCGAGTGTCGTGGCCCGCCGGCGTTCCGATGAACCCTAACGCACGAACGATAACATGCTGACGATCCCAGCCGGGCGACGGGCAGCCGTCGTCGCCGGCATGCGGACCCCCTTCGCGAAGAGCGGAACGGCGCTCAAGGATGTGACGGCGGTGACCCTGGCGCGCCACGCGGCCAAGGAACTGCTCTACCGGACGGACCTGTCCGGTGCCGAGGTGGATGAAGTCATCTTCGGCCAGGTGATCCCCTCGGTGCTCGTCCCCAACATCGCCCGCGAAGTGAGTCTCCTCCCGCAGTTCCCCAGGACCATCCCCGCCTACTCCCTCAACCGCGCCTGTGCCTCCGGTGCCCAGGCGGTCGTCAACGCCGCCGACCAGATCATGCTCGGCCGTGCCGACGTCGTGATCGCCGGCGGGGCGGAGTCGCTCTCGGACATCCCGATCCTCCATTCCCGGCGCTTCAGCGCGCTGCTGGTGGAGGCGAGCAAGGCGAGGAGCCTCTCCCAGCGACTCGGGATTCTCGCGAAGTTCCGGCCCCGCGACCTGGTGCCCATCACCCCCGCCATCGCGGAACCCTCCACCGGGGAGTCGATGGGGCAGTCGGCCGAGAAGATGGCCCAGGAGAACGGGATTCGCCGGGAGGACCAGGACCGGGTCGCGCTGCTCAGCCACCAGCGGGCCGCTGCCGCCACGGCGGACGGCCGCCTCACCGCGGAAATCGCTCCCTGGTTCGGGGGGCGCGGCATGGACGAGGTGCTGGCCGGTGACAACGGCATCCGGGCCGACACCTCGCTCGAGGCGCTGGCCAAGCTGCGGCCGGTATTCGACCGTCGGTACGGGTCGGTCACCGCCGGCAACGCCTCCCCGCTCACCGACGGGGGCGCAGCGGTCCTGATGATGGCGGACGAGAAGGCCCGGGCCCTCGGCTACCGGCCCCTGGCCACGGTGCGCAGCTACGCCGTCGCCGCGGTGGATCCGGGATGGCAGCTGCTGATGGGCCCCGCCATCGCGGTCCCCCGCGCCCTCGAGCGGGCCGGCCTCGCCTGGAGTGACCTCGGCCTGGTGGAGATCCACGAGGCGTTCGCCGCCCAGGTGCTCTCCAACGTCCAGGCGTGGGGCTCACAGGCGTGGGCGGACCGCCTCGGCCTGCGCGGCCCGGTCGGCGAGGTCAACTGGGATGTCACCAACGTCCTCGGCGGGTCCATCGCCATCGGGCACCCCTTCGGGGCCACCGGGGCCCGGATCGTCACCACGCTGGCCAACGAGATGCACCGGCGGGATGTGCAATTCGGCCTCATTTCCATCTGTGCCCAGGGTGGGATGGGCTTCGCGATGGTCCTGGAGCGCGCATGAACACCTTCACCGTGGTCGAGGAGCTGGGCGTCGCGGTCGTCTCCATCGACCTGGCCGGCTCGCCAGTCAACATCCTGACCGCCGCCGTCAAGGCCGAGTTCGAGACCCTGCTGGAGCGCCTGGGTGCGGAGAAGTCGGTTCGCGCCGTCGTGCTCATCTCGGGCAAGCCGGACTCCTTCATCGCCGGCGCCGACATCGAGCAATTCGTCGGCCTCCCCAACCAGGCCGCCGCCGAGGCGCTCTCGCGTGAGGGGCAGGCCACGATGGACCGGGTGGCGGCCTTCCCGAAGCCGATCGTGGCGGCCATCCACGGCACCTGTCTCGGCGGTGGGCTCGAGCTGGCCCTGGCCTGCCAGTACCGCCTGGCCACCAACCATCCGAAGACGCAACTCGGGCTGCCGGAAGTCCAGCTCGGGATCCTTCCCGGCGCCGGAGGCTGCCAGCGGCTGCCCCGCCTGATCGGCGTCCGCGCCGCCCTCGACATCATCCTCGCCGGCAAGTCCGAACGCGCCGCCAAGGCGTTCAAGCTGGGGATGGTGGACGAACTCGTTCCGCCGCCGCTGCTGCGGAGTCTGGCCGTTGCGGCGGCCGTGCGCCTGTTGGAGTCCGGGCTGCCGCGCCGGACCCGCCACGGCGGGGCGGTCGCCTGGCTGCTCGACGCCAACCCGATCGGCCGGGCGCTGGTCTACCGGATGGCGCGGAAGTCGGTGCAGGCCAAGACCGGCGGGCACTATCCGGCGCCGCTTGCGGCGCTCGAAGCGGTCCGGACCGGGCTGGAGCGCGGCATGCGGGCCGGCTTCGTCGATGAGCACCGCCGGTTCGGTGAGCTGGCCGTGAGCGCGGTGTCGCGCAAGCTGGTCCAGATCTTCTTCGCCACGACCGCGCTGAAGAAGGATGACGGCGTCGAGCCTGGCACCGCACTGCCGCGTCCCGTGCGACGCCTCGGCGTGGTCGGTGCCGGCTTCATGGGGGCCGGCATCGCCGGCACGGCGGTGTCCCAGGCGGGGGTCGAGGTCCGGATGAAGGACGCCGAGCTCGCACGGGTGGGGAAGGGCCTGAAGGCCGCGAGGGGAGTCCTCGATGGCCGCCTCAAGCGGCGCCGGATCACGAAGCAGGAGCACCAGCGCGCGGCCGACCTCCTCTCCGGGACGGAGGGATTCTCCGGGTTTCCCCGGGCCGACCTCGTCATCGAGGCCGTCTTCGAGGACCTCGGGGTCAAGCGGACGGTGGTGGCCGAACTCGAGGCGGTGCTCGGGGCGTCGGCCATCGTGGCGACCAACACGTCGACCATTCCGATCACGGAGATCGCCGAGGGGGCACATCACCCCGGTCGGATCCTCGGCATGCACTTCTTCAGTCCGGTGGACCGGATGCCGTTGCTCGAGGTCATCCCGGGTGCGGCGACCGCTGCCGATACCATCGCCACCGCGGTCCAGTTCGGGCGCCGGATGGGCAAGACGGTGATCGTGGTGGCGGACCGACCCGGGTTCTGGGTGAACCGGATTCTCTCGCCGTACCTGAATGAGGCCGGGCACCTGCTGATGGAAGGGACGCCGATCGAGGCCATCGACCGCACCATGACCCGGTTCGGCTTTCCGGTGGGCCCGATCGCCCTCCTCGACGAAGTGGGGCTCGATGTCGCGGCGAAGGGCGGCGGCGTCATGCATGCCGCGTTCGGCGAGCGGCTGACCCCGGCCGACGCCATCACCCGGATGCTCGCCGACCAGCGCCTGGGCCGGAAGAGCGGCCGCGGATTCTACCGCTACGAGGGCGGGAAGAAGGCCGGTGTGGATGCGCAGGTGTACAGGCTGCTGGCCGTCACCCCCTCGGACCGCGTCAGTCCGCAGACGATCGAGCAGCGCCTCGTCTACGCGATGCTTAACGAGGCGGCGATGGCGGCCGGCGAAGGGGTGGTCCGGTGCCCTCGCGACGGTGACATCGGCGCGATCTTCGGCATCGGGTTCCCGCCCTTTCGCGGCGGCCCCTTGCGCATGATCGACGACCTCGGGGCCGCGCCGGTGGTGGCCACCCTGCGCGCACTGCAGGCGGAATTCGGGATGCGGTTCGCGCCGTGCGCCGCCCTCGTGGCCATGGCGGAACAGGGCGGGCGCTACTACGACGGTGTGACGGCGGCAGCACCACAACCTCTCTCCGGAGCTTCATGATGCGACGCATGCTCTTGCTGGGCCTGCTGGCGGCGTTCCTTGCCCCGATACCGGCGGTGTCGGCGCAGAGTTTTTCCTCGGACGACCCGATCATCAAGCGGATCTGGGCGATGGGGATGGACAGTTCGCAGGTCGGGACCCTGGCGCAGGTGCTGGACGACTCGATCGGCCCCCGGCTGACCGGCTCGCCCGGCATGAAGGCGGGGAATGACTGGCTCGTCTCGATGTATTCGCGCTGGGGCATCGGCGCGGAAAACGTGCAGTACGGGACCTGGAAGGGGTGGAAGCGCGGCGCGAGCCATTTCGACCTGATCGCGCCGCGGGTGCGTTCGCTGGAGGGGATGATGCTCGCCTGGAGCCCCGGCACCAGGGGGAAGCCGGTCGACGGTCCCGTGGTCGTCCTTCCCGACGCCGCCGATTCGGCCGCCTTTGCCGCCGCGATCTCCTCGGTCAAGGGTGCCTACGTGCTGATCAGCGCGCCCGAGCTCAGCTGCCGGCCGGATTCGTTCTACAAGGAAACCGCGCTCCCGGAGGAATTTGACCGGATGGTGAAGGAGCGGGACGACTACCGGGCGGCCTGGTCGGCGCGCCTCAAGCGGACGGGGCTGAACAACAAGGCGCTGCAGCTGGCGCTGGAGGGGGCCGGCGCCAGGGGCGTCCTGACGAGCAACTGGTCCCGCGGCTACGGCGTCTTCCGGGTGTTCGACGGCAAGACCACCAGGGTGCCGGCGGCGGTGCTGGGCTGCGAGGACTACGGGCTGCTCTACCGCCTCGCCGAGCACAACCAGGGACCGGTGCTGCGGGTCACCGCCGAGTCGCAGGATCTCGGCGAGGTGCCGGTGTTCAACACGATCGCCACCATCCCGGGCAGTGACCGCGCCGATGAATACGTGGTGCTCTCGGCTCACTTCGACAGCTGGGACGGCTCCTCCGGCGCGACCGACAATGGCACCGGCACCGTCGTGATGATGGAGGCGATGCGGATCCTCAAGACGGTGCTTCCGCGGCCGAGCCGCACCATCATCGTCGGGCACTGGGGCAGCGAGGAACAGGGCCTGAACGGTTCGCGCGCCTACATGGCCGACCACCCGAAGGTCGTCGAGGGCCTCCAGGCGCTCTTCAACCAGGATAACGGCACCGGCCGGGTGGCCTACATGAGCGCCGCCGGCCTGATGGGCGCCGGTGCCTTCCTGGCCGACTGGCTCTCCATGGTGCCCTCGGAAATCACGGGGAACTTCAAGAGCTTCTCGGTGCCCGGCACCCCGGCGGGTGGCGGGTCCGACAACGCCTCGGTCGCCTGCTACGGCGCGCCCGGCTTCGGACTCGGGTCGCTGCCGTGGGACTACTTCAGCTACACCTGGCACACCAACCGCGACACCTACGACAAGCTGGTGCTCAGCGAGGTCCGCAACAACGCCACCCTGACCGCCATGCTGGCGTACCAGGCGGCGCAGGATCCCGACCAGATCCCGCGCGACCGGCGGGTGATGCCGCTCAATACGCGCACCGGCGAGCAGATGACCTGGCCCGAGTGCACGCCCGCGGCGCGGTCGTTTTCGGAGTACACGCGGTAGGCGCATCACCTGGCCCCACAACGAGAGCGCGGCATCCCGGGGGGATGCCGCGCTCTTTTTTCCCGCGATGTCGAAGACGGGCTACTTCGTCAGCGCCGGGATCAGGTCGGCGTTGGTCTTCGCGTTGCGGAAGAGGGACAGGACTTCCTGCATGGCGTTGCTGGACGGCATGCCAGCCACCCGCTGCCGCAGGGCGTGGGACGCGGCGAGCGCCTCCGGGGAGAACAGCAGTTCCTCGCGGCGGGTGGAACTCGCCGGGACGTCGATGGCCGGATAGATCCGCCGTTCCGCCAGTTCCCGGCTCAGGACGAGCTCGCTGTTGCCCGTCCCCTTGAACTCCTCGAAGATCACCTGATCCATTTTCGAGCCGGTATCGATGAGGGCGGTGGCGATGATGGTCAGCGAGCCGCCGCCGCGCGAGGGGTCCACGTAGCGGGCGCTGCCGAGAAAGCGCTTCGGCTTCTCCATCGCGTTGGCGTCGAGGCCGCCGGACAGGGTGCGCCCGGTGCCGCGCTCCAGCGTGTTGTAGGCCCGTGCCAGGCGGGTGATCGAATCGAGGATGATGACCGAGTCCCGGCCGAGTTCCACCTGCCGTCGCGCCCGCTCGAGCGTCAGTTCCGCCACCTCGGCGTGGCGCTCCGGGGGCTGGTCGAAGCTGGACGCCACGACTTCGCCGAAGCCGGTCATCTCCATCTCCGTCACTTCCTCGGGCCGCTCGTCCACCAGCAGGATGAAGAGCTGGGCGGTCGGGTGGTTGCGCGACACGCCTTCCGCCACCGCCTGCAGCACCGTGGTCTTGCCCGCCTTGGCGGGCGCCACGATCAGCGCGCGCTGCCCCTTGCCGAAGGGGCAGAGCAGGTCGATGAGTCGGGTGATTTCATGGGCCGTGCGACGGGTGCCGGGGGGGACCTCCAGCGACAGCATCTCTTTCGGATGCGAGGCCGGCAGCTTGGAGAATTCGGGTCGGCGCGCCACCTCGGCGGGCGCGAGGCCGTTGATCTCGGTGACCTTCTGCAGGCTGGGGCCACGGCCCTTGCCGCCACGCCCGCCTTCCCCGGCGATCGTGTCGCCGGTCCGGAGGCCGTACTGCTTGACGATGTGGGGAGGGACGAACAGGTCGCCATCGGAGGGGGCGTACCCGGCCTCGCGTCGGCGAACGAAGGCGGTCCCGCGATCCGTCAGTTCCAGGACGCCGAGCAGTGGTTCGCTCACTGCGCCCCGGCGTCCCAGGAGTCCCACGTCAGGTGGCAACGATTCACGAAATACTCCGGAGGATGGCCTGTGCGCTCCAGCAGGTCGTGGAGCATCTCGTGGCGGACGACCATTTCGTTCCCCACGTAGTCGCCGGCGATGGTGATGCGGGAGAGGTGGCCCACCTTCTCCCAGAGCCCCACCTTTTCGCCGATGCTGGTCTCGAAGGTAGCGACATCGGGCACGACATACCACTCGATCTCGTGTGCGCCACCCTGCAGCTGGGCGCACGCCTCCGTCCTGGCGTACCAGACGGCGTACTCGGGCGGTGGGGTCAGCACGACGGCGCCGGCGGGCGGACCGCTCGGTTCGAGGCCGGTGCACGAGGCCGCGACCATCCAGATGGACAGTGCGGGAAGGAAGCGGCGGGACAGGATCGCTGGGCGCATCGTCTCTCCACAACGCCCGATAAGCTCAGCGCCGTCGGTGCCCCACCCGGGGGTGGCGCGCCTTCAGCTCCGCTTCTCTGCCTGCCTTCGGCACCGAGCTATCTCGGCCGGTTCCGGCCTGAGACCTCAAGTTTTGCGGCCCCGGATCACTCCGGGTGTGCTCTTATCGGGCGGGTCGTTGGTCTGAGTTGCACGGGTGTCGAACGCAAGTCCGGGGCCGGGCGCCCCCCACCGGGCGTAAGTTCTGGCGGCGGCCTCGCTTAGCAGAAGGCGGCTGTCCGGAACTTGTTGTCCTGACGTAGTTTAGCTACCTTCGTGGCGCCCTTTGGTTTCTCTCTTCCACCGGCTCAGCCGCCCCGTTACGGGACTTCTTCCGATGATGCGCACCTTCCTACTGTGGCTGTCAGAGCAACAGGGTGTGTTCAACTTCCTGCGGCGCAACGCCCTGGCCCGGCGCTTCGCCAGCCGGTTCGTGGCGGGGGAGACGCGCGAGTCCGCGACCGCCGCCGCACTCGAACTCAAGGGCCTTGGCATCACGACCACGCTCGATCTTCTTGGGGAAAGTGTCACCGGCAGCGCCGACGCCGTCGCCGCCCGCGACGAGTACCTGCGGATGCTCGACGGCCTGTCGGCGAGCGGCGCCGACATCAACGTCTCGGTGAAGCTCACCCAGATGGGCTTCGACATCGACGAGGCCCTCTGCGCCGACAACATGCGCCGGATCCTCGAGAAGACCCGCGCCCTCGGCGGCTTCGTGCGGATCGACATGGAGAGCTCCGAGTACACCCAGCGGACGCTGGACTTCTTCGAGCGCTATCTCCTGGCCGACTTCGCCAAGCACACCGGCGTGGTGATCCAGTCCTGCCTTCGCCGCTCCGCGGCCGACGTGACCCGGCTCATCGAGCTCGGGGTCCGCGTGCGGCTCTGCAAGGGCGCCTACCTCGAGCCGGCCGAGGTGGCGTTTCCCGACAAGAAGGATGTGGACCGCCAGTACGTGGCGCTGATGGAGCAGCTGCTCCGGCACGGGAACTTTCCCGGGCTGGCCACGCACGATGCCCGGATGATCGAGCACGCCAGGGCGTTCGTGACCCGCGAAGGGATTCCCGCCGACCGCTTCGAGTTCCAGATGCTGTACGGTGTGCGGCGCGACATCCAGGAGCGTCTCAAGCGTGACGGCTTCAACATGCGGGTCTACATCCCCTTCGGGACGCAGTGGTACCCTTACCTGATGCGGCGGCTCGCCGAGCGACCGGCCAACATCGTCTTCATCTTCGGTAACGTGGTCCGCGAGACGCTCGCCCTGAAGCCCTGATGGAAGCGACGCTCGGCGGGTACATGGCCCAGCACGGGCGCGCGGCCGCCTTCGGTGGGAGTGACGGCCACGCCTATTCGGTCGGGCTCTACGTGGACGATGACCCCGATGAACGGGGCCGCTACGGCGCCGCGCTGCTCTTCGTCCGGTGGGACGCCGCCGGCGCCGCACCGGTGGGACATGTCGAGACCGATTTCCTCGCCTGGGGACGGACCGGGGCCGAGGCGGAGGAGCGGGTCAAGTCGCTCTCGCTCTATGACGTGAAGGCGGCGCTCGACGAGGCGATCGCCCGCCAGCCGGGGGAATGGTGAACCGTGTCGCCGGCACCGTCCTCGAACGCGACGGCGCGGGCTACCGCGTGGCGACCAGCCAGGGAGAGGTCCGGGCCGTCCTGACGGGCAGGACCAGGCGGGACGCGCCGCGCGTGGTCGTCGGCGATCGGGTCACCCTGCTTCCGGACCCGATCGGCGGCCTCTTCACCATCACCGACGTCGCCCCGCGCACCAGCCTCCTCGAGCGGCGGGTGCCCCTCGGCCGCGGCACCCGACCCATCGCGGCCAACATCGACACCGTCTTTGTCGTCACCTCCAACTGTGATCCCGCGCCCGTGCCGCAGCTCATCGACCGGTTGCTCGTGGTGGCGGAGGCCAACGAGATCGCCGCCGCCGTGGTGATCAACAAGGTGGACCTCGACCCCGGCACGTGGCTCGAGGCGCGCTGCCGCAAGGCGGGCTATCTGGTCTATCGCACCAGCGCCCGCACCGGCGAGGGGCTCGTGGAGCTTCGCGGGGCGATGGCGGGCCGGGAGTCGGTGGTGACGGGGCCGTCCGGCGCGGGCAAGTCGAGCCTCCTCAACGCCCTGCAACCGGGCCTGACGCTCCGCACCGGCGCGGTGAGCACCAGGTCGCGCCGCGGGAAGAACACGACGGTCTCGGCGCTGATGCTGCCCTTCGAGGGGGGATACCTCGTGGACACGCCGGGATTCAATGAGGTCGGGTTGTGGGGCATCGAGCCGCGGGAGCTGGCGAGCTGCTTCCCGGAGTTCCGGCCGATGATCGGGGAGTGCCGGTTCCAGGATTGCCGGCACGTGAGCGAACCCGGCTGCAGGATCCTGGCGGCGGTGGCGGACGGGACGATCGCCCCGGACCGGCTGGAGAGTTACCACATGCTGCTGGACGAGACGGAAGCCGAGCCGGAGGAGTGGGAATGACCTAGGGGGCGGGCTTGCGGGTCCACCGATCGGCGTCTCGCCGCTCGACCTTGGCCATCATCCGGCCGAAGGACTCCTCCAGGTCGATCCCTTCCCGGTTGGCCATGCAGATCAGGACGAACAGGATGTCGGCCATCTCCATCCCCATCTCCCCCTCCGGTTCCTCCGCCTTCTTCGTCTTCTGCCCGAAGCGATGATTGACCTCCCGCGCCAGTTCCCCCACCTCCTCCGCCAGCCGCGTCATGTTGGTGAGCGGGTCGAAGTAGCCTTCCTCGTACTGGCTGATCCACGCGTCGACTCGGCGCTGGGCGTCGGCAAGTGTCATCGGAGGGGCCGGTGGCTGGAGTGAAGGGCTGGCGCGGGAGGCCCCCTCGCCAATCGGTCCGGAGTATAGCATCTTTTGCATCCCCCCACCTGACACCCCTCAGCCCGGTTCTCGCATGCGCTCACGCGAACGAATCCTGACCAACCTCGAAGAGCTGTATCGCGAGACCTTTGACCGTGCCCAGACCGCCGGGGACCAGCGCCGGGTCGAGGAGCTCGACGCCGCCTACGTGCGCGACCAGCTGATGCTCGAGATCCTGCTCGACATCCGTGACCTCTTTTCGGTGGCGCCCGCCGCGACCGCCAAGGGTTCGACCGCCCTCGAGCAGCTCGAGTCCCTGCGGCGCCTCACCAAGCTTCGCTAGCTCCGGGAGTCCGACGATGATTCGCTCCTTCCCCAGACTGCGGGGCGCCTGCGTCCTTGCCCTCCTCCTCTCCGCCGGGCTCGGCGCCTGTGCTTCGACGCCGGCCCCCGACGCGGCGCTGGTGGCGTTCGGCCGGGTCTGGACCGGCAACCCCGACCAGCCGTGGGCCGGCGGCGTCGCGATCCGGGGCGACACCATCCTCGCCGTGGGCGACAGCGCGGACGTGGCGCGGTACGTCGGGGAGGGCACGGAGGTCCTGCTTGCGACCGGCGGCCTGATCGTCCCCGGGTTCATGGACGGACACACCCATTTTCTCGACGGCGGATTCCAGCTGATCAGCGTCGACCTCCGGACGGCCAACACCCCGGAGGAGTTCACCGCGCGGATCGCCGCCTTCGCCGCCGAGCGGAAGCCCGGCGAGTGGATCTACGGCGGGGACTGGGATCACGAGCGCTGGCCCGGGACGCCGCTCCCCCGGAAGGAGTGGATCGACTCGGTCACGCCGGACAACCCGGTGTTCGTCACCCGGCTGGACGGCCACATGGCGCTGGCCAACAGCGCCGCCCTCCGTGCCGCGGGGATGACGAAGGCGACGAGGGACATCGCGGGCGGGGTGATCATTCGCGACCCGCGAACCGGGGAGCCCACCGGCATCCTGAAGGACAACGCCCAGGGACCGGTCTACGCGGCGATGCCGGCCCCGACGGCGGCCCAGCAGGATGCCGCGCTCACCCGCGCGCTGGCGTTCGCGAACAGCAAGGGCGTGACGGCCACCAACTTCATGAGCGCGCCGACCGCCTGGCTCGGGGCCTTCCAGCGGGCGCGGGCGTCGGGCGCGCTCACGGTGCGGGTCAAGATGTACTTCCCCATCGACCAGTGGCGATGGGTGGCCGACACCGTGGCGGTGGCGGGTCCCGGCGACGACTGGCTCCGGATCGACGGGGTCAAGGGCTACATCGACGGATCGCTCGGCTCCACCACGGCGTTGCTCTTCGAGCCCTATCGCGACGATCCGACGACCCGGGGGCTCGAGACCACGCCGCTCGACTCGATGCGCCGCTGGGTGCAGTCGGCGGATTCGGCGCGGCTGCAGGTGGCGGTGCATGCCATTGGTGACCGCGCCAACGCGCTGCTGCTCGACATCTTCGATTCGGTGGCCGCCACGAACGGCGTCCGGGACCGGCGCTTCCGCATCGAGCACGCCCAGCACCTGCGACCGGCGGACATCGCCCGGATCGCGAAGCGGAATGTGATCCCCTCGATGCAGCCCTACCACATCATCGACGACGGGCGCTGGGCCGCCAAGCGCATTGACACCACCCTGCTGCAGACCACCTACGCCTTCCGCGACCTCATCGACCAGGGCGCCCATCTCGAGTTCGGCTCCGACTGGACGGTGGCGCCGATCGACCCGCTGCTGGGCGTCTATGCCGCCGTGACTCGCCGAACCCTCGACGACAAGAACCCCGGCGGCTGGTTCCCGGCGCAGAAGGTCACGGTCGAGGAGGCGCTCCGGGCCTACACCGTCGAGAACGCCTATGGCGTCTTTGCGGAGGGGCGCCGGGGCGTCCTGCAGGCCGGCGCACGGGCCGACGTCGTGCTGCTCGACCGTGATCTCACCGCCATCTCCCCCATCGACATCGCGAATGCCCAGGTGCTGGCCACGGTGGCCGGTGGGAAGGTCGTCTACCGGGCCCCCTGAGGGCGCCGGTCCGGCCCGCTTTGTCCGCCCCGGCCCACGGGGTATCTTGCATCAGCCGGTTGCCGCCGGTCATTCTCCGACTCTACCGAGGGTGATACCCCGATGGCCACACGCACGTCGGCGCCCACCAGGAGCGCTCCCTCCTCCCGCCTCGAGAAGGCCGACCTCCTCGAGATGTGCCGCCTGATCCTGCTCTCCCGCCGGATCGACGACCGCGAGATCCAGCTCAAGCGCCAGAACAAGATCTTCTTCCAGATTTCCGGGGCCGGCCACGAAGCCGTCCTGGTGGCGGCCTCGAAGGTATTCCGGCCCGCCTATGACTGGTTCTACACCTACTACCGCGACCGGGCGCTCTGCCTGGGCCTCGGGATGACCGCCACCGAACAGCTGCTCTCCGCGGTGGGGGCCGCCGACGACCCCAATTCCGGGGGCCGCCAGATGCCGTCGCACTGGGGCCAGAAGGACCTCAACATCGTCTCGGCGTCGAGCCCCACCGGCACGCAATTCCTCCAGGCCGTCGGCTGCGCCGAGACATGGCTTCGGGCCAGCCGGAATCCCGGCCTCGCCGATGGCGAGCTCACCCTCCACGACGATGAAGTGGTCTTCTGCTCCACCGGCGACGGCACCACCAGCCAGGGCGAATTCTGGGAGTCGCTGAATTCGGCGTGCAACCTGAAACTGCCGGTGGTCTACCTCGTCGAGGACAACGGCTACGCCATCTCCACGCCGGTGGAGGTCAACACCGCCGGCGGGTCGATCTCCAGGCTCGTGGCCGGCTTCCCCGACCTCTTCATCCAGGAGGTCGACGGGTGCGACACCCTCGCCTCCTACGACGCGCTGACCCGCGCGGTGGAGTACTGCCGCCAGCGGAAGGGCCCGGCGCTGGTGCACGCGCATGTCATCCGGCCCTACAGCCACTCGCTGTCGGATGACGAGGTCAACTACCGCACGCCGGCGGAGCGGCAGGCGGAGGCGGAGCGGGACCCGGTCGTGACCTTCCCGCGCTGGCTGGTGGCGCAGGGCATCGCGTCGGAAGCGGAAATCGAGCGGATCCGGGCCGAGGTGGCCGAGGAAGTCGATGTCGCCACCGACACCGCGCTGGCCTCGCCGCAGCCGGCGGCGGACACGATCCATGACTTCGTGTACTCCCCCGACGTCGACCCGACCTCCGAGCAGTTCGACACCGAGGACGATCCGCAGTTCCACGGCGACCCGACCACCATGGTGGACCTGATCAACGGCTGCCTGAAGGACGAGATGACGCGTGATCCGCGCATCCTGGTCTTCGGGCAGGACGTGGCCGATGTGAGCCGGGAGGCGCACCTCGGGGAGGTGAAGGGGAAGGGTGGGGTGTTCAAGGTGACCTGGGGCCTGCAGAAGCAGTTCGGCGGCGACCGGGTGTACAACTCGCCGCTGGCGGAGGCCAACATCATCGGCCGCGCCATCGGCCTGGCCACCCGCGGCATGAAGCCGGTGGTGGAGATCCAGTTCTTCGACTACATCTGGACCGCCTACATGCAGCTGCGCGACGAGCTGGCGCTGATGCGGTGGCGCTCCAACAACGCCTTCAGCGCCCCGGTCGTGGTGCGTGTCACCTACGGCGGGTACCTCAAGGGCGGGTCGATCTATCACTCCCAGACCGGCGCGGCCATTTTTACCGGTGTGCCGGGGCTCCGCGTCGTCTGTCCGTCCACCGCCCTCGATGCCAATGGCCTCCTGCGCACCGCCATCCGGTGCGACGATCCCGTCCTCTTCCTCGAGCACAAGCACCTCTACCGCCA
>JAHECL010000125.1 GCA_024641745.1 Gemmatimonadota bacterium | reverse complement strand
CGTTCGTGAAGTTCGACGTCGAGCCTGGGTTGGCGTCGCGGTGCCACGCCTGGAACGACCACGTCTCCCCGGCCGCGATCGAGCGTAGGCCGGTGGGGGTCGGGGTCGCGGCGAGGTCGAGCTGCAGCGACGCGGCCCCGTCGGGGCCCGCGCGGCGCACTTGGCCGGGGCCGACGTAGCGGCCGACGGCGCCCGCGAGGCAGAGCGTGCCCTGGCTGCCGCCCGCGTTGGGCACGAACCCGGTCGTGCGCGAGGCGAGCGCCATCACGAACGCTCCGGCCGGCAGGTCGCTCGTAATGAGCGTCAGGTTGTCGTCCGTCACCGCGACGCTGCCCGCCGCGCGCAGGCGCGAGGACGCGCCGGTCGAGTTCGGCTGCGTCGGCGCGCAGTAGGGCACGCTGGGGTCGCCACCGCGGACCACCTTGGCCGTGGCGCCGCGCACGGCGCGGAAGGACGCGTCGAGGCCCGTGAGGGGCGCCCACGGTGAGCGCGGGGAACGTCGTCACGCCCAGCGTGTTGCCGGCGGCGTCCACCTCCTCGAGCGCGCCCGCTCCGAGCCCGCTCGACGAGAAGGCCAACATTGTCGCCGCGACGACGCCGCCTCCCGGCGTCGGGACGACGCCGCCGTAGTTCGGCCAGCCGGCCGGCGCCGGATGGATCCACGCGATCCCGCCGCCCGCGCCGACGCGGATGAGCTCGCGCTGCAGGTTGTCCGTGGCGATGACGAGGTCGCCCGTCGTCGTGAAGGTGGCGCGGTCCGAGCCCCATAGCGACGCGTAGGCCTGCTGGACGAGGACGTTCCCCGTCGCGTCGACGACGGCCACGTGCGGCGCGGTCGTCCCATACGCCGCCCAGTGGGCCACCGCGACCTGGCCCGCGGGGCCGGTGACGGCGAAGCTCGCGCGCCACTGGTGCCCAAGAGGGTGCAGGAACGGGACCGAGTGGAGCGAGGTGCCCGCCTCGTCGATGCGCTCGACCGTCACGTCCTGAGCGCCGGTGTAGCACAGGAACGCGTCGCCTCCGCCGAAGGCCGCGACCTCGTCGTTGATCGCGGGCCGGTCCACCCGCCAGGCCTCTTGGCCGCTCGCGCCGTCCAACAGGATCACGCTCGCGCGGCCAGCGAAGAGGGGGATCTGGAACGCGTCCTGCACGCACGCGAGGTAGACGTGCCCTGACGCGGAGAACCCGACGCCGACGAGGCCGAAGGCGAGCCCGACGACGCTGCCGCTCACGGTCGCGGTCCAGCGTTGGTTCCCCGCGGGGTCGAGGCAGAGCAGCTGGCACGCGTCGCCGCTCGCGAGCGCGACGGCGCACTCGCCCGCCGGCCCGACGGCGAAGCCCAGGTAGCGCTCGCCGGCCAGCGCGCGCATGTGCCGCCACAAGCGGTCGCCGTTCTCGCTCAAGTGCCGCACCTCGAGGAGCTCGGGCTGATGAGCGGGGACCGGCGCCGTGGACGTCGTCGAGCCGAGGACCGCGACGGCGCCGCCCGCGGGGTGCGCCGCCACGTCCAGGTGCCAGCTCGAGCCTGGGGTCGTGTGGTCGTCGATCCAGACGACCTCGGTCTGCGCCGCGACGGTCTGGCACAAAGCGAGGGCGGAGGCGTTGGCGAGGACTCGCAGCATCCGGGGCTCCTTGGTGTGGGAGGGTGAGGGCCGGCGTCCGCGTGAGCTCGGCCGCCCCCCGAAGCTACGGCGGACGGCCGCGCCGCGCCCGCCGGAAATCACACGGACCAAGCACCACGGCCCGCGCCGCCGCGCGAAGTCGCGCCGTGAGTGCGGCCCTGGGTGCGCATCGTCGGGGTGCGCGCAGTGCACGGCGGAGGGATGGGTGGCCGGCACACGCGGCGCTCACCCGGTGGCGCGCGCCCTCGAAGACTGCGCGGTGAGCGCCTCGAAGACCGCCGGCGCGCGCCGATTGGGTCGTTCGGCCAGCACGAGCGTCCGCTGGGTCAAGCGAGCGAGCCGGCACGCGGAGATCTGCGACGCGGCCCGAGTGCGGCTGCAGGAGGCGGGGGAGAAACCGATGGACGAGGTGAAGTGCACGGGCTCAGGCGACACCCGGGCTGCATGGGCCTGCGCCGCGATCGCGGCCTTCTCTCGTCACTGGGCGGGCATTCCGGGCCGAGCGGGCCGCGAAGCACGCAGCGAGGTGCGGCCGTCCGCCGCGAGTGAAGCGCCGGGCGTACCTGCCGCGGAAGCTCGCGTGGGAGCGACGGGTGCGCGCGTGCGGCCGGCTGTGCGTGGCCGCGACGCGGCGCCTGCAGGAGGTCCAGGCCGAGCTGCTGCTCCCCGATACGGGCGCAGTTGCGAGCTCGGGCAGAGACCCCTGCAGCAGCACGGTCGGTAACGCCGGGCGCATGTCCAAGTCCGCAACCGTGTTGGGCTCGCGTGCGAGCGGGGCTCGAACCAACGGCGTCGCGCCTCGCGGTCCAGCACATCAACGGACACCTTCGAGCGCCCGCCAACACCGAACGATCGATCCAACCCAGCGCCAGTGCTGTAACCGGAGTGACTCCGCCGCCGGATTCTGCGGATTGCCGTGACGGAGGGAAGGGCTGCGCCATTGCCCGGTTGCCCTGTCTACCCGTCCCCGGGCTCTTCGGCCTGGGGCGCGGAGCGAGCCTCCAAGGAAGGCATGCCAACTCTGGTCGCAGTCGAGGAGTCCGGTCAAGTTCGAGCCGCCCCGTCCCACCTCCGCTCATGCTCGGCTTCGCAGCGTGCTCGCCGACTCGCTCGCGGAAGTGACCCTGATGGGCCTCGCCTGGGCCCAGTCGGCGGTCGTCTACCACGCCTAGGAATCGGGTCTGGATTGGACCCCAGGAGAACATCTTGAAGATCCACCACGCGTTCACCTTCGCCGCTGCCCTGCTTCTCGCACTGCCCGTCGCATCCCAAGGACACAAGGGAGGCGGTGGTGGCAGTGGCACGCCTCCGCCCATTCCCGACCTCGTCGGCTCAAGTCCGCAGTACTCGGCCATCCGCGTGATGAGCCGCGACGGCTCCAACGTGAGAGACGTACTGTCGGAGTCCTACGCGATGTACCCCACGCTCTCTCCCGACGGCAGCCAGATCGTCTTCGCGAAGGTCCGCAACGGCGTCTCGGCCGTGTGGATGGTCAATGTCGACGGCACCGGCCTGCACGTGATGACTGATCTCGTCCAGCTCTCGTGGTATTCCGGCGAACACGCCATCTTCATGCGTCCGCTGTGGTCCCCCGCTCCGCCTCCCGGCGGCCAGCCCAAGCTGCTCTTCGCCGACGACACTGTCCTGGGCGGCGTGCAGCAGCTCTACTCGGTGAACATCGACGGAAGCGGCCGACAGCAGCTCACCTTCGAGCCGGCGGGCATCGGCCGGTATGGAGTTGGTGACATCTGCTTCGAATGGTCGTCGGACGGCTCGCAGGTCATGTACCAGGTAGATGATCAGCTGGTGATCGGAGATCTCGCGGACGTCGGTGGCACATTGTTCATCGCCCAGCGGACGGTCGCAGCCGTGCTGCCTTCCGGCGGCTCCTTCGGGGCCTGGTCCAACGATGGCAGCCGCGCTGCTTTCCACATGTACCTCCCGGGCGGCAGCAATCACATCTGGCTGCTCGATCTGACCCAACCCCAGCTTCTGCCCGTGCAGCTCACCTACACGAGCAACGGTTATGAAGTCATCCCGACGTTCTCCGACGACGATCAGCAGGTGTTCTTCAGCCTCTGGAACTCGACCGGTGTGATGAACACCGACGGCACCGGGATACCGACCAAGATCAGCGGCAAGATGAGGAATGCGACCTTCCGGCGCCACTGAGGCACGCCGGGCGCAGAGCTGCTTCAAATGGCAGTTCGGGGCCATCGGGCCGCGCCTCGCCGCTGAAGCCGGCGTCACCTGACTCGCGAGAGCATTCGCGGTCGCAGGAGGGTGGCTCCCCGATCTGAGCGCTGTTACGAACTCGGGCAGAGACACGCGAATTGGGGGTGCACCGCTCGCTCGCTGTTGATGCGCGGCTTCGACCGTCTGGACGCGCCCGCCGCCCGAGGAATCGGCGGATCTGCGTGATCCGGGGCGGCGATGCGACATGGGGGACTCGAGGCCGGCTCGCCACTGGGGTGAAGCCCGACGGCGGTCGGGGCCGCGGCCCAAAGGGACCGCGGGCGCCTCGCCCGCCAGGGGCCGCGACGGCCATCGGTCCGCTCGCGGCAGGCCTCACGACCCAATCCCCGTTGCCACCGAGGTGACCTCGTGCATCGCATCCTCCTGAGGTCGGCGCTGGTGCCGGCCGCCCTGTCCCTGCTCGCCCCCCTCAGCTCCGGCCAGGCCGGGTACTTGGACGCCTCGTTCGGCGACGGGGGGAAGGTCTTGACCGACATCACAGGGCCCGGGGGGGAGTCTCCGGTCGGGGCGGCCGTCGTCGCGCGCCGGAACGATGGGCGGATCGTCGTCGCGGGCTCGACGTACGCGTCCGACTACCAGCAGCGCTGGTTCGTCGCGCGCTTCGAGCCGGACGGAACGCCCGACGGCGGCTTCGGGTCGAACGGTTGGGTCACGAGCTTGCAGGGCCCTGACTCGAACAACTTCGCGCCCCTGGCGCTTGCACTGGACGGCACAGCGGTCGTCGTCCTTGGAAGCGGCTGGGACAATTACTACTTCAGTTACACGGGTGCTCGCGTCTGGCGCGTGCTCGGCGATGGCACGTCCGACCCATCTTTCGGCGCGAACGGCGTGAGCCTCGTCCATTGGTCAGCCGACGGGTACTTCACGCCGGTCGGGGTCATCGCCGCCGGCGGGCGGGTCCTGGTCGGCGGCACGGTCGAGCGCTACGACGGCGGGCTCCTGTACGAGTACGTCGTCATCGGGCTCGCAGCGAACGGCTCGGTCGACCCGTCCTACGGGACGAATGGAGTCGCCAGGATCGGCATCGGCGCCCAGGCGCACCTCACCTCGATCGTCTCGAACGGGGGCGGAGCGGTGACGCTCGTCGGCACGCAGGTCGTGGGCACCTCGCGCTCGGCTGCGCTGGCGCGCCTCGACCCGGACGGGCAGCTCGACCCGTCGTTCGGGGGCACTGGTACGGTCGTCGCTGCGGGATTCCATGCATATGCCCGAGCGGAGTCGACGGCGGACGGCGGGGTCGCCGTGCTCGTTGAGTCGGAGGTCGCGCCCAACGGGCTGAGCCTGCTGCGCTTCGGCCCGACCGGCGTGCTCCAGGCGAGCCTCCCGATCCCGAGGGACTCGTCGTCGGCCTACGTGCGCTTCACGGTCCAGCCCGACGGCGCCGTGGCCACGATTCAGGCGCTGCAGGACGGCGCCACGGGGACCATCGCCACGACCGTGCGGCGGTTCTCCGCGAGCGGGGCGCTCGATGCGACCTTCGGCAGCGGGGGCGTGGCCACGCTGTTCCTCGGCCCGTCGGCCTGGGCGCTTCAGCTGATGGCCCACCCCGACGGCAGCCTGTTGCTCTCCGGTTGGACTCGGACCGGCAACAACACCAACGTCGCTCTGTGGCGCCTCTCGCCCCAGGGACTCCTCGACACGGGCTTCGGCGGCGGCACGGGCTACGCGACGGTCGAGGTGCTCGTTCCACAGATCGACCGCGCCCGTGACCTGGCCGACTTGCAGGGAGACGGCAGGCTGCTCGTGCTG
>JAHECL010000035.1 GCA_024641745.1 Gemmatimonadota bacterium | reverse complement strand
CTCCACCAGCGAGAGCGTCTCGGCGAAGTCCGCTTCCGTCTCTCCGGGAAATCCGACGATCAGGTCGGTCGAAATGGTGATGTCCGGCATCGCGGCCCGCAACTCGGCCACGACCTCCAGATAGCGCTCCCTGGTGTAGCGGCGCAGCATGCGCCGCAGCACCACGTTCGATCCGCTCTGGACCGGCAGGTGCACATGCTCGCACACCGCCGGCGTCTCCGCCATCGCCGCGATCACCGCGGGGGTGAAGTCGGTCGGATACGGGCTGGTAAAGCGGATACGACGAACGCCCTCCACCGCCCCCAGGGCACGCAGCAGGTCGCCGAAGTCATGGACCCCGTCGTGGTAGCTGTTGACGGTCTGACCGAGCAGGGTGACCTCGCTGATCCCGCCGGCCACCAACCCCTCCACCTCATGCCGGACATCTGCCAAGCTACGACTGCGTTCGGGGCCGCGCGTGTACGGAACGATGCAGAAGGTGCACTTGTAATCGCAGCCCCGCTGGACGGTCACGAACGCCGTCGGTCCGCCATCGCGGACCTGGGGGACCTCTTCGTAGTGCTCCCACGAACGGAACGCCGTGTCCGCGACCCGCTCCCCGCCGCGGGCGCTGTCGATGAGGTGCGGAAGATCGCGATAGGCGTCGGGTCCGGCGACCAGGTCGAGCCGGGGCACCTGCGCCAGCAGGTCGGACCCGAGCCGCTGGGCCATGCAGCCGACCACGCCAAGGACCGTCCCGGCCGAGGCGTACCGCTGGAGTTCCCCCACCCGCCCGAACACCCGCTGTTCGGCGTTGTCACGGACGGCACAGGTGTTGACGAGCAGGACGTCGGCACCCTCCGGTGTGTCCGCCGTCTCGTATCCCTCCAGGCCGAGAATGCCCATGATGAGCGACGAGTCCGCCACGTTCATCTGGCAGCCGTAGGTCTCGACATAGACCCGACGGCGCGGGGGCGACTGGTCCACGCTCAGGGCTTCACCACCAGGCCGACGGCGACGATCCAGGCGTCCTCGGAAAAGTCGCCGGCCGAACTCCGCCAGACCCGCTCCAGGGTGAGGTCGAGCGCGGCATGCCCCTTGGCAAACCGGACGCCGCTGCCGGCCGTCACGGCAAACTCGGAGGCCTGCTCGCCCTCGGCGAGCGGGAACGGCAGCTGGGACGAACGGACCCCGAGCCGAAGGGGCAGCTTGCCGGGCTGGAGCTTCGACGTGTAGAGCTCCGCGCCGACGGAGCCCTGGAAGGTGTTGTCCGCGCCGACACCCCCGCTGGCCTGGATCTCGGCGCTGGCCTGGGACCAGGTGGTGTACGTGGCCTGGGCGCTGATGGTACCCCGCTGGCCCATCTGGTACTGGGCGCTTCCGGCAAAGGTCCACGGCAGGGTGTAGGCCAGCACCTGGATGGAGTCGCGGTCGACATTCATGCTGCCGTCACGCCGGATGGCGCCGGCCAGCAGGAGCGGTTCCGTCGGATGGTACACGGCACCGAGGCTGAGCCCAATCGCGTTGTAGGCCAGTTCGGAGCGCTGCTGCACCGGCGCGAAGACCGAATCGGTGAAGGTGCGCCGCAGCGAGAACCGGTTCGAGCCGGTGAGGAAGTGGAACCCGAACCCGAGCGCCACCTTCTTGTTGCTCCGGTACCCCACGGCGATGCGGAAGTCGGAGGTACCGCCCCGTGATTCGAGGGAATCCCGGTAGCCGACGGGCATACCGTTCAGCGAGGTGGTGTCGGTGGTGACGGTGCCAAAGTCCCGGTCGGTGTAGGAGCCAAAGCTGCCGCTGAAATACCACGGCGTCTCCTTGATTCGATTCACGACATTGACGTACGTCATGCCGGCATCGGATCCAGACCCGGTGCCGCCGGGCGTCGTGCTGTTCCGCCAGTTCTGGAAGAAATTGAACCCCGCGGTCAGGCCGATGACCGAGGTGATCGCCGCGGGATTGGTGCCCGACATCCCGTCGAGAAGGCCGACGCTGCCGCCGAGCCCGAGGGCGCGCGCCGAGAGCGGGGCCTGCGGGATGCCGAGGGCACGAATCCCGAAAATCGAGGACTGTGCCGACGCCGCATGGCTCACCCCGCAGAGCAGCGCAAGAACCAGGGATATCCGGCGCACTCAGGGCTCCTCGAATTCAAGCGGGGGAACGTAGGTAATCCTGAGCCGTGGGGTACCCGACGCACTGCGCGTCGAGGCAAAGAGCGGCTGCGTGAACGACGACCCTTCCGGCTGCAGCGAGATGAAGAATGCGTGGGCCGGCGGGTTCAGCACCGCCTGCCAGGTCCGTACGATGTCGATGACCTCGATCGAGACCGAATCGGTCGAGCCGACGAAGAGTTCCACCTGGGGGGCGAGGAGCGGCACCAGGGGGGATTTCGCCCCCTGGTCGCTCAGCACGCCTCGCGCCGTCGCCGTCGCCGGGATGTTCGGGACGCCGGCAATCGGCACCGAGGGGGTGAGGATCAGTTCCGCCCGCAGGATCTGCACGCCGACCAGGACGCTGTCCGGCACGGAGAACCGGAGGAGAATTCTCGAGCTGGGACCGCCGCCCAGCAGCAGCTGGTCGGGATCGGGCACCAGGGGATTCTCCTCGACCCAGGTCGCGAAGGTCGGCACCCGGCGGATCGCGGCCGGCTGGCTCGCCGAGTCCACCTCGGCCACGCTGATGTAGTAGGTCACCGTGGGCAGGTAGGTGGCCGCCGAGGTGTTCCCGAGCTCGACGCCGGTCGGACTCGCGGCGGACGCCTGCACCGCGATGGACAGCACCCCGCTGTCGGCCGGCGGAATTTCGAGCTTGACGAGATCCGCCCCCTTGATGATCACGCTGAGGTTGCCATCGCTGAGCGTATCCGGCACCACGATGCTGTCGAGGAAGTTTTCGGGGGTGAGATAGCCCGCGATGTCGGCAAAGGTGACGCCGCTGTCCAGGGAGGCTGGCGCCCGGTAGATCTGGAGCGCGATGCCGGCCGCGACGGGATTCCTGGCGAGGACGCCCAGCCCGATCGCGACGCTGTCAACGGTGTAGGTGTAGAGCGTGTCGCCCACCTTCACCGAATCCAGCCTGGGGCCGAACCGCATCGCGGCCAGGTAGCGGTCCGACGCGCTCGGCGTGGTGATGAGCAGCCCCGTGCCCTCCCCCGGCAGGACGTAGCCGACGAAGGTGCTGTCGAGGTCGAACTCCGCATCGAGCACGGTGTCGAGGATGCGGACCGTGCCGCCAGGGCAGGTCTGGGGACATGCACCGGGCGTGGTGAAGTCCTCGGTGCATGCCAGCAGCACGAGCAGCGGAACGAGCGCCAGGACTCCCTGCGCCCCTCTAGTCAATCGCAACATGCCGATCCGGGTCAAAAAGTGAGTCACGAAGTGCCAAGCCGGCGGGCCGTGAAGGCGTCCGGCAGCAAAGCTTCCAGCGTCCAGTGCTGCTCCCGTTCAGGGCCCACGGCGCGCACCTGCAGGGAGCCGCCGAACTCGGCAAGCGCCTGTCGGCAGGCGCCGCAGGGAGAGGCGGGCGGATCGCAGTCGCTGACGACGACGATTCGCCGGAACTCCCGTGCGCCCGCCACGACCGCCGCCCCGAGCGCGGTCCGCTCCGCGCAGACCGTCAGGCCGTAGGAGGCGTTCTCGACGTTGCACCCCACGAAGATGCGGCCATCCATGGCTTCAAGGGCGGCACCCACCCGGAACCGGGAATACGGCGCATAGGCCTGCTCCTGGGCGGCGCGGGCCAGGTCGAGCATCGGGTCAGCCATCCCACACCTCCCCGAGGAAGGAACGACCGGTGTCGAGCGGTCGGGTGCCCAGGAACTCCGCCACCGTCTGCCCGATATCGGCGAAGGTGGTGCGCTCCCCCAGCGGACGGGGCCTGATCCGGGGCCCGACAGCCAGCAACGGGACCCGCTCCCGGGAATGGTCCGTGGAGAGCGTCGTCGGGTCGTTGCCGTGGTCCGCGGTAAAGATAACGAGGTCCTCCTCCCGAACCTCGTCGAGGATGGCCGGGAGGGCGCCGTCCAGCTCGACGAGCCCCCGGGCGAAGCCGGCGACATCGTTCCGGTGGCCCCAGGTCTGGTCGAATTCGAGGATGTTCGCGAAGATCAGTCCTCGCCGCACGGTGGCAAGGGCGTAACGGACGAGGTGGTACCCCTCGGCGTTGGTGGCCGTGTGGATGGCCCCGATGTTCCGACCTGCAAACAGGTCATCGACCTTCCCGATACCCAACCGGGGGACATGACGCTCCGCCAACCGGTCGAGAAGCGTCGTGCCGGGCGGCGGCAGGCTGATGTCCCTCCGGTGCGAGGTACGGCGCCACGCCCCCTGGCTTCCAACGAACGGCCGGGCGATGACCCGGGACACGGCGTGCGGGGGGGTCAGCAGCGCCCTCGCTTCCGCACAGGCCGCATACAGCTCGGCCAGCGGGACCACCTGCTCGTGCGCCGCCACCTGGAAGACGCTGTCCGCGGAGGTATACACAATCCAGTCCCCCGTCCGGCGGTGCGCCTCTCCCAGTTCCTCGATGATCGCTGTCCCCGAGGCCGCCCTGTTCCCCAGGACTCCCCGCCCGGTCCGCCGGGCGAACTCGCGCACCACCTCGTCCGGAAACCCCTGCGGGTAGGTCGGGAACGGGCTGGCGAGCGTGAGCCCGCAGATCTCCCAGTGCCCCGTGGTCGAGTCCTTCCCCGCGCCGGCCGGCTGGCAGGTGCCCCAGGCGGCGGAAGGCGAATCCACGGCGGCCACGCCCCTGAGATCGGCGCACCGGCCGAGCCCCAGCGCTTCGAGGTTGGGCAGCGCGAGGGGGCCTGCCTGCCGGAGGGTGTTGCCGAGGGTGTCGCTGCCGCTGTCACCGTAGGCATCCGTGTCTCGCGCCGGCCCGATGCCGAGCCCGTCGAGCACGATGATGGCGGCGCGCCGGTTCATGGCTTCGGGGCGCTCTGCACAAAGCGGAACCGAAGCGCCGTGAGCGCCTCGCCGAGCAGCTTCTGCTCATCGGCGTCGAGGTGACCCGCCGTCTTTTCCTGGAGCATCCCGAGTGTGTCGATCAGCGCCTGCCCGACCTGGCGGGCGTCCTTCTCGCTGAGGCCTTCCGCCCCCGGGGGCAGCTTGCCGGACAACGCCCCCTCGGCCTGCTGTGCCAGCCCGAGGACAAGCGACATGAAATGCTGGTTCATCCTTCCTCCCCATAGCGACGAAGTACGCGCGAACCGAGCCCCGTCAGCAGCTCGTAGCTGATCGTGCCGGCGGCGGCGGCCTGCTGGTCGAGCGAGACGGCCCCGCCGAAGATGGTCACCACCTCCCCGCACGGCACGGGCAGGTCTCCCACATCGATCATCGTGAAGTCCATCGTCACCCTGCCCACGATCGGGCACAACCGCCCCAGGACCTCGACCTGCCCGCGTCCGCCGAGCGCGCGCGGCACCCCGTCGGCATACCCCACCGCGACCGTCACGATCGTGGTCGGCCGCGAGGCATGCCAGGTGGCGCCGTAGCTCACCGAGTCGCCGGCGGCGAGCCGGCGGACGGCCACGACGGGAGCGCGCAACCGTACCACCACCTCCGGCGTGGCGGCACCCGCTGCGCCACCGTACAGGAAGATCCCGGGCCGGACGAGGTCGGCCGGGAATCGATACTTCCCCAGCGCCGCGGCACTGTTCGCCGCGTGCACCAGCGCGGGACGCCTGGGCAGCGCGGCGAGGACCTCACGGAATTGCGTCCACTGATCTCGCGTCGCCTGCGGATCGACGTCCGCCGAATGGAAATGGGTGAACACCCCCTCCCATCCCGCTGCATCCCTGAGCAGCGCAGCCACCGCCTCAATGGCCTCACGGTTCCGCCAGTGGACTCCCAACCGGCCCATCCCGGAATCGATCTCCAGGTGGAAGGGCTTGTCTCCCGCGGCAAGCCAGCGCCGGAGCGCCTCGATGTCGCCGATGGCCGGCCGGAGCTCTTCCCGCAGGCACCCCTCCACCCCTGCAGTGGTCATCGGCCCGAAGACGATGACGGGGCGGCGAATGCCAGCCTGTCGCAGCGCGAGCCCCTCCTCCACCGTGACGACGCCGTACCCCCATGGGTCGACCGCCTCCAGCGCGCGCGTCGCCGCGACAGCGCCGGTGCCGTAGGCATTGGCCTTGACCATGGGTAGGAGACGGGAGCCGGAAACCGAGAACACGGTCCGGGCATTGGCGACGAGGGCGCCAAGGTCGATATCGGCCCAGGCACGGGCCGGCGGGATCGGATTTGACGCGCTCACTTGACGGCGGGTATGATACCGTTCACGGAGGATAAATGCAAGAGAATTCAGCGCTTGGGCGCGCGATGGAGATGGTCAGAGACCTGCGCGACCGATGCCCGTGGGACCGGGCCCAGACCCGGGAGACCCTGCGTCCCTATCTGGTCGAAGAGGTGCTGGAGGTCGACCAGGCGCTCGGCGCGGGCGACCCCGCCCTGCTGCGGGACGAAATGGGGGACTTCCTGCTCCACCTCGCCTGGCAGCTGGTGCTGGCGGAGGAACTGGGGGAGTTCAGCGCCGAGGAGGTGGCGGACGGCCTGGTGGCCAAGATGCAGCGGCGCCATCCCCACCTCTTCGACCTGGGGCCGGCCGAACCGTGGGAGCAGCTCAAGCGGCGCGAACGGACGCGGGGGACGCTTGGCGGGCTCCCGCCGACCCTCCCTCCCCTGCTCCACGCCTTCCGCCTCCAGGAGCGGGCGGCCTCCGTCGGGTTCGACTGGGACGATGTCCAGGGACCCCTGGAGAAGGTGCGGGAGGAGTTGGTCGAGGTGGAGGAGTGGCTGGAGCCGGCAGCGCGGCGGGGCAGCGGGGCCGGGGTGCCGTATGTGGAACACCAGGCGGAGCCCGCCGCGAGCGACGAGCTGACCGGGGAACTCGGGGATTTGCTCTTTGCCGTGGTAAACCTGGCGCGGAAGGCCGGCGTGGCGCCGGGCGTGGCGCTCGACCGGGCCAACCGGAAGTTCATCGCGCGATTCAATGGCGTCGAGCGTCTCGCCGCGGAGCGGGGCGTCGACCTCCACTCAGCGGGGCTGGCGAAGCTGGACGCGCTCTGGGACGAGGTGAAGGCCGCTACGGATACAGCCGGTGGATCTGCCTCGGGAACGCGATCGACTCCCTGATGTGCGCGTTGCCGCAGATCCACGCCACCGTGCGCTCGAGCCCCAGGCCGAACCCGCTGTGCACGAAGGTCCCGTACTTCCGGAGGTCGAGGTACCAGCGATACGCCTCCGGATCCAGTCCCTGCCCGACGATCCGGGCCAGCAGCCGGTCGTAATCGTCCTCCCGCTGTGATCCCCCGATGATCTCGCCATAGCCCTCCGGGGCGAGGCAGTCGTTGTTCAGCACCGTGCGGGGGTCGTCGGGGTTCTCCTTCATGTAGAACGCCTTGACCTCCTTCGGGTAGTTGAACACGAAGATCGGCCGGTCGTACTCCTTCGCCAGCAGCGTCTCGTCGTCCCCGCCAAGATCCTTGCCCCACTCGATGTCGGAGCCCAGGCCCTGCAGCTTCGCGACGGCATCGGTGTAGCTGATGCGCGGGAACGGGCCGACGACCTGTTCCAGCGGACCCGTGTCGCGCTCCAGTTCCTTGAGGTCGTCCGCGCGACGGTCGAGGATCCGGGCCACGATCGACACGATGAATTCCTCCTGGAGGCGCATGTTCGCGTCGGAGTCATTCCAGGCCACCTCCGGCTCGACCATCCAGAACTCGGTGAGGTGGCGGCGCGTCTTGGATTTTTCCGCCCGGAAGGTCGGACCGAAGCAGTAGACCTTGCCGAGTGCGGCGGCGCCGGCCTCGACGTACAACTGGCCGGTCTGCGCGAGGTACGCCTTGCCGAGGTCGAAATAGTCGGTGCTGAAGAGGTTGCCCGCCTCTTCGCCGATCGACCCGGTCAGGATCGGGGTGTCCACGAGGACGAAGTCCCGTTCGTAGAAGAAGTCCCGGATCGCCTGCACCACCTCGTTGCGGATCCGCGCGATGGCCACCTGCCGACGGCTGCGAAGCCAGAGATGGCGGTGCTCGAAGAGGAACGCGCTGCCATGCTCCTTGGGGGAGATCGGGAAGTCGGGGCTGGTCCCCAGCACCTCCACCTCGGAGGCGGTGAGTTCGTGTCCCCCCGGCGCGCGGGCGTCGGCCCGCACCTCGCCGGTCACCGCGATCGACGTCTCCTGGGTGAGGTCGGCGAGCCGCGTCCAGGTGGCGTCCGGCACCTCGCGCTTGGAGAAGACCGTCTGGAGGTAGCCGGACCCGTCGCGCAGGACGACGAACGCGATCTTCCCGCTGGAGCGGGTGGTCGCCACCCATCCGCGGACGGTGACCACCTGGCCGACATGGCGGTCCAGTTCATTGATTCGGACGAAGGGCATGGGGCTCAGCTGCGCTAAGGGTCGAGTGGGCTATCAGTTTACACCCGCTACCCGACGCGGAACAACTCCGTCGCCCGGGGGAAGCGGGCGAGGGCACGGGCACGAATCGGCTGGTTGACCGTTCGCTGCAGCAACGGGTCGGCGGTCAGCAGCTGCCCGGCCAGCTCGCGCGCCCGCTGCAGGAGATCGGTGTCCTCCGGCAGCCGGGCATGGCGGACCTCGATCCCCCCGGACTGGCGGGCGCCGATGAGGTCGCCCATCCCGCGCTCCTTGAGGTCGAGCTCCGCGATGGCAAAGCCGTCGTTGGTGGCGGCGAACGCCCTGAGCCGGTCCGCCACCCGGCCGCCGGGCAGCAGGATGCAGTGACTGTCCCCTGCCCCCCGTCCGATGCGGCCACGCAGCTGGTGCAGCTGCGCCAGTCCGAACCGCTCCGGATGCTCGATCACCATCACCGTCGCGTTGGCCACGTCGATGCCGACCTCGATGACGGTCGTGGCGACCAGCACCTGCACCGCGCCGTCCCGGAAGCGCCGCATGACCCGATCACGCTCGTCCCCCTTCAGTCGGCCATGCACCAGCGCCACCGAGAGCGCGGGCCACCGCGCCGTCAGCATGTCGGCCATCGTCGTGGCCGCGCGCAGGTCCGCCTTCTCCGACTCGTCGATGATCGGGAGGACCACGTAGGCCTGCCGGCCCGCCCGGCACTCCCCCTCGACGAAGTCCATCACCCGCTCGCGCTGTGCCTCCCCGCGGATCGTGGTCCGCACCGTTCCCCGACCGGGCGGCCGTTCCCGCAGGCGTGACTGGTCCAGGTCGCCGTAGAGGGTCAGCGCGAGGGAGCGCGGAATCGGCGTGGCGGAGAGCAGCAGGACATCGGGCGCAGATCCCTTCCCGATGAGTGCCGCGCGCTGCTCCACCCCGAACCGGTGCTGTTCGTCGATCACGACGAGTCCGAGTCGGCGGAATGCCACGCTCTCCTGCATCAAGGCGTGGGTGCCGACGACGATGCGCGCACCGCCCTGCTGCAGCCGCGCCCGTGTGGCCTTCTTGGCGGTCGGCGTCATCTTCCCGAGCAGGAGCTCCGGCACGATGCCGAGGGGCGCGAGCAGTTCCGTCAGCGTCCTGGCGTGCTGCTCCGCGAGCAGTTCCGTCGGCGCCATGAGGGCGGCCTGGAAATCGTTCTCGACGGCGAGCAGCATGGCGAAGAGCGCCACGACGGTCTTGCCGGTGCCCACATCTCCCATGAGCAGTCGGTGCATGCGCTCCGGGGCGGTCATGTCTGCCGTGATCTCGCGGATGGCGCGCTTCTGGTCGTCGGTCAGCTCATAGGGGAGCGCCGCCTTGAGGGCCGAGGTCAGTTCCCGGCGGACGTCGAAGGCGATGCCGCTGCGCTGCCGCTTGGCCAGCGTCCGGGCCCGGACCAGCATCAGCTGCAGGTCGAAGAGCTCATCGAAGGCGAGCCGCCGGCGCCCGCGTTCGGCCTCGGCCACCGACTCGGGCCGGTGGACATTGCGGAGGGCATCCACGAGCGGGGGAAGGGACAGTTCGGCCTGGACGGAGGCCGGGAGGACGTCCTTGACCAGCCCGAGAAGCGGGTCGAGATGCCGGTCGACCAGGCTCCGGATGACCTTGTGGCTCATCCCCTCCGTGGCCGGATAGACCGGGAGGATGCGGCCGCTCTCCGGCGCCAGCGCCTCGTCCTCGTCGGCCAGGATCAGGAATTCGCGCGGTGCGAGCTGGCGCCCATGATAGAAGCGCACCGTCCCGGCGACGAGGAGTGTCTGGCCCACCTGGATCGTCCGGTCCAGGAACGCCTGTCCTGGCCAGGCACACTCCAGCACGCCGGAGGCGTCCCGCAACACGGCGCGAAAGATCCGGAGCCCACGCCGGGTCGGCACCACCCCCTTGTCCACCACCTTGCCGACGCAGGCGACCTCCTCGCCCACCTTCGCCTGGGCGAGCGGGCTCACGGAGGAGGCGTCGAGGTAGCGGTGCGGGAGGTGCCACAGAAGGTCCTGCGCCGTGGCGACGCCGAGCCGGGCAAAGGCATCCGCACGACGCTCACCCACCCCCTTGAGAAACTTGACGGGGGTGTCGAGGCGAAGCGCGGGCGCGCTACCCTTCGTCGGCAAGGAGGTGCCTGGCGAAGTCGCGCGGGTCGAAGACCTCCAGGTCCTCCACGCCCTCGCCCCGACCCAGGAAGCGGATCGGCACGCCGAGTTCCCGCCGCAACGCCACCACCGCGCCACCCTTGGCGGTCCCGTCCAGCTTCGTGATGATCAGGCCGGTGGGCGCGACGGCCTCGGCGAAGAGGCGCCCCTGCTGGACCGCGTTCTGCCCGACGGTGCCGTCGAGGACGAGCAACGCCTCATGCGGGGCGCCGGGCGCACGACGCCCGACCACGCGGGCCACCTTGCGGAGCTCGTCCATCAGCCCTTCCTGCGTATGCAGCCGCCCGGCGGTGTCCACCAGCACCGTGTCGGCCCCGCGCGCGACCGCGGCCTCGACCGCGTCGAAGGCGACGGCGGCGGGATCGCCACCCTGGGTTCCCGAGACGCACGGGACACCAAGCCTGGTGGCCCAGACCTCGAGCTGCGCGATCGCGCCCGCGCGCCAGGTGTCGGCCGCCGCGAGCAGGACCTGCCGCCCCTCAGCCGTCAGCCGATGCGCGAGCTTGGCGACGGTCGTCGTCTTGCCCACCCCGTTCACCCCCATGACCAGGAGGACGGTCGGCCCGTGCTCGGCGCGCGCCATCACGCCGGGGTTCCCGGTCGATGCGAGCAGTTCGACGATGCGGTCGGCAAGTCCGTCGCGGAGGTCGTGCTCGTTCTTCCACCGGCCGCGACGGACGCCCTCTTCCAGTACCTCCATCAGGTCCATCGTGGCCGGCACGCCAAAATCCGCCTCAAGCAGCAGCCGCTCCATTGACTCGAGGTCGGCGGCGTTGAGTCCGCGGACCAGCGCGCCGACGTCGGTCAGCGCAAGCCGCTTGATCCGGCCCCAGAGTCCGGGCCTCTTCTGCTGGGTGACGCGCTCGCGTTTCATTGGAAGGAATGTAACCGAGACGTTCAGCGGAGACCGAGGCGTCGGCGGGCGAACCACTCCCCGGCCAGGGACAGCAGGACCAGCGCGTAGAGCCACGGCCACTGGCGCGCCGTTCGACGCTCGCCGGAACGGACCCGGGGAATCGGGCGGGACGACACGACGACGGCCTGGGGCAGCCATTCGCGGGACCAGGTGTCCACCGCGACGGTGCCGCCGTGCCTTCCATCGAAACGGTATCGATAGGTTCCCGGTGGAAGCCAGGCCGTCGCGCGGCCGTCCCCTCCGAACCGGAGGGTGTCGGTCCGCACCTGCCCCTCAGCCTCGAAGGCGACGGGCAGCACTGCGAGGGAATCACCCGCCCGTTGGAAGACGATCGGCATCCCCTGCTCCACCACGGTACGGACGACCCGCGCCGGGCTGGCCCCGCTGTCTGACGCGGCGAGCAGCCAGGCGATCGTCGACGCGGTCATCGCCCGGTAGGCGTCGCCGCTGGGGCCGCCCCGGAACGCCCAGCGCCAGAAACCATCGGCCCCGATCGCGACCTCGCGCCGGCCATCCCCCTCACGCCCGAGCAGCACCGGCCGCGCCGCGCCCCGTCGACCGAGCTGCACCGTCAGTCCGGTCCAGCTGCCGGATTCCGGGACCAGGGATCGGGCGCCGAAGAGCGGCGGCATCGAGTCGACGGGGACGCCCAGAAAGGCCATCGCCACCGGCGAGACCGGGGCGTCCGCGACGTACCACTCATCAGATCCGGGAGCGGCCTGGGGCCAGCGGAGGATGCCCCGCGCGCCGGTCCCCTTCGCAAAGGGCTCGGCCATTCCCCGGAGGATCAGCAGGTCTGCCCCCCGCGCTGCCGTCCTCACCGTGAGGTCGGAAATCCGCGCCAGTCCGTCCATGTCATTCCATTCGCCTGATTCCAGCTGCACGAAACCCTTCACCGGCAGGTCGGCCACCTCCCGCACGGTCCGGAACAGGAAGCGTGCATCCCAGTCACCCGGCGAGGCCAGCATGACGACCCCGGGGGTGGCTGCAAACTCGACCGCCACCAGCCGGCGATCGTCCCGCGGTTCCCGGTCCTCCGCGCCGACGATCTCCACCGTCAGGATCTGGGTGCCCGCCTGGACGCCGCGGCTCGTCACCGGAAACCGGACCGATCCGGACGCACCAGCCCCCAACTCCACTCTTCCGCGACCCAGCACGCGTGTCCCGAGCCGGACCTCCACCGCCACCGACTCCACCGAATCGGTGCCATACGCGCGAAGGTCCGCCGCGATGAGGAGGCTGTCACCGACCGTGGCCCTCGCGGGCGCACGGACGCCGACCACGGCCAGGTCTCGCCCGCGGACCCGGGGGAGCAGCACGATTCCCGTGGAGGCCGCCAGATCGGGCGGGATGGCACGCAGGTCGTCGAGTTCGCCGTCGGTCACGACGACGGTTCGTCGCCCGAGCGCGGCGGCCGAGGCGAGCGCAGCTGCCAGGTCACTGCGCCCCCGGAGCGCGACGGAATCGGTCCAGGGTCGTGTATCACCGAACCAGCGGATCGTGCCGAGCACCCTCGCCGAGTCGGTGGCGGCGCGCTGCCGTGCCGTGTCGGAGCCCATGCTCAGCGATCCGTCCAGGAGCACGACCGGTGATTGTGCGCCCGGCGCCGCCGGGCAGCCGGGGTTCGCGAGCAGCGCCCCAAGCCCGCCCCACGCGATGGCCCGCAGCAGCATCGGCATCCAGGTGTGGTGGCCGCGCGATTCGAGACGGAAATAGGTCAGCGGCGCGAGCGACGCCGCGAGCAGGATCAGGAGGAAGGTGAGCATGAGGTCCTGCGGCATCCTACGCGGGGAATCGCGTCAGGATTCGGCACGGGCCGCGCCGGGGGCGGCGGCTCAGTGCCCGAACTGGGCGAGCGGGGGAGCGGGCGCCGGGTAGAGGAGGGTCGCGAGCCTTCCCCGTTCCTCGTCGAAGGCGGGACGCTCGGCGGCCGCGACAGGCTTGCCGTTGCCGAGATCCATCCGGCGGGAGTCACGCGGGACGCCGTTCACCCTGAACTCGTAGTGCAGGTGGGAGGCGGTGGCGAGGCCGGTGGCGCCGACGCGGCCGATCACCTGTCCCTGGGCGACCCGGCTGCCGGACCGGACAAGGATGGCGCTCAAGTGTCCGTATCGCGTGGTGATGCCATTGGCGTGCCGGATTTCGACCAGGTTGCCGTAGCCGCCCGAGCGGCCGGCCTTCACGACGGTGCCCTCACCGGCCGCAAGCACCGGGGTCCCGTAGCTGGCGGCGTAGTCGGTGCCCTCGTGACGGCGGGCGTAGCCGAGGATCGGATGCCGGCGCGACCGGTTGAAGCTGGACGAGATCCGGCGGAACTGCAGCGGCGCCCGGAGGAAGGCCCGCCTGAGGGACTGGCCGTCAGCATCGTAGTAGGAAGGGGTGCCGTCCGCCGACTCGAACCGGTAGGCGGTCAGCGTCCGGCCGTTGACCGTGAGGTCGCTGGCGAGGATGCGACCGAACCGCACCTCACCCTCCTCCGAAACCTCGCGCTCCAGCACGACCTGGAAGCGATCGCCCGCCCGGATATCGCGGGTGAAGTCCACCGACCAGGCATAGATGTCGGCGAGGTCCCAGGCGAGCCGTTCCCGCTCGCCCGGGCCGAGCAGCTGCTCGTCCACCCCGTCGTCGAGGGCCAGGTAGAGGGAGTTGTCGATCGGTCCGTCGATGCGAACGACCTCGGGACGCCAGAAGATCGGCTGGACCTCCGTGGTCCAGCCATCCACCGAGCGGTCAAACTGGACGCGCTGGTCGGCGCCGGTCCGTACGGTGAAGGTGCTGGGGAGGGAGTCGAGCCGGGGACGGCGGAAATTGAAGACCAGGCCGGTACGCGCGCGGCGCGGATCGAGCTTGGTCCGGGCCGCGATGCCCTGCAGGTCGATCCCGACCACACCCTGACGCGCGAGCAGCTCGGAGATGGTCTCGCCGCGGTGAAGCGTGTCCGCCGTTTCGGCCCAGGCGTTGGCGACGACGATCGGTTCCGCCACCAACGCCCGGCGCCACGGCCAGGCGCCGGTCAGGGCCGCCCACGCCCCGAACCCCACGATCGCGAGCGCGACCAGGAAGCGGACGGCCCGCATCAGTCCATCTGCCGCCGGATGAAGGTCGGAATCTCCATGTCGGGGACGTCGGCCGGGGCGGACGTCCGCCGCGGCTCCTGTCGTGCCGCGGGAGCGGGGGTCGACATCGGGGGCGGCGTGACGGCGCGACGGGGTGCCGGAAACGGGAGGATCCCCGACGCCGCGCGGCCGCCTGCATCCTGCGTGATGGTCCGGTCGAAGCCGGTCGCGATGACCGTCACCCGGACCTCGCCCTCCATGGCGGGGTCGTTGTGGGCGCCGAAGATGATCTCGGCATCGTCACCGGCCGCGTCGTGGATGATCTGGTTGATGGTACTGGCCTCACCGAGGGTCAGGTCGTTGCCGCCGGTGATGTTGATCAGGACGCCGGTGGCGCCGGTGATCGAGACGTTGTCGAGCAGCGGGCTGGAAATGGCCTGCTGCGCCGCCTCCATCGCCCGGTTGTCGCCCCGGCCGGTGCCCGTGCCCATGAGGGCGGCCCCGCCATTCTGCATGATGGTGCGGACGTCGGCGAAGTCGACGTTGATGATGCCGGTCGAGGTGATCAAGCCCGCGATGCCCTGGGTGGCGTGGAGGAGGACCTCGTCCGCCTTCTTGAGGGCGTCCTGGAACGGGATGCCCTTCCCGACGACCGCGAGCAGGCGCTCGTTCGGGACGACGATCATGGTGTCGACGTTGTTGCGCAGCTCCGCGATGCCCATCTCGGCCTGCCGCATCCGCTTCCGACCCTCGAAGAGGAACGGCTTGGTCACGATCCCCACGGTCAGGGCGCCGATATCCCGGGCGACCTGGGCCACGATCGGTGCCGCACCGGTGCCGGTGCCGCCGCCCATGCCGCAGGTCACGAAGATCAGGTCGGCGCCCTGCACCGCCGCGATGATCTCGTCCCGGTTCTCCTCGACCGCCTGGCGGCCGATTTCCGGCCGGGCGCCCGCCCCGAGGCCGCGCGTCAGCTTCTTGCCGATCTGGACCTTCAGGTCCGAGCGGGAGGCGGCCAGCGCCTGCGCGTCGGTGTTGACCGAGATGAACTCGACGCCCTGCAGGCGTTCCTCGATCATCCGGTTCACGGCGTTGCCGCCGCCGCCACCGACACCGATCACCTTCATCTTGGCGCTTTGTGTGACCGTCTCTTCGAGCTCGAAGATCATGGGTGTATCCTCTCAGGCCGGCATCAGAAGAAGTCCTGCAACCATCGTTTCACTGGAGCGAGATATTTCTCGACCTGCGTCCCACGGCGGACACCGGTGCCGAATCCGCTCCCGAGCGCCAGTTGCCGCGCTCCGTAGAGGGCGAGGCCCGCCGGCACCACCATGCGGGCCGATTCGACGCTGTCGGCCAGCCCGGTCAGTCCCTGCCTGGGGACCCCGATCCGGACCGGCATCGCGAACACCTCCCGGCCCAGCTCGACGATGCCGGCGGCCTGCGCCCCGCCACCGGTCAGGATGACCCCCGCCGGCATCCGCTGGTGGTAGCCCGACCGGGTGATCTCGTCGAGGGCATATTCGAGCACCTCCTGCAGGCGCATGTGCATTATATGCGCAAGCACCCTGCGGTGCGCGCTCCGGGCCCCCTGGCCGGGGGTGCTGGGCAGCTGGATCACGTCTTCCTCGGGCACCAGCGGCTCGTACGCGGCCCCGAATCGCTCCTTGATCCGCTCGGCGTCCTGCTGGGTCACCTGCAGTCCGTGGACGAGGTCGGCGGTGACATGGCCACCCGCGCAGAGCAGCGAGGCAGTGTGCCGGATCTTGCCGCCCTGGAAGATCGAGACGTTGGTGGACCCGCCCCCCAGCTCGACGATGGCACACCCGAGTTCCCGCTCGTCGGGGGTCAGGACCGCCAGCGAGGCCGCCAGAGGCTCCAGCACGAACTCCCCGACATGGAACCCCGCCCGCTCGACCGCCCGCCGCATGTTCTGCAGCACGCTCGACAGGACGGTGACCAGGTAGACCTCGGCCTCCAGCCGGGAGCCGGTCATCCCGATCGGCTCGCTGATCCCCGGCTGCTGATCGATGATGTAGTCCTGGGGGATGGCGTGGAGGAGTTCGTGGTCCCGGCCGAAGGAGACGTTGCTCGCCATGTCGTTCACGCGGGCGACGTCCCCGGTCCGGATCTCGTCGCCGGTGACCGACACCATGCCGTGGGAACTCCGTCCCGCCACATGCTCGCCGGCGATCCCGCAGTAGACGGTGCCGACCTCCACGCCGGCCATCCGCTGGGCGTCCGCCATCGCCTTGGTGATGGCGCGCGTGGTCTCCTCGAGATCCCGCACCACCCCACGCCGCATGCCGGCGCTTCGCTCCACGCCGACGCCGAGGACCCGCGCGAGCGGCTCCCGCGCGTCGCCGGTCGCCTCCGCGACGATGGCCACCACACGGGTGGACCCGAGGTCGAGCGCCGCGACCAGCCGCTGGGGAGAGGTGCTCATCCCGATCGCCCCCGTCCCCGGACCACGACCTGTCCGGCGAACCGTCCGTCGAGTTCCTTCCACGCGCGACCCTGCTGCTCGAGTACCGTTTCTGCTGCCATCACCGCGCGAATGACCTCCGCTGTCACGTCAGGGCGAAGCCACAGTCGGCGTCCGCCCACGTCCACCACCACGTCCCCACGGACCTGTGTTGCCGTGACGACCCTGGAAAATAACTCGGGATCCACTTCCTGCAGACGTCCAAGCACGCGGGCGACCCTGGCGTCCGGTTCGTCCACCAGCGGCAGGTCCGGCGCGGACACCGTCGGATCGAAGGGGAGGAACTTCCCGTTTCGTCCCACCATCGTCAGCCGGCCGTTCCTCGGCGCGAGCGCCACCGCCGGCGCTTCCGTCACCACCACCACCAGCGTCCCCGGCAGCCGGCGATGCACCTCGGCGCTCCGGATGCCGGGCACCGCGTACACCCGCGCCTGGTACGGTGCGAGGTCGTCGAAGATGTTGGCCCGGGCGGGGACCTTCATCGCGGCGATCAGGTCCGCCGGCCGTGCGGCGGACACGCCGACCAGCTCGACGCGGCGGACCTTGAAGAACCCGACCCGGCGCAGCAGGACGGGGCCGCCAAACCAGAACGCGAGTCCCCCGAGCAGCAGGCCGAGCCCGAGCAGCGCCGGACGGAGGTAAGGCTTCATCCCGCCCGCAGTCCTTCGGCAAGCTCCGGCCCCAGCCGCGTGATGTCGCCCGCGCCGAGGGTCAGGACCACGTCTCCCGGCCGCAGGAGGCTCCGGACCAGCGGACCGACCTGGGCACGGTCGGGAGAGAAGTGCACCTCCACGCCGTCCAGCCGGGCCGCTTCCGCCACCTGGGAGCCGCTGACGCCGGGAATCGGCTGCTCCCGCGCCGGGTAGATCTCGGTGACCACCGCCAGGTCCGCCGCGGCGAGCGCGCGCCCCATCGCGAGGCCGTGCGCCTGGGTCCGGCTGTAGAGATGCGGCTGGAAGACCGCCACGATCCGCCGGCCGGGAAAGGCCTGCCGGGCTGCCTCGAGCGTCGCGACCAGCTCGGTGGGATGATGGGCGTAGTCGTCCACCAGGGTGACCCCGCCTGCGTCGCCCAGCCGCTCGAACCGGCGCCCGACTCCGCCGAACCCGGCCAGGGCGCCCAGCGCGCCCTCGATCGAGCCTCCGAGCGCGTGCACGACGCCAAGCGCCGCGGTCGCGTTTCGGAGGTTGTGCATTCCCGGCACCTGAAGGCGAAGCGTCACCTCGATGCCATCGGGCAGCCGAACCTGCGCCGCCGTCTGGTTCGCCTCCTGCCGTATGGCGGTAATCCGGATTTCGGCGTCGTCCCGGACCCCGAAGCGAAGGGTTCCCGCGCCCAGGCGAGCCGCCAGGCGGGCGGCCCCGGGGTCATCGACCCCGACCAGCCGAATCGAGGCCCGACCCGCAAAGGTGGCGAACGCCTCCTCGAGCGCGTCGACCGACCCGTAACACTCGAGGTGATCGGCCTCGATGTTGTTGACGACCGCCACCGTCGGCGTGAGGGCCAGAAACGCCTTGTCGTACTCGTCTGCCTCGACGACGAAGAGGGCGTCCCCATCGAGACGCGCGTTGCCGCCCCATTGCCCCACGCGTCCGCCTGCCAGTCCGGTGGGGGCAAACCCCGCCGCCGAAAGTGCGGTGGTCGTCATGACCGTCGTGGTGGTCTTCCCGTGGGTCCCCGCCAGCGCGACGACCGTCCCGCCAGCCACCAGCTTCGCCAGCGCTTCCTTGCGGGGAACGACCGGGATGCCGAGTTCGCGGGCACGCACCAGTTCGGGATGATCGCCAGGCACGGCGGCCGTGTAGACCACGGCCCGGGCCCCGACCGCGTGTGCCGGGTCGTGCCGGCCAAAGACCTCCGCCCCGAGCGCCGCCACGTCCGCAGCACCGCCCGGTTCCGGGTCACAGCCGCTCACGGCCACGCCCCGCCGGCGCGCGATGAGGGCCAGGGCGCTCATCCCGGCCCCGCCGATGCCGACGAAGTGCACAGGCCGCGGGTCCGAGGGGTTGAATAAGTCCATTGGAATTGAGCTAATGTAAAATCTTATCGAGAGTTGCGAAAGAGCGGAGCTATCCCAGCAGCGTCAAAAGATGCGACACGATGTCGGCCGATGCCGCGGGCCGACCCCGGGCCAGTGCCGCTCCCGCCATGGCCTCACGCCGGGTGGGGTCATCCATCAGCCCGGCGATCGCCGCTGCCAGGGACCCTGGGGTCAGGTCCGCCTGCGGAAGCAGCCGGGCCGCCCCGGACGCCTCCAGCGCCCTCGCATTCGCGGTCTGGTGATCCGCCGCGGCGGTTGGCAGGGGTACGAGCACGCTCGGGAGGCCCCAGGCACAGATTTCGGCGCAGGTCATCATCCCTGCCCGACCGACGACCAGGTCGGCCACCGCAAATGCGTCCGCGATCGGGTCCAGGAAATCAAACAGTTGAACGTCCGGCATCCGCTGCAGGTGGCGGAACCGCTCGAACGACCCACGTCCCGTGGCCCAGAGGACGGTCAACCCCGCCCCACCCCCGGCAGCCAGCCACCCCGCCGTGGCCTCGTTCAGGGCCACGGCACCCTGGCTCCCGCCGGTGACCAGCACCACCGGCTTCCCCCCGGACAGCCCGAACCGCTCCCGTGCGCCGCTCGCCCGCGCCGGGTCCGGCGGCTGGATCGGGTTGCCGGTGTCGTACACCACCGTCTGCCGTCCCAGGCGGAGGTACGCCTCGGCCTCGGGAGCACCGAGGTAGATGTGCCGGACCCGGCGGCTGAGCAGCCGGCTCGCGAGTCCCGGATAGGCGTTCTGCTCCTGGATCGCTGTCGGGATGCCGCGCCCCGCGGCGAGATAGACGACCGGCGCGGAGGCGTACCCGCCGGTGCCGAGCACCGCCACCGGTCGTTCGGCATCCAGGAGTTGCCGCACCTCCCGGACGAGTCGCCTCGCCACGACGGGCCAGCGCCAGTTCTTCCACCACTGCCGACGGTAGAGCGGCTCCGCCGGAAGCAGGACATGCCGGAAATCCCTGGTCGGCAGCAGCGTGCGCTCGATGCCTCGCACCGCCCCCACCAGCACCGGCTCCAGGTCGGGACGCTGCCGCCGCAGCTCACCGGCGAGCGCGAGGGCCGGCATCAGGTGGCCACCGGTTCCCCCGCCCGCGATCAGGACAGTCCTCACGGAGTCGGCGACCCGCGCACCGGTCGCCCGCGCATTCGGCCGATGTTGATCAGCATGCCGGTCGCGACGAGCGAAATGACCAGGCTCGACCGGCCGTAGGACATGAACGGAAGTGTCAGCCCGGTCGTGGGCATCAGGGAAAGCGACACCGCCATGTGCATGATCGCGGTGATCCCGATCATCGCGGTGATTCCGACGGCCAGGAACTGGCCGAATGGATCCGGTGCGCTCCGGGCAATGCGGAATCCCAGCCAGAGGAAGAGCCCGAAGAGGACCGCCATCAGCACCACCCCGAGGAAGCCCCACTCCTCGCCGATCGTGCTGAACAAGAAGTCCGAGTAGGCGTAGGGGAGGAAGAGCTTCTGCTGCCCCTCGCCGAACCCGACACCGAACAGCCGGCCGGAACCGATGCCCACCAGCGACTGGTGGATCTGCATCCCCGCGGCATCGGTCGCCTCGCCGGGGTTCAGGAACGTCGTCAGCCGTGCCGCCCGATACTGGGCCGACTGGATCTTCTCGAACAGCAGGATCGTCCCGGCCAGCCCGAGGAGGAGGAAGTGCCCGATCTTGGCGCCGGCGGCGAACAGCACCACGCCTCCGAGGAGGGCGACGAGCACGGCCATCGAAAGGTTGGGCTGCAGGAAGATCAGCAGTGCGACCCCGCCGATTCCAACGAGGAACGGCGCGACCCCCTTCTTGAAGTCCCGCACCTGGGTGCCCTTCTTCGCGGCCAGCATCGCACACCAGATGATGATGCTGAGTCGGGCGACCTCGGATGGCTGGAAATTGACGACTCGGAGGTCCACCCAGCGACGGGCGCCGTTCACCCGCGGCGCGATCGCCTCCGTCCCGGGAAGGAGGGGGATCAGGAGCACCGCCACGGTCGCGAAGAGAATCGGCCAGGCCAGGCGCCGCCAGAGGTGATAGTCGATGCGCGAGACGATGCTGAGGGCGAGGAGGCCGAGGAGGGCTCCGACGAACTGGCGCAGCGCGAACCCCGCCCCCGTCCCGCCGGCCGTCTGCATGCTCAGTGCGCCGTAGGCATTGGCGACACCAAAGACCACCATCGTGGCGGTCACCACTGTCAGGAGGCGAGTCTCCCAGCGCAGTTCGCCCGGGTGGCGGGCGGCGGGCGCGCTCACAGCGCCTCGACCAGGGACCGGAAGCGGGCGCCCCGCTCCTCGTAATTCCGGAACATGTCGTAACTCGAGCAGGCGGGGGAAAGCAGCACCGCGTCGCCGGGCTCGGCGAGCCGGCCGGCCAGCTGCATCACATCCTCGAAGCTGCCGGCCCCCTTCACCAGCACCGCGTCGCCGAGCTCCGCCTTCACCTGCGGTCCCGCCTCCCCGTACGCGACGACCGCCTTGCAGCCGGGGGCCAGCACCGGGGCCAGCCTGGTGTAGGACTCCCCCTTGTGCCGCCCCCCCAGGAGGAGGACATAGCGTCGATCGAGGGCACGCAGGGCCACCTCCGTCGAGGCGATGTTGGTGGCCTTGCTGTCGTTGATCCACAGCACACCGTCGACCTCACGCACCGGCTCCAGTCGATGCGGCAGCGCACGGAAGGAGCGGAGGCCAGCGGCGATCGCGCTGGACTCGACGCCCGCCACGCGCGCGCCGAGGGCGGCCGCAAGGGCGTTGGCCACGTTGTGGTCGCCGAGCAGCATGAGTTCCCCCCGCGGGAGGAGCGGCGCATCGCCCAGCATGAGTCGCCCGCCTGCGCGGTCGAACCACCCGTCGGCGGGGCCGTCGACCGAGAACTGCCGGTGGACCCCCGGCACCCCGCGCGCGATGCGTTCCACCTCGGCGTCGTCCCGGTTGGTGATCCAGCGCGAGTCGGCCCTGGCGTTCCGAAAGAGCAGCGCCTTGTCGGCGTAGTACTCCGCCAGCGTGGCGTATCGGTCGAGATGGTCGGGAGAGAGGTTGGTCAGGATCCCGGCGCTCGGGGCCAACCCGGGCATGTCGTGGAGCTGGAAGGAC
>JAHECL010000034.1 GCA_024641745.1 Gemmatimonadota bacterium | reverse complement strand
TGGGCCCTGCGCTGGGCGACGGAGAACGAGAAGAAGCTCACCTTCCACGACGTCGCGCCCTGAACCTGCCACGGGTGACGATGCGAACGGGCCACCGAGGATCTCGGTGGCCCGTTGTCTTTCCGCCCGACCGCATGGTACGACCGCGCTAGGCCGCCTGCCGATCGCCGCGGACCCGCCGGGACACCGTCCCGAACACATAGTCCCAGAGCGGCGAGCTCACGCCATAGCCGAGGTCATCATCCCGGTAGTGATGCCGCAGGTGATACTCCCGAAGGAACTTGCCGATCCGGCTGTCCATCTTCCAGTGGTGGGTCGCATAGTGGGTGGTGTCGTAGACGACATAGCCGATCAGGAAACCGGCAAAGATCGGCTCGTAGTGCGCCCCGAAGAGGACGCTGAAGGCAAGCCAGAAGAGGGCGGCAAGCGGCAGGCTTACCGGCGGCGGCATGACCAGGCGCGTGTGATCCTGTGGGTAGTCGTGATGGATGCCATGCATCAGGAAGTGGAGCTTCTGGCCGATGGCGCTCGTCGGCTGGTAATGGAAGACCCACCGATGCAGCGAGTACTCGGTGAGGGTCCAGACGGCGAGGCCGACCACCACCAGCCCGGCCGACATCACCCAGGAGGCACCGCCCTGCACGCCCAGCCAGAGGAACCAGGCCACGATCGGCAGGAAGACGACGGCGGGCGTCGCCGGATGGATGTGGGTCAATCGTTCGAGCCAGGGATTCTCGAACAGCGGAATCGTCTCGTCCTTGTTGGACACATACTTGGCCGGCATGCTGCACACTCCACGATTCTAAACTCTTGCCGCACAACAGATTGCCCCGACAAATACCCGCCAGTCAACTCCGATCCAAAATAGGGACGTCGCCGGGTGAGGTCAACGCTCCGCCACCATTGGCTCGCGGCGGACGGCCAGGGTGAGCACCGGTCGGTGATCCGACCCGTACCGATCCGAAATCACCATGGGGGCGGTGAGTTCCCATTCCGTCAGTCCACCGGCGAAGAGATAGTCCGTGCAGAAGAGGCCCCGGGTGCGGCAGGGCGACGGGACCTCCCAGTCGGGCCACCGGGCGCGGTAGAGCCCGACATGCGGGTCCCCGCTGGACAGGGCGTTGAGGTCCGCCCCGATGATGGTGGGGTACCCCTCCAGCGGCACGAGCGAAAGAAAGGCCGCGGATTGCCGCAGGCGGCGGGCGCCATCGAGGAGGGAGGGAATCGTGGCCGGCCAGACATCGAGGTGGATGCTCGCCACCTCGATCGAGCTGTCGGTGTCCCCGCCTCCGGCAACGAGGACGGTTGCCATCACAGTGGCGCGGCGCTGACGCTCGAAGGGGAGGGTGACCACGCGCAAATTCTCCAGCGGCATCGTGGAGAGAATGGCGTTTCCGCGATCCTCTCCCGCCTGACCGTTGCGCATCGATGGGGCGTAGAAGAGCGCCAGGTCGAGCGCCCCGGCGATGGCGCGAATATCCTCCCGCTCCCGCCCGGGCTCGGGCGCAGGCCCGATCCGGTGTGGAATCGGCGCCGACGGAGAGAGCGGCGTCGGGACGGCCCCGGACCGAAATGTTTCCTGGAGCAGCAGGACGAAGTGGTGGACCGGGACTCCATCGGTCAGTGCTCCAGCACGGAGGTCGTCGACGAGTCGCCGGATGTCCCCGCCCCCGACGTGCTGGTTCCAGGAGAGGACCGCGAAGGTGGTGACCCTGGCCTCGCCGAGGGGTGCGGGGGACGGCGCCACGAGCGCGGGGCCGACCGTCCGGCACCATTCGGCGAGGGTTCTCCGGTCCCCCGCATCCTGGGGAGCGATCCAGCGCACTTGGGTTGCCGGCTGGCTCCGCGGGCCCAGCAGCACGGTCCGCTGGCATCCCCCGGCGATCGCATCCGGTGTCATCGCAGGCACCTGGGCGCACCCGAGGATCGGCGCGTGGGCCACGGCCAGGAGTCCGAGCCGGCCGATGACACTACCGACGTGCACGAAAGAAATCCTTCAGCAGCTCCCCGCACTGCTCCGCGAGGACGCCGCCGATCACCTCGGGCCGGTGGTTGAGGCGCGGATGCCGGAGCAGGTCATGCACCGACCCCGCCATCCCCGCCCGGTTGTCCCAGGCCCCGAAGACGACCGTGGCGACCTTCGCGAGGATGATGGCCCCGGCGCACTGCGCGCAGGGCTCCAGCGTGACGTACAGGGTGGCATCGATCAGCCGGTCCTCGCCGACGGCGTCCAGCGCGCCCCGGATGGCCAGCACCTCGGCGTGGGCAGTGGGGTCGCGCCGGTGCACTGTCTCGTTGTGGGCGTGCGCGATGATCCGGCCCTCCCGAACGACCACCGCCCCCACCGGCACCTCTCCCCGGACCGCGGCAGCCCTGGCGAGCCGCAACGCCGACTCCATCCAGACCACATCGGCGCTCGTGGCGCCCCCCCTACGCACCCGCAGGCCCCTGTCTGACGAACCGCAGCTCGTCGCCCTCGCGCCCGACCTGGATGGTCGAGCCCTCCGGGAAGTGCCCCTCGAGCACCTCCATGGCGATCGAGTTCTGCAGCCGCTGCTGGATGACGCGCTTGAGGGGCCGGGCGCCGTAGACCGGGTCGTACCCGAGCTCGGCCAGCAGGGCGCGCGCCTCCGGCGACACGACGAGCCCGAGCTTCCGGTCGCCGAGCAGCGCCGCCAGCCGCTCGAGCTGCAGATCCACGATGTGCCGGATGTCGTCGCGCGACAGGGGTCGGAAGACGATGATATCGTCCACCCGGTTGAGAAATTCCGGCCGGAAGTGGTGGCGCAGCTCGTTCCGCACCGCCCGGTCGACCACCGCCCAGGCCTCCTCGTCCGCCGTGGGGCCGGCGTCGACGATATGCGAACCGCCGAGGTTGCTGGTCATGATGATGACGGTATTCCGGAAGTCGACCACCCGCCCCTGACTGTCGGTCAGGCGGCCGTCATCGAGGATCTGGAGGAGGACGTTGAACACATCGGCGTGGGCCTTCTCGATCTCGTCGAACAGCACGACGCTGTACGGACGCCGGCGGACCGCCTCGGTCAACTGCCCGCCTTCCTCGTAGCCGATGTAGCCTGGCGGGGCGCCGATCATCCGGGCGACGGCGTGCTTCTCCATGTATTCCGACATGTCCAGTCGCACGATGGCGCGCTCGTCGTCGAAGAGGAAGTCGGCGAGGGCCCGTGCCGTTTCCGTCTTGCCGACGCCGGTCGGACCGAGGAAGATGAACGATCCGGTCGGCCGATTCGGGTCCTGCAATCCCGCCCGGCTCCGCCGGACGGCGTTCGACACCGCTGCCACCGCCTGGGGCTGCCCGACCACGCGCTGCGCCAGCTCGGCCTCCAGGCGCGTCAGCCGTTCCCGCTCCGACTCCATCATGCGCGACACCGGGATGCCGGTCCACTTCGCCACGATCTCGGCGATGTCGTCGGCGTCCACCTCCTCCTTGAGGTACCGCGCGTTGCGCTGGACCTCCTGCAGGCGCGCCTCCTGCAGCTGGAGGGTCGCCTCAAGCTGGGGAATCCGGCCATACCGGAGTTCCGCCGCCTTCTGCAGGTCGCCCCGGCGGGTGGCCAGGTCCACCTCGGTGCGCAGTTCCTCCACTTCGGCCCGGGCGGCGGTCAACTCACCGATGGCGGCCTTCTCCGACTGCCATTGCACCTTCATGCCCGCGCTCTGCTCCTTCAGCTCGGACATTTCGTGCTCCACCGCCTGGCGGCGCGCCTTCCCCGCCTTGTCCTTCTCCTTCAGCAGGGCCTGCCGTTCGATCTCGAGCTGGACCAGCCGCCGCTCGACCTCGTCGATCTCCTGGGGAAGACTGTCGATCTCGATGCGCAGCCGACTGGCGGCCTCGTCCACCAGGTCGATCGCCTTGTCCGGGAGGAACCGGTCGCCGATGTACCGGTCGGAGAGCGTCGCCGCCGCGACGAGGGCGTTGTCCGTGATCCGCACCCCGTGGTGCACCTCGTAGCGCTCCTTCAGGCCGCGCAGGATGGCGATGGTGTCCTTCACGTTCGGCTCGCCGACCAGGACGGGCTGGAAGCGCCGCTCGAGCGCCGCGTCCTTCTCGACGTGCTTGCGATACTCGTCGAGGGTGGTCGCCCCGACCACATGCAGTTCTCCGCGCGCCAGCGCCGGCTTCAGGAGGTTGCTGGCATCCACCGCCCCCTCGGCCGCCCCGGCGCCGACGAGGGTGTGCATCTCGTCGATGAACACCACATAGCGTCCCTCGGCATCCGTCAGTTCCTTGATGACCGACTTCAGGCGCTCCTCGAACTCTCCCCGGTACTTCGCGCCGGCGAGGAGCAGGCCGATGTCGAGCGCCACGATGTCCTTGTGCTTGAGGGATTCCGGGACGTCGCCATCGACGATGCGCTGGGCGAGGCCCTCGACGATCGCCGTCTTGCCGACGCCGGGTTCACCGATCAGCACCGGGTTGTTCTTGGTCCGCCGGGAGAGCACCTGCATCACCCGCCGCACCTCCTCGTCCCGCCCGATGACCGGGTCGAGCTTCCCCTTCCGGGCCTGGTCGGTCAGGTTTCGCGTGAAGCGCTGCAGCGCCTGGTACTGATCCTCGGGCGACTGGTCGGACACCCGGTGACCGCCGCGGACGTCCTCGAGCGCCTCCCGGAGCTGGGCCGCGGTGACCTCGTGCTCGGCCAGCACGTTCCGGGCGGTCGTCCCCTTCTCCTCCGCCAGTCCCAGGATCAGGTGCTCGGTCGACACGTAGGCGTCCTTGAGCTCCTTCGCCTCGGCCTCCGCCCGGTCGAAGACCTTGTGGAGTTCCCGGCTGAAGGTCGGCTCGCCAGTCGCTCCCTCCTGGCGGGGCAGTCGGGCCAGTTCGCGCTCCACTTCCTCCCTGAGCGCCGCGATGTTCAACCCGGCCTTCTGGAGGAGTGGCTGCACGACCCCCTCGTCCTGATTGAGGAGGGCGGCAAAGAGGTGGGTGTCGTTCAGCACGGGGTTTCCGCGTTGGCGGGCATCCTCGGACGCCTCGCGGAAGGCTTCCTGTGCTTTCAGTGTCAGTCGCTCAGGTCTCAGCATGGTGTTTCACGGGGGCAAGGGACATACCGCGCAATTCTGCCTTTCTGACAGCCTCACGGGCGACGAACGAACGGCCGACGAAGGGCATTCGCGTGGAATGTCCCTCGCCGGCCGACCGCATCAGCGCGCAGGCTGGTTCTCCTTGCGGACGATCATCTTCTTGACCTGACTCTGGCCATCGACCGTCAGGCGGTAGTAGTACACCCCGGACGTCACGTCCCGCTCATTGTCCAGGTAGCGGCCATTCCAGTAGGCCACATACGACCCACACCGCAGGCGCAAACCCCGTACCCGCTCGCTCCCTCCGGCCTGCAGCTCCGGGATGGCAACGACCTGCACGAGCACGTTGTAGATCTCCAGGGTCACCAACGGAACATGTCCGTCGGAGCACGCCTCCGGTGTAAGCACGAACGGGATGGACGTGGCCGGATAGAACGGATTGGGAGTGTTGTCTCCGAGCTCGAACGGCGGCGAGGGAGACGGAACCTGCGCTGCGGCGGGTGCTGCCATCCCTACCATGAGCCCGAGCAACAGCCCCGTCCAGGCACGGCCTGTCATACGGAACCTCACTCGAACAAGGGTTATGAAGCGGGTGGAAGCACCTCCATCGAAACGATTGCCATTTGAGCACTTACGCCAGTTCAACCTAAGTATGCCGGGACCTCGAGTGACCTGTCAAGTGAGACGTCGGGCCGCCCCATCCCGGCGGGTGATCCCCTCCCGGTCAGCCCATTCCAGGAGAGGGATCAGGTACTTTCTCGACAGGCCGGTCCGGTCCCGGACGGCGGCTACGGTGACGTCCCCGGCGCTTCCGATCTCCGCGAGGACGTTCCGGAAGCCATCCAGCGCCTCCAGACTCACATACCAGTCCCGGGTGATGGCCTGCAGCCGCCCCTCCCGGACCGCAAGTCGCACTGCCCCAGGGACATCCATCCGTTCCAGCTGTCGTTCGAGTTCCGGCAGCGGGGGAACCTCCAGACCGGCGGCCCTGACGAACTCGACCACCTGCTCTACCGCCGTCTCCCCGCCGGCGATGCGCGCCTTGAAGCCGGGCAGCCGGGCGACCCCGGCCTCCACCACCAGCTCACCCGTCATGGCAAGATCCGAGACGGCCGTTTCCGCGAGCAGGACCGAGCGGTCCACCATCCGCCGCATCGTCTCGACTGGCAACCCGGGAAGCGCGGGGTGCTCGCGATGGTACGCGCGGAGGGCCTCCAGCGCCCGTTCGCCCACGGCGGCAACCGCCGAACTGAGCACCCACCCCCCATCGACCCTCCGCACCGTGCCGTCCGCGGTCAGCAGCGCCTCGACCTCCGCGGGTGTCAGCCCGGACCGGAGAGCGAGCGATCCCGTTGCGGCACCGGGCGGCTGCCGGGCCATCAGGGCGTGCAACCGACTCGTGGTGTCCTCCGAGTCGAGGCCGGCCGGCCACGCCGCCCGTCTCCGTGGAGGCAGCGGATCGAGCACCCGGCCACCCCCGATGGTCGTGACCGGGCTGTAGCTCCGGATGACGAACCGGTCCCCGCCCCGCGCAACGATCGGTTCCTCGGTGCTCAGCCGCGCGAGACCTCCGCCGCCCGGGACGATCGGGGTGCGGGGCGAAACCCGCGCGATCACCTCCGCAGTGCCGAGGTGCAGGTGCACCCGGGTTCGGGCGGTCAGCGGTCGTGGCGCGTGCGGGTGAAGGTCGAGCTGCACGTCGATCACCGAGGTGGCCTCCCACGGCAGCGCGGCGTCGACGAGGGCGTCGCCCCGCTGGACCGTGTCGCGATCGATGCCGGCCAGTCCGAGCGCCGCGCGGCTGCCCCCCGTGACCGAAGCGACGCGCCGCCCATGTGTCTCCATGGTGCGTACCCGGACCGCGATGTCGGAGGGAAGCACCCGGGCCTGGTCACCGACCGACAGCGAGCCCGACCAGACGCTGCCCGTCACCACGGTGCCGGTGCCGGCCATGGAGAAGGCCCGGTCGATCGGCATGCGGAAGGGGGCCGTCGCATCCCGTGCGCGCGAGGCCGAGGACTCCGCCTGGAGGAGCGCCCGCAGCGCCTCGAGGCCCGTGCCCGCCTTCGCCGAGACCGGGACGGCCGGCACAAAGGACACGGAGGACGTGGTGAGCCATCCGTCCACCTCTTCCCGGACCAGTTCCACCCAGGCCGGCTCCGCCAGGTCGCACTTGGTCAGCACCGGAATGCCCCGGGGAACGCCCAGCGCTTCCAGGATGGCCAGATGCTCCCGTGTCTGGGGCATGATCCCCTCGTCCGCGGCGATCACCAGCAGGACGAGGTCCATTCCCGCGGCGCCGGCAACCATCGTCCGGACAAAGTCTTCATGCCCTGGCACATCCACGACGCCCGCGGTCAGGCCGCCGTCCAGCTCCAGCGGGGCGAAGTTCAGGTCGATCGTGATGCCGCGGGACCGTTCCTCCGCGAGGCGGTCCACCCGGTGCCCGGTCAGGGCCTCGACCAGCGCCGATTTGCCGTGGTCGATGTGGCCGGCCGTCCCGATGATCACCTGCTCACCCAGGGGCGGTCTTCCCAGAACGCGATGCCGGGCATCGCCGCTCCCTCGGCCAGGTGGTAGCGCAGGAACCGGGCGAAGAGACGGCGGTGCGAGGCCGCGTGACGGTCGTCGAGGGTCGGAAGGTCGGCCCGGGCGGACACGAGGGTCTCCAGGTCGGTCCGATCCGCCGGCGAGAGCAGTGTCACCTCGTGACCGTCGCTGCACCGGGCGCAAAGTCCGCCTCCCTCTGCAGCGTGAAACCTGAGCGGCTCTCCGCCCGGGAGCGGGGTGCCGTCGCGCGCACAGCGATCGAGCGCCGGCGCGAATCCCAGCACACTGACCAGGCGCCAGAGCATTCGCAGGCCGAGCACCTCGACCGCCTCCCCGGGGGCACTTTCAAGCATCGAGAGGGCGCCGCTGAGGAGGTCGTAGCTGTCCGGGTGGGGCTCGGCGGGCGAGAACCGCCAGGCGACCTCCCCCATGGCGGTCGCGGCGGCGAAGCGGGGGAGATCGCCGGTCAGGCCGGCGTGGAGTTGGGTGAGGTCGAAGGCCGAGAGCGTCTGAAGGTCACGGCTGTCCTTCAGGTAGAGATGGGCCACCCCTTCGCTCAGGAGCTGGAGCGATGCCCCGAACCGGCTCCGCGGGCGCAGGGCCCCCTTGGCGAGGGCGCTCCGGACGCCGAGATCCCGGGTAACCATCCGGACGATCTTCGAGGTGTCACCGTAGCGGAGCGAGCCGACGATGATGGCGGGCGTCGTGATGGGGGCCATCCCCGCAATCTACTCTACGGGAATCCTGGTGACGGCCGAGCCGATGGCGCAGACCCCGAGCGGCACGGTGAGTCGTTCGGTCAGGTCCACCCGGAGCACGTGCGCCTCCCCGCCTGCCCCACCGCCGCAGCCCGCCGTGATCGCGTAGACCCGGCCGTCCGAGTCCACCGCCACCCCCGAATTGTCGGGAATCGGGATGCCGTTACCCGCGCCCAGGACCACGGTGCTGGTCCCGGTGTCGAACTCCATCACCCCTTCCGTGAACGAGCTGATGAACAGGCGACTGCCTCCATCGGTGGCGAGGTCGCCGGGACCGCTGCCGAACCCGCCGAAATTGGCCAGCTCCACCCGGGCCACAGGATCGACGATCGAGAGGCGCCCGGCATCGACGTAGTTTCCCACGTTCATCACGTAGATCCTCCCGTCGCCGGCGACCACAGCGAACTGCGGGTTTCCCGGCAGCGGCAGCGGGATGGAATCGACGCCGGCCGCACGGGTGTTGGTCACCGGATCGATGACGGTGATCCACCCCGGCCCGGCCGGGGTGAAATTCACCAGGTTCCCGTTGAGGACGAAGACCTTCCCGCGTGTGACGACCACGCCCTGCGGGTACACGCCGACGGCCACGCTCGCCGTGTCCCCGGTCAGATAGTTGATGCGCGTCACGGTGTTCAGCCCGGGGTTGGCCACGTAGGCGATGGAGTCATCCACAATGGCGGACCCGGTCGCAAAGGAGCCGTTCGCGAGGGGGACGACCCGACTCACCGATCCCGACGTCAGGTCAACGACGGTCGCCGCATGGTCCAGCCCCATCGGCACGATCGCCCATCCCTCGAGCGCCGAGACTCCGACGGGCGTCGGCGTGGTTCCGCCAAGCGGAATCGTGTAGGTCGAGCTCGTGGCGTTGACCGGAATGACGCTCAGCGAGGACTCGATCGAGTTCACGACGAGCACCACCTCCGACGGTGCGGGCAGCGGCGCGGCGGGATCGGCGCAGGCCGCCACGGTGAGGGCCAGGACGAAGGCGGCCGGGCATCGGGACCGGAGGTGAGTCTTCATTGCCACTCCATGGAAATCGAAAGGACGGCCGTGCGCCCTGGTGCGGGGTAGCCGGCAAGGAACTCGGCGCGTTCATCGAACAGGTCCCGCACCTCGCCGCGGACGAGTGCGGGACCGATGCTCTTCTCGAGTCCCGCGTTCAGCACGCCGTAGCTGGGACGCGGATTGAGGCCACCGGGATTGGGGAAGCGCTCGCCGACCCACCGCCATCGGGCGTCGGCAGCCCACCCGGCGCCGGTCCACGCGGCTGAGGCGCTCCATGTCCCGACTGGACGATACTGCACCTGGGCCCCATCCGGGACATCGTAGGTGATCGGCGTCATCGCTCCCTGCAGTTCGACCAGGAGGCGGCGGACCGGCTGCAGGCTGACTGCGGCGTCGAGTCCCCGGCGGATGACGTCAAAATTCCGCGGGCTCCAGATGAACCCCACGCCAGGCGCCCAGAGAATCATGTCATCGACTCGCCCGTAGTATCCGTGCACCGACGCGGTGGCCGGACGCCCGAACATCGACCAGTCCTGGTTCACGCCCAGTACGGTTTCCCACCGAACCCGCTCCGGCCGGAGCCCGGGGTTGAGGGCCACCCCCACGCCTTCACGGAAGAAGAGGTCGGCGAGCGCCGGCGCGGCGACGGCACTCCCGAAGGAGGCCCGGATCGACGTCCCGTGCCGCGACCAGCCGCCGTCCAGGCGGGCGCTGCCCAGCGGACCCGACTCACCGGTCCAGCGGTCCACCCGTGCGGAGGCGGCGAGCGTCCAGGGGGAACCGGGAGCGGGCCGCGCGGTGGCGCCAGCCCGAATGCCGCCACGGGTGAATCGGGTGTCTTCCCGAACGACGTCGCCGCCGAATGCATCGTGCCGGCCGGATACGCCCACCTCCACGTCCCCATCCCATCCGGCGATGGACAGCCGACCGCGTCGCGCCCAGTCGAGGGTCGCGCTCCAACCTGCCGAGCGAACCTGGTACGCGGGGCCCGTCGGAGGCGCCGGATCCCCGACGTCGCTCTGCAGGTACTGCACCGAGCCCGCCCACCCCATAGACCCGGTCGACGAGACGCCGATGAAGGCGGTGACGTCCTCGGCTGCTGCCGTCGGCGTCTCGTTGCCGACCGCGCCCGGCAGGCCACGCCGGGAGACGCTTGCCCGCCCCTGCACCGTGAGCGATCCGGATGTCCGAAAGGCGAGGGAACCGACGGTGCCGCCCGCGTTCAGGCGTGCCGCCTCACCCCCACCACGATTGGGCGGCACCCGGTAGGAAAAGCCATCGGCGAGGCGTTCGCCGCGGAGAAAAAGGCGCGTCCCGGCAACGGTGCCGACGACGGACGCACCGCCGCTGCCGTGGCTCCCCATCCATCCAGAGGCGGCCGCGCCCGACGACGGCGCCTGGCTCCGGATGTCGATGACGCCACCGACCGCCACGCCCGCCCCACCGGCTGACCGGGCGCCGGGGCGCACCTGGACGGAGGCCAGGTCGCGGGTCGGGATCTGGCTGAGGTCCGCCCGTCCCGTCAGCGGGTCGTTGATTGCGAAACCGTCTACCAGCACGATGACCTCTTCCGGAGCGCTGCCGCGAACCTGCGGCGACGCAGGTCCGTTGCCCCCGCTCCGTCGGACGACAACCCCCTGCCATCCGTCGATGGCGGTCGCAAGGTCGTCGCCTCGCCGTACCAGCGTCGCATGGTCGAGCGCCGGGTCGGCAGCGTATCCCTGAATCACCACCTCGGGCAGCGTTGGCAGGCTGGCGACGAGTCGAATCACCCGATCGTGCATCGCATCAGAGTCCAGGCGGAGCGGCAGCCACTGGGGCCGATACCCGATTGCCTGCACGCGCAAGTCACCTCGACCGGCCGGGAGACTCCGGAATTCGAAACGCCCGTCCGCGCCGCTGATGGTCGAGAGACCACCGAGTTCGAGCCTGGCCCCCTCGACCGGCGCCCCGGTCGAGGCATCCAGCACCTGCCCCCGCAGCACCGCCGGCACCTGCGCGACGAGCGTACCCGGTGCGGCCAGCAGCAGCGCCATCCGCACCGCGAGGCGGATCATCAGACACCTGTCTCGCCGGGCCGGAGGGGCACCAGCTGTGGGGAGCCATCCCGCCAGGCAGTGACCGCCACCGGCCAGCCGAACACCGACGACAGCAGACCGGCGTCCAGCACCTCTCCGGGAGGGCCGTCTGCCACCGCCCTGCCGCGATCCAGCATGAGCAGCGCATCGGCGTAACGCGCCGCAAGGTTCAGGTGATGGGTGATGACCACGGATCCCAGGCCGCCGTCGGTGAGCGCGCGCACCAGCTCGAAGACCTCCATTTCGTGCCGGACATCGAGCGCGACCGTGGGCTCATCCAGCAGCAGGGCTTCGGGTTCCTGGGCGAGCGCACGGGCGACCCGCACCCGCTGCCATTCCCCCCCGGAGAGTGTGTCCGTCCGGCGGTCGCGCAGGGCCCAGGCATCGCAGCGTTCGAGCGCCGATCGCACCGCCGCATGGTCCTCGGCCCGCGGCGCAGCGAGCGGCCCGAGGCGGGCATACCGCGCCATCAGCACCGTGTCCTCGACCCGCAGCGGATACAGGATCTCCTCCCGCTGGCTCACGACACCCAGCACGGTCGCGATCTCCGCACGCCGCCACGCCGCCAGGGGCCGTTCCCGGAGCACCACGGTGCCGTGCTCCACGGGGACCAGGCCGAGCAGGGCCTTCATCAGCGTGGACTTCCCGCTGCCGTTCGGGCCGACGACGGCCAGCAACCGTCCGGGACGCACGTCCATGCTGACCCGATCGAGCGCCGGCGCCTCGGCTCCCGCATAGCGGACCGTGAGGTCCTTCCCCTGCAGGATCATGCCAGGGAACGCTTGAGCTGAAGGGCGAAGATCGGCACGCCGATCAATGCGGTGACGACCCCCACCGGCAGTTCGAGGGGGCGGAAGAGGCTGCGGGACAGCAGGTCCGCCGCCACGAGGAAGGCTCCCCCGGCGAGGAAAGCCGCAGGAAGCAGCTCTCGGTGCAGCGGCGCGCCCCACCGCCGCATGACATGCGGTACCACCAGCCCCACGAACCCGATGATGCCGGAGACGGCGACCGCCGCACCGGTGAGGGCTGCCACCGAGAGATACACCCGGCGCTTGAGCACCTCGACATCGGCGCCCAGATGCTGGGCATTCTCCTCGCCCAGGGTCAGGAGGTCAAGCCCGCGCGCGCTGGCGAGCAGCAGGCCGACCGGAGCGATGGCGTAGGCCGCGAAGACGGCCAGCGACGGCCAGGACGCCATGCCGAATCCTCCCAGGAGCCAGAGCATCGCACTGCGGAGTTCGCTGGCGGAAGAGAGCGTGATGACCGCGCTCATCAGCGAGCCCGCAAAGGCGCCGACCACGACACCGCCCAGCAGCAGGACATGCGGATCGAGGCGCCGGCCAGCCACCACGCTGAGGCGATAGACGATCGCGATCGTCCCGAGGGCTCCCGCAAACGCGGCGAGGGGCACGCCCCAGGGGCCGCCGAGGTGCAGGGCGATGGCAATCACCGCGCCGAGACCCGCCCCGCCCGAGAGCCCCACGAGATAGGGGTCGGCGAGGGGATTGCGCACCAGCGCCTGGAGGGATGCACCAGACAACGCCAGGGAGCCCCCCACGAGGAAGGCCAGGAAGACGCGAGGCATCCGAAGGCTCCGGACCAGCGCCGACTCCACCGACCCGCTGCCGGTCACCGACCCGACGAGACCCGCCCAGCTGATATCCACGGCGCCGAGGAGGAGCCCCATCACCACCGCCATGAGGCTCGCGATCCCGAGCACCAGCCAGCGCCGTGGCGTCACGACGCGGGCACCGCGTCTATCGCGGCGCCGAGCAGCCTGATCGCCTCGGGGCTCCGGGGTCCTGGACGGCTGAACGGACCTTCGGGCACGAACAAGAAGCGATGGTCGCGGACGGCGGCGACCGATTGCCACTCCGCCCGGCTCGCATATCCCGGGACGGCGGTGCCCAGCACCAGCACCAGGTCGATGTCGCGAGCGGCGACGGCCTCCAAACTGACCGGCACGGAAGCCGCCGAGAGGTCGGCGAAGGCATTCACCGCCCCCGCGCGGCTCACCAGTTCACTCAGGAAGCTCCCCGCCCCGATGGCGATGGGCGGCTGATCCCAGGCGAGCACCAGGATGACCGGCGGAGGCGACCGTGGGGCCCGGCTGGAGGCGGCCAGCTGGCGGTCGTACGACGAGGCGAGACTGTCGCCCGCCTCCGCCCGACCGCCGAGCCGGGCCAGGAGCCGGGCGAGGCGCGGCACATCCGCGAGGCGGTCGGTGTTGAGGAGGACGGCGGGAATGCCCTGTGCCCGAAGTCGTTCCGCCGCCGCGACATTCTGGGTCGAGTTGTACAGCACGACGAGGTCGGGACGCACGGAGACGACGGCTTCGAGGTTCGGCTGGAGCCCGTCGCCGAGATCGGGCACCGCCCTCGCAGCGGCAGGAAAGTCGCACCAGGTCGTCCGGCCGACCACCAGGTCGCCCAACCCCATGGCAAAGAGCAGTTCGGTCGTGGCGGGGATCAGGGAAACGATGCGGGTGGCGGGGGTACCCAGCCGGACGGTGTCGCCAAGATCGTCCACAGCGGTGATGACCGCAACTGGTACGGCGTCGGGTACCGGACCGCACGCCCCTGCCATCGGCAGGAGCGCGAGCCACCCAAGGGCCATGCGACGAAGTGCACCCAATGAAAAACCGCCCACTTCCGGGAGGCGGCAGTGGGCGGGACACGGCGGAAGGGCGCCGGGGCACGCCACCCGTCCCTCCCCCGAGGGAACTGCTGGTGGCGCGAACGAAGAGGTCTCCTGGCTTCGGGCCTCCGCTCGCCTTCCCGGTTTCCCAGTGGCATCGTGAGCGGAGTGATGTGCCCGTTACAGTGGCGGGGCCGCGCCGGAATTGCACCGGCTTCCGAAAATCTGCGTTCGCTGTGGATCGATTCTGACAGTCGAGAACCTACCGGCGGGTCCGGCCCCGGGCAAGGGCGGCGCTCTTCAGGTGCGCCCGCTCAGCCTCATACCGGGTCCACTCCTCTGGCTCGACCTCCGCGCGCCTCCCCGCGTACTCGGCGTCGAGCCGAGCCAGCGCGCCGACGGGATCCGTCGCCTCCTGGCCCCCGCCTCCGGTGCCGCCGGCCTGTCCGCGCCGCCACGCGATGACGGCCCCCCCGGACACCCCCAGCGCCACCACCCCGACCAGCCAGAGCAGCATCCGGCGCCGACCGTCTGTACTGTCCCCGAAACGCACGACCGCCTCGGCACCAGGATCGGGCGGGTTCGCGGTCCAGCGCCGCAGGGTGGTCTCCATCACCACCATCGGTGCGGTCGCCTGGAGTCCCGCCCCCGATACGGTGGCCCCCTCCTCTTCCAGCATCATGTCGAACGAATCCACCGGGGCCGACCAGGCCGGCGCCGCGACCCCCATCGGGAGGCGGTAGCTCACCATCACGTTCTTCTCGCCCGGCCCGATCGGGGCGAGGACCGCCATGGTGTCACCGTGGAAGCGGACCGCCGTCGGGCTCACGTCACCTTCCTGCACTTCGGCCTGCCGCGCGCCGGCCGGCAGGACCAGGAGCCAGCTCGGCGTCATGGAGTCGCGACCAATGCGGGTGTCCGGTCCGTCGTTCCGCAGGGACAGCAGGTCGACGACCAGCCGCGTGCCCGATTCGTCCGGGGGGCGGACGATGACCCGTCGGGCGCCGAGCCGAACCGGTGCGGTCGACGAGGTATCGGAGACCAGCAGGACGAGATCCGACCTGCCGGGCGGACGAAGGGGAGTGCCGAAGTACTCGATGCCTGCGTATCGCGCGCTGACGAGATAGACCGCCGTCGTGTCCGCCGTTCGGCGGAAACGAAACAGCCCATCGGGCCCGGTCTGCGCCGAATCCACCGCGCCCTGCATGCTGCGGCTGATCCGGTGCAGGGTGACATCGGCGCGCGCAACCGGAAGGGTATCCGCTCCCGCGACACGAACGATCCGGCCTTCCGCCGTGATCACGCCCTGCCCCCGGGCGGGCGCCGACGTCAGGAGGAGCAGCAGGCCGAGCGCCGGGGCGACCTTACGGAGTGAAGCGGCCAAAGTCCTGGGGATCGAGCTTTTCGAGGTATTGCTTGAGGGATTCGGCGTCCATTCGCCGCTCGGGCGCCGGACTGCCTTCCGCGGCGCCGCCCTGGTCGAGCAGGTCATCGCTGGTGAAGATCGGGGCGTGGAGCCGCAGGGCCAGCGCGATGCTGTCGGAGGGGCGGGCGTCCACCTGGACGGTCTCGTCATCGCGACGGATGAGCAACTCGGCGAAATAGGTGTTGTCGCGCACGCCGGTGATCGTGACGCGGCGGAGCTCTCCGCCGAGGCCGACGATCACGTGCTTGAGCAGGTCATGCGTCATCGGGCGCTGGGCCTTCACCCCCTGCATCTCCATGGCGATGGCACTCGCCTCCGCCGGCCCGATCCAGATGGGCAGCACCCGCTCGCCGCCCTTCTCCTTCAGGAGGACCACCGGACTGTTGGTGGTCTGGTCGAGGCCCAGATGCGCCACCTGCACCTCGATCATGGCACCGCCTTACCGGGCTTCGCTCAGGAGGGCCTTCACCCGGCTGGGCTGCTCCCAGGTGAAGAGCTCCTGCATCTTGCCGCCGACCTTCACCTTCACGGGCTTCCGGCCGAAATGCCCGTAGGCCGCTGTCGGGCCATAAATCGGGCGCTTCAGCTTGAGGGCGGAAATGATGCCGCGCGGCGTGAGGTCGAACGTCCGCTCGACCAGCCGCTCGAGGCGCTCGTCCGGCATGACGCCCGTCCCGAAGGTGTCGACCATGATCGAGACCGGGTCGGCCACGCCGATCGCGTAGGCGACCTGAACCTCGCAACGCTGGGCCAGCTTCGCCTCCACGATGTTCTTGGCCACCCAGCGGGCGGCGTAGGTGGCACTGCGATCGACCTTGGTCGGGTCCTTGCCGCTGAACGCCCCGCCGCCGTGGCGCGCCATGCCACCGTAGGTGTCCACAATGATCTTTCGTCCCGTGAGGCCGGCGTCGCCGTGCGGACCGCCGATGACGAACCGGCCGGTGGGATTGATCAGAAACTTGGTGCGACCCTCACCGAAGCCCGCCTGCTCGAGCACCGGACGGATGACGTGTTCGATCACCGCCTGCCGGATGGTGGACTGGGCCAGCTGCCGTCCGGCGTGCCGCTCCGCGTGCTGCGTGGACACAACGACCGTACGCACCGCGACCGGCTTGTCGCCCTGGTACTCCACCGACACCTGGGACTTGCCGTCCGGGCGGAGCCACTCGAGCCGGTCGAGGCCGTGCAGTCCCTTGCGGACCGCGGCCAACCGTTCGGCGATGCGGTGGGCGAGCATGATCGGGAGCGGCATCCGCTCCCGCGTCTCGCGCGTGGCATATCCGAACATCATTCCCTGGTCACCGGCGCCCTGCACGCGATCGCCCGTCTCGTCGACGCCGAGGGCGATGTCGGCCGACTGCCGCCCGATCGAGGAGAGCACGGCGCAGGTGCGGGAGTCGAAGCCGTGTGTGGCGTCGTTGTACCCGATGCGTTCCACCGTCTCGCGCACGATGCCGGGAATGTCGACGTAGGTCCTGGTCGTGATTTCCCCGGAGACCATCACCATGCCGGTCGTGACCAGCGTTTCGCAGGCGACCCGACCGTTGGGATCCTGCATCAGGATCGCGTCGAGCACCGCATCGGAGATCTGGTCGGCGACCTTGTCCGGATGACCCTCGGTCACGGACTCGGAGGTGAAGAGGTATCGCTTCTGCTTCGCGCGCTTGACAGTCATCGAGGAACCGGTGGAGGTGGAAGGAAGGTCAGCGAGCCGGAATACTAGTGGGCGCCCGGTACGCCGGCAATGCGCCGGCGGGGTCGAGCAGCGCGACGTCGAGATGCCCGCCGACCGCGCTGCGCAGGATCTCGCGCACCTCTTCGGAGGTGTCCGCCTCGAGCGCCAGCCGGGCCGCCGCCTCTGCCACGCTGAGGGGCACGCTCCGCACCACCAGCTTGAGCAGCGGGAGCGCCGGAGGCGCCACGCTGAGCTCGACGAACCCGAGTCCCAGCAGCAGGACCGCCGACAGCGGATCCGAGGCCATCTCTCCGCAGACGCTGACCGGGATGCCCTGCGCGGCGGCGGCCTGCTGCACGGTACGCAGCTGCCGGAGAATGGCGGGGTGCTCGGTCCGGAAGCGGTCGGCGAGGCGGGCGTTGCCGCGGTCCACGACGAGGGTGTACTGCGTCAGGTCGTTGGTGCCGATGCTGAAGAAGTCGGAGACCGCCGCGAGGCGGTCCGCCAGCACCACGGCGGCCGGTGTCTCGATCATCACCCCGATCGGCACCTCGTCGGCGACGTCCTGGCCGTCGGCACGGAGTGCCGCGCGTTCCTCGTCCACGAGTCGCCGGACCTGCTCGACTTCGTCGACCCGCGTGATCAGGGGCAGCATCATGCGAATGTCGCGCCCGACGGCGGCCCGGAGGATGGCCCGGAGTTGCGGACGGAAGATCTCCGGATGATCGAGGCACACACGGATGGACCGCCAGCCGAGGAAGGGATTTGCCTCGATCGGCGCCTCGAAGGCGGCGGGAAACTTGTCGCCCCCGAGGTCGAAGGTCCGCACGACGATCGGCTGGTTCGGGAATGCCTGCGCGACCCGGCGGAAATAGTCGGTCTGTTCGGTCTCGGTGGGCACCACCGCCCGGCCGGTCAGGAGGAACTCGGTCCGCAGCAACCCGACGCCGTCGGCGCCGTGGCGCACCGCCGGCTCGATCTCCTCGGGCAGGTCCACATTGCCGCGCAGGGAGACCGTGCGGCCGTCCGGCGTCACGGCCGGTTCGAGGAGTCCGGCCTCGAGCTTCAGCTGCAGCCGATGCCGACGGTGCAGCCTGGTCTTCGCCTCTTCCAGCTCGCTCCTGGTCGGATCCAGGATGATCGCCCCGGTCCGGCCGTCCAGGAGGATCATCTGGCCGCTGCGCACGCGCTGGATTGCCCCCGCAACGCCCATCACGGCTGGAATCCCGAGGGAATGGGCGAGGATGGCCGCGTGGGAGGTGCGGGTGCCTTCCTCGCTGACCAGTCCGACGACGTGTTCCCTGTCCAGCTGGACAGTGAGCCCGGGCGAGAGCTCATGCGCCACGACAATCACCTGCTCATCGAGGGTCCCCGACCAGGGCTCCCGCTCGGTCTGTCCCATGAGGCGGAGCACCACGCGGCGCTGAATCGCGGTGAGGTCGGCCAGCCGCTCCCGCAACTGGGCGCTCCCGGAACTGGCCCAGAGGTTCCGCAGCTCGAGCGCCTTGAACTCATACGCCGTCTCGGCGCTCAGCTGGTTCTCGCGGATCAGCACCTCGACCCCGGCGAGGAAATCGGGGTCCTGTACCATCAGGATCTGTGCCTCGAAGATGCGTGACTCCTCGACGCCTGCCCGGACGAGGACGCGCTCCCGCAGCGCCTCGAGCGAGTCGACCGCCTCCTGCACCGCTCCGTGCAGCCGGCCGACCTCAGCCTCGATCTCGTCTTCCTCGACAGTCCGGTCCCGGACATCGGGGAAGCCCCAATGCACGACCATCGCGGGGGCGAATCCCACGCCCGGCGAGACGCCGACGCCCTGGAGGCGGCGTGGATCGGTCACACTTCACCGAACCCGTCGGCCACCAGCCCGACGAGGGCGTCGATCGCCGCCGCCTCGTCGGGGCCTTCGGCCCGGATGGTGATCGCGCTGCCGCACTCGGCCGCCAGCATCATGACGCCCATGATGCTCTTGCCGTTGATGGCGAGGTCGTCCCGTACCAGTTCAATGTGGGACTGGAACCCCGACGCCAGCTTGACCAGGCGGGCCGCCGGACGGGCATGCATGCCCAGCGGATTGACGATCGTCGCTTGACGTTCAATCACGGCGCAAACCTCGTCCAGAGGAGAATGAGCACGGCAAAGAGCAGGGCCACGCGGAGGGACGTGAGACGGGCCCCGCCGAAACGGAGCAGCACCCCGGCGACTCCGGCGCTGGCGGAGGCGATCAGCAGGTCACCGCCGAGCCCCGGCGCGAGCAGCCACGCGGCCGTGAGCGGAATCGCGAGCCCCGCGGTCAGTCCCGCCGGCACGGCCACTTTCGCCGCCGCCCTCGGCAGCCACGAGGCCGAGACGGCGCGCCCGACCTGCATGCCCGACTCGAGGCCGGTGCGAAGCGCCCATCGGGTGACCGCTGCCCTGAAGAGGTTGAAGCCCACGACCACGGCCGCGAGCACCCATCCCCCGCCGCCGAGGGCGATCGCCGCCAGTGCCAGCGACATGAGGATCGGGACCAGTCCCGCCCAGAAGACCTGGTCACCGAGGGCGCCGAGCGGACTGCAGAGCGCCGTGCGCAGCCGCTGGATCTGCGCCCCGGCCACCCCATCGTGCTCGGCCCGCACGGAAGCGCCCAGGGCGAGACCGGCCAGGTAGGGGTGACAGTTGAAGAACTCGGATGACCGCGCCGTGGCCTCGCGATGCCGTTCCGGCGTCGCCGCTTCCAGATCGTGCAGCAGCGGCTGGGCCGCAAACCCCATCCCGACCCCGATCATCCGCTCGTAGCTCCAGGCACCCTGGATGACCATCAACCGGAGCAGCGCCCTGCCCTCGCCGGTCACGGGAGCAGCCCAGGCACGAGCGCCAGCCCCGCGGCCAGTCCGATGCCCAGCCAGAGCAGGCGGCGGCCCCGCCCCGCGTTACGGATCGCCCCGGACAGCGCCGCCGTGACCCCGACACCGACGAGGACGGGTGTCAACGCGCGGGGAAGCGGCACCTGGCCATCGAGCAGCACGCGTCCCAGGAGTGCCAGCCCCAGCGCGACCACGGTCACGCCTGCGCTGCGGGCAACGTCCCGCCGGAGTCCGGCCCATTGGAGGTTCCGGATGGCGAGACCCGACCCGTCATTCAGGTCATCGGCCCGGCGATGGACATCGCGCGCGTTCGCGTGACGCAACCAGTCGAGCGTATACCCTGCGAAGAGCGCGATCACGAGCCCCAGCAGCGCACCGACACCGACGCCACCGGCACGGGCCAGGCCGACCGCGAGCAGCGTGGCCCCGACCGCGGCGGGACCGTACTCGGGATACCGGCTGGCGCCGACGGGCAGGACATCGAGCGCGAACAACTCGAGCACCGCGCCGACCTGGAGTCCGGTCCCGACGTCCCCGAGCAGCCATCCGGCCACCGAGGCGGAGACGAGCGGGCGGGAAAGCAGACCCTGCGGGACGCTGACCAGGTCCAGCCCGACCGCCGTTCCCCACAGCAGCAGCAATCCGACGGCGCCGACCGAGACGGTGATCACCCGAGTGCCTTGAGTCCCACCGCTCCCGCGCCCGGCACATCCTCGGCCGATACCCGCACGCCCGAGGCCTCGAGGCGCCGGAGCTCGGCCAGCTCCTCGTCCGTGAGGTAGACATACGGCAGCCGCTCGGTGCGGCCGGCGCGATGGTGAATGCCCCCAAGGTTCACGGACGGCGGGTCCGGGACGCCGGCCAGCACGCGAACCATCGTCTCGATCTCGCCGGTGAGAAGCAGCACGTCCATGGTCCCGTCGCGCCACTCGGGGAGCTTCCGGCGCGCCTGCTCGGTGTTCACGAACTCAACCTGCATTTCCGGCGGGACGGCCATCCGGTAGAGGTCCTGCTCCCAGGGGCTGGCCGCGACACCGTCGTCCACGAGGACGATGTCCACGATCCCCAGCGCGCGGGCCCACCCCAGGACGACCTGGCCGTGGATGAGGCGGTCATCAATGCGAAACAGCCGGATCGGCATCAGGGCACCCGGATCGCGCGTTCCCCGGTGGCGACCGCCCGGGCGGCGGCCTCGGCCGGCGCTTCCGTGTCGTGGAACACAAAGTCGATCAGCATCGCCAGGTTCACCCCGGTCACCACCCGCACGCTGGGGTCGTCGCGGAACCGGTGCAATGCCGCGAAGAGGCAGGACCCGCTCGGCATGTCGACGAACACCACGGCGGGCTCGCCGCCGATGGCGTCGGCGATGCGACGTTCCAGGATGTCGCGATCGCAGTCGGTGTTGGAGACCGGTACCAGCCCCCCCGTCAGGCCGGTGATCTGCTCGACCGCCGCGACGAGCGCGGCCGCGAGTCCACCGTGGCAGACCACGACGCCACGCGACCCTTCACTCATAGTCTTCCTGGAGGTACTGGCGGATGCCGCGCTGCTCCTGCATCCGCCGGATGAGCCGTTCGTTGAACGCCGCCGCCACATCCACCCCGGAGTAGCGCAGGAGGTGCATCATTGCGACCACCTCCGAAATGACCGTGAGGTTCTTGCCCGGATTGAGGGGCACGATGACCTTGGGCACCTTCACGTCGAGGATCTCCACTTCCTGCTGGGACAGGCCGGTCCGTTCCGCCTCCTGCGCCACCTCCCAGTCCTCGAGCTGCACAACCACCTCGATCCGTTTCTGCTGGCGGATGGCCCGCACCCCGAACAGCGCGGAGATGTCCACCAGGCCGACGCCACGGATCTCCATATGGTGCTGGGCCAGCTCGTGGCCCTTGCCGATCAGGACCCCGTTGCCGCGCCGGGAGACCTGGACCACGTCATCCGCCACCAGCCGGTGCCCCCGCTCCACCAGGTCCAGGACGCACTCGCTCTTCCCGATCCCGGAGCGACCGATGAAGAGCAGGCCGACGCCGTACACGTCGGCGAGCGAGCCGTGGAGCGTCGTGCGCGGGGCGAACGCTTCCTCCAGCACCGGCTTGATGCGTCGGTAGAACTCGGCCGTCTTGAGCTGCGTCCGGAGCAACGGCACCTGCCGCCGCTGGGCCAGTTCCATCAGGTCAGGCGGGACCTCCAGCCCCTTGGTGACGAACACCACCGGGAGGTCGAAGGCGAAGAAAGCCTCCAGGATCGACCGGAGCGCCGGGGCATCGAGCGCGGCGAGGTAGGAGATTTCCGTTTCGCCGAGGACGTGGATCCGGTTCGGGATGAAGCGATTGGTGAACCCGGCGAGCGCCAGCCCGGGGCTCGCGACCTCGGAGTCGGGCAGGAAGCGGTCAAGCCCCAGCTCC
>JAHECL010000033.1 GCA_024641745.1 Gemmatimonadota bacterium | reverse complement strand
GGTGCAGCACCTTGCCGAGCGTGGCCGCGAATTCTGCATTCCTGACCGGGCTGGGGGACACGGCGTTGACCGGGCCGTCCAGGGCGGTGTCGCGGATGGCCGCCAGCACCAGGCGGACCGCATCGTCGATGGCGATCCAGCTCATCCACTGCCGGCCGTCGCCGATCGGCCCGCCGGCACCGAGCAGGAACGGCTGGACCATGCGGGGCAGCGCGCCGCCCTCGCGGGCGAGGATGATCCCGAACCGGAGGTTGACGACCCGGATGCCGGCGTCGCGCGCCGGTGCAGTGGCGGCCTCCCACTCCCTGCCGACCTCCGCCAGGAAATCGGAGCCGAGCGCGCTCGACTCGTCCAGGACGTCGTCGCCGCGGTCCCCGTAGATCCCGATGGCCGACGCCGAGACCAGGACGTCCGGCAGGGTGTTGAGCCGGGCGAGGTTTTCGGCGAGCAGGCGGGTGCCGAGGACGCGGCTGCTGCGGATGCGGCGCTTCCTGGCGTCGGTCCACCGCCCCCCGGCGATCGGCTCGCCGGCAAGGTGGATGGCTGCGGTTACGCCCTCGAGCGCGCCGCGGTCGATCATGTTGGTGTCGGGATCCCAGCGAACCTCGACGGGTCTCGCCTCCCGTCTGACGAGCGGGCGCACCTCGTGCCCGGCGGCCTCGAGGGCGGGTATCAGGGCCGAGCCGAGCAGCCCGCTGGCGCCGGTCAGGGCGATGGAACCGGTCATCGTGCGTACCAGGGCAAAGGAAGAGTGCCGGCCGTGCCCTGTTGCCCGGGAGGCGGCCGGCACCTGTCCATTATACGGCAGACACCCCGGAAAGGTCCGGAGGAGCTTATGACACGGTGAACATCGTCGACATGCCATGCAGGACGTGCGGCCGGCCGTCTCCTGCGTCCGGGACAAAACAGATCAGGCCGTACGAGCCGGGCGCGAACTCCGCCGTGAAGTTCTGTGCATCACCCGGGTCGAGGTCGACGAGTCCGGCTAACGGGATTCCCGGAGGCGGACCCTGCATGCCCGCTGCCAGCCACTCGTTCCACGACTCCATCGTCGTCCCGGGGGCCATGCGGACGACCACCACCTCGTGTGGCTGGGTGGCGTTGTTGGTGACCGTGAAGGTGTGGGTCCCGGCGGTGACCGCCTGGGACATCGCGAAGCCGTAGTCGAACAGTCCCATCTGGATGTCGCCCGCCGGCAGCGCGGCCACCGGCCCGGTGGCGGGCAGCACCTCCATGCCAAGGATCATTCCCTTGGAGACGTGTCCCACGCCGTCCGCCGAGGGAATGCGACAGTAGATGCCGTACTGGCCCGGCTCCAGGACCATCGTGGCGTTGGCGGCCCCCCCAGGCAGCGCGCCATTCGGGCCGCCCGCCTCGGCCGCCCACGCGGGCGGAAGCCCGCCCTCGGCGAGGGCGGCGGTGAGGTCCGCCACGGTCTTGCCTTCGGTCAGCCGGACCAGCTGCATGTGATGCAGCTCCTGGCCCTCGTTCACCAGGGTGATCGTGGTGAGCCCGGCATGGATTGGTGTCGTCGGCAGGACATAGCCGAAGTCGGTGGCGACGATGGTCACCTGCTGGGGAGCCGCGTCCGCGGTGACATCGGCGGGGGCGGGCTCCCTGGCGCAGGCAAGGGCCAGCACCACGGCCGGAAGGGCGATGCTGCGCTGGATCGACATGGGGGCTCCGCTACGAGACGGTGAAGGTGACGGCCATCCCATGCGCGAAGTGCGGCGCACCATCGGGGCCGGGGACGAAACAGAGCAACCCATAGGTGCCCGGCTCGAGGGTGGCGGTGAAGTTGTTCACCTGACCCGGGCTCATGCCGGACAGCCCGCCAACCGGCAGCCCGGGCGGTGGCCCCTGTTCTCCACCCTCGATCCAGGCCCCGACCTGTTCAGCGGTCATCCCCGGGGCCAGCTGCACGAGCACCACCTCATGCACCTCCTTGCCCTCGTTGGTGACGGTGAAGGTGTGGGTGCCCGCCGTGGGGGGCTGGGAGAAGGCGAAGCTGTAGTCGAGCAAGGTGAGCTGGATGTCGCCGGCGGGGAGCGCACCGACGGGGCCGGTCGCGGGCTGGACCTCCATGCCCGTGATCATCCCCTTGGCGATGTGCGGGACGCCGTCCGGCGAGGGGATGAAGCAGGCCACGACATAGCTGCCCGGCTCGAGCATGAGCGTGGCGTTGGCCTCGCCGGCGGGCGGGGCCGCGTTCGGCCCGCCCACGGCGACGGCCCATGCCGGAAGCGGACCACCGGCCTGGAGGGCGGCCATGAAGTCATTCATGGTCTTCCCATCCTTGAGGTGGACCAGGCTCGCGTGGTGGATCTCGCTTCCCTGGTTGACCAGCGCAAGGGTGGTCAGACCTGCGTGGACCGGGGTGTCCGGCAGCTGGAAGCCGAAGTCCGTGGCAGTGATGGTCACCTGCTGGGGGGGCACGTCCACGGCAGCATCGGCGGGGCCGGGCTCCCTGGCGCAGGCAGCCGAGAAGAGGATGGCCACCAGCAGGGGTGTTGGGCGCATCGGGTTTCTCTCCGGCGGAAGATGAGGACGGTGCACTGGGCGGAAATCCAGAAACAGCTTTCTGAAGGGGGCAGCGCAGCCTATGTTTGACGACACCCCGCGCTGGGAGATACTACGTGAGCCGATTTCTCGCCAGACCCCTCCTGCTCGTCCTGTCCCTCACCGCTTCCGGGCTGGCCGCACAGGGGTGGGAGGTCTCCCCCTTCCGTCCCCTCGAGCTCCCCGGCCCCAACGCGTATCGAACCGGCAGCGGGCGCCCGGGCCACGCCTACTGGCAGCAGGAGGTGAATTACCGGATCGAGACCACCCTCGATCCGGCGCGGAACGAACTCCGCGGACGGGAGGAGATCGCCTACCACAACCGCTCCCCCGACGCCCTGCCGTATCTCTGGATGCACCTGGAGCAGAACATGTGCGCTCCCGGCAGCGTCACCAACCAGCTCGACCAGCCGCCGCTGGTCTTCCTCGGCTCCGCCTTCGACTTCAGCTGCCAGGGGTTTGCCGGCGGGCTGACGCTGGACACCGTCCTGGTCGGCGGGGTGGCGGCGCACGCCACCGTGTACGGCACGACGATGCGGCTCGACCTCGCGGAGCCGCTGGCGCCCGGCGCCTCCCTCGACCTGACCCTCACCTGGCGGTTCAATGTGCCGGCCGTCGGTGGCGGGCGGATGGGTCACGACGGGACCCTGTACGAATTCGGGCAGTGGTATCCCCGGGTCGCGGTCTATGACGACCTGCGTGGCTGGAACCACGAGCCGTACATCGGCGCGGGGGAGTTCTACCTCGAATACGGCCGATTCGACGTGAGCATTACCGTGCCGGCCGGATACGTGGTGGCCGCCACCGGCACCCTGGAGAACCCGGAGCAGGTGCTCTCCGCGGCGCAGCGGGAGCGGTTGCAGCGCGCCGCCACCTCGGCCGAGCCGGTGGCGGTCATCACCCGCGCGGAGGCGGCTCGTCCGCCCGACGCGCGGGCTGGGCTGTCACGGGCCCGCACGCTGACCTGGCATTTCACCGCCGACCGCGTGCGCGACTTCGCCTTCGCCGCCAGTCCCGACTTCCAGTGGGACGCGAGCGCGTGGGAGGGCATCCTGGTGCACACGCTGTATCGTCCCTCCGCCACGCTCTGGGCCGAGGCGAACCGGATCACCCGTGACGCGCTCGCCTATTTCAGTACGCAGTGGCTCCGCTACCCCTATCCGCAGTTCACCAGCGTCGAGGGACCGATCGAAGGGATGGAGTATCCCATGATCACCTTCGACCCCGGCGGTCCCACGCGGGAGGACGTGCACTGGGTCCTGGCGCACGAACTTGGACACCAGTGGGTGCCGATGGTCGTCGGCTCGAACGAGCGGCTCCATCCCTGGATGGACGAGGGGTTCAATACCTTCATCGATCTCGGCAACGTCGCCAGCTATTTCAAGGGGACGGCGTACGGCGACACGATTGGCGTCCACCCGCTGCACCTGTATCCTGACCACGCCGTTGCCGGTGAGCAGCCCATGGGCCTGCGCCCGGTGGAACAGCACGACCTGTTCTGGACCGGCTACCAGAAGCCGGCGCTGATGCTGCAGCTGCTCCGCTCCGAGGTGCTGGGCGAGGCGCGATTCGACGCGGCGTTCCGGCAGTACCTCGCCGCCTGGGCCTTCAGGCACCCGGCACCCGCCGACTTCTACCGGCTGATGCGGGATGCCTCGGGCATGGACCTCGACTGGTTCTGGCGCGAGTGGGTCCTGACAACGACCCGGCTCGACCAGGCCATCCTCGCGGTGGGGCGCGGGTCCGAGGGCGAGACCGAAGTGCAGCTCGGCAGCCTCGGGACGATGGTGATGCCCGCGGAACTCACGCTGAGCTTCGCCGATGGCACCACCGAACTGGTGCGCCTCCCGGTGGAGATGTGGAACCTCGGGCCTCGATATACCTACCGGATCCGCGGCCGGCCGGCGGTGACCGGCGTCGAACTCGACCCGCGCCACGTCCTGCCGGATGTGGACCGCGCCAACAATCGGTACCCCAGGTGAACGGGCGGGACGCCGGGGGGCTCGAGCAGTTCTTCCGCGAGGAGGGCGCGCCGGATACGGTGGTGCAGGGGGGGCTGGCGGTGCTCCTCGCCGGCTGGGAACGGACCGTGGCGTCGGTGGAGACGGGCTACCCCGGGGATTACGAGGACTACCTCGGAGACCTCGACGGCCGTCAGCTGCTGGCGCAGGCGCTGGAGCGGGTGACCCGCGACCAGGCCGCGGTCGTCGAGGGCCGCCTGCGCGAGCTGGACGCCCGGATGCGGAGGCTCACGATGCCGGTGGCCCGGTGCCTCTGGGGCATGATCGTGGCGGACGAGGAGGGGTGGAGCCCCGAGGACAACTGGTGGTACTACGCCCGTCCGATGACCGGCCCGACGGAATTCCTGGAGGAGTTTCCGGCGGCCTAGCCGGCTCGGGGTGGAAACTGGATACCGGCGCGCCGGACCAGCAGGACGTCGGTCACGTTATCGCGGGTGAGCAGGCCCACCAGCGCGCCCGCCTGGTCCACGACCGGCAGGGCGGGGAGGCCGCTTCGCCCAAGCCGCTCCAGCGCCTCATCGAACGGGAGGGTGAGCGGCAGCGGCTCGGCGCCGGGTGTCATCGCCCGCTCGACGGAGGCGCCGCCGCCGAGCGCGGAGAGCCCCCGAATCAGCCCATCGCGCGTCAGCAGTCCTTCGACCTTGCCCCAGTTGTCCACCACCGGAAACTCGCGCTGCTCCCCGGCGACCAGCGCGTCGACCGCCTGCTGCAGCGTCGCGAACACCGGCAGCGCCACGAACTGGGTGATCATCAGGTCCCGCACGGTCAGGCCACGCCCCGCCGTGCGCGTCTCCACCGACGCCGCCTCGGCCCCGGCCGCGAAGTAGACGAAGGCGGCAATCAGGACCAGGACGATGTTTGACCCGAAGCCCCATCGCTCGAAGAACCCCAGGCCCCAGAATCCGAGCAGCAGCGCGCCGCCCTGCCCGACCCGGGCGGCGATGCGCGTCGCCCGTCGGAGTCCCAGCCGCATCGCCAGGAGCGCCCGCAGCATGCGGCCGCCGTCCATGGGAAAGATGGGGAGGAGGTTGAAGAGCAGCAGGACCACGTTCACCCACATGACCTGCTGGACCAGCCCCACCCGCCCCGGGTCCAGCTGGCTGGCGTCGTCCACCGGGGCGCCCACGAGCCGGAGGGTGCCGAAGAGCGCCAGGGCGATGACCAGCGTCACCGCCGGGCCGGCGGCGGCGATGAGCAGCTCCTGCTTCGGCTCCTCGGGCATCCGTTCGAGCCGCGCCAGCCCGCCGATCGGGAGGAGGATCACGTCCGGCGTCCGCACGCCGAACCGCCTGGCCATCAGGATGTGCCCGAACTCATGAAGCAGGACGCAGGTGAACAGGGCCAGCAGGAACACCACCGCCTGCACGGCGGCGCCGGTGCCCCCCTCGGTATAGGCGCCATACGCCCACCACGCCACCAGCGCGAGGAAGGTGAGGTGGATCTTGACGTCGGTGCCGCCGATCCGGCCGATGCGGAAGGACCACTGCATGCCTGCTCCCAGACAGTGAAGGTGCCGCAATCTCGCCGGTTTCCCCCGCCGACGCGAGGCGGCCCGGGGCTCGTCCCGGCGGGGTTCTTTCGGGGGGAGGGCGTGGGCATTAACATTGAGTCCGATTCCCCAGCAGGAGCCACCCGATTACGACCCTGACACCGCCGGCGACCGCGACCCCCTGGACCCACCGGGATGCCGAAAAGCTGTACAACATGCCGGGGTGGGGCCTGGGCTTCTTCCGCACCAACGCCGAGGGCCACGTCACGGTGCACGCCGATGGCAGCCCGGCGGACGGCCTCGACCTCTACCAGCTGGCCATGGACCTGCAGGCGCAGGGCGTCGGCCTTCCCCTCCTGCTCCGCTTCTCGGACATCCTGCGCGCCCGCATCTCCCAGCTGGCCGAGGTGTTCTCGAAGGCCATCGGGGAATTCGGCTACGAGGGGTCGTACACCACGGTGTACCCCATCAAGGTCAACCAGCAGCGGCATGTGGTGCAGGAAATCGTCGAGTTCGGCGCGGCGCATGGCGTGGGGCTCGAGTGCGGCAGCAAGCCGGAGCTCCAGGCGGTGCTCGGCCTGCACGACAGCACCCAGCACGTAATTGTCTGCAACGGCTACAAGGACGAGGAGTTCATGCGCCTCGCCCTGATGGGCCAGCGCCTCGGCCACCAGGTGTTCATCGTGGTCGAGCAGCTCCACGAGCTGGACCTCCTCCTCGCGGTGGCCGACGAAATGGGGATCACCCCCACCCTCGGCGTGCGGATCAAGCTCGCCACGGAGGGGTCGGGCCGCTGGGCCAAGAGCGGGGGCGAGAAGTCGAAGTTCGGGCTGAGCGCGGTGGAACTGATGCGGCTCCTGACCAAGCTCGACCGGCTGGGCCGGAAGGACCTGCTGCGCCTGGTGCACTTCCACCTCGGCAGCCAGATCACCGACATCCGGCACGTGAAGGCGGGGCTCGAGGAAATTGCCCGCTACTACGCCGAGATCCACGCCATGGGCTTCCGCCTGAGCCACGTGGACGTGGGTGGCGGGCTCGGCGTCGACTACGACGGCTCCCGCTCCACGCGACCGGCGAGCGTGAACTACACGATGCGGGAGTACGCCAGCGACGTGGTGTACACCATCGGCACCGCCTGCCGCGAGCTCGACCTGCCGATGCCGCACCTGATCTCGGAGTCGGGGCGGGCGCTGACGGCGCACCACTCCCTCCTGCTCGTCAACGTGATCGATGTCGAGAGCCAGGTGGAGCCGGTGCCCCCCGTGCTCGGTGACGAGCCGCACCCCCTGCTCCGCGAGATGGCGGAAAACCTCGAGGGACTGCACCTGGAGCGGCTCGACGAGGCGTTCCACGACGCGATCTTTGCCAAGGAACGCACCAACGAGTACTTCGCCAGCGGCGCGTTCACCCTCCGCGAGAAGGCCGACGCGGAGCAGCTGTACCTCTGCACTCTCACGGCGATGCAGCAGCTGCTGGGCGACGACCGGACCTCACACCCCGAAGTCACCGCGCACATCGACGCGACCCTGGTGGACCGGTACTTCTCCAACTTCTCGGTCTTTCAATCGCTCCCCGACAACTGGGCGATCGATCAGCTCTTCCCGATCATGCCGATTCACCGTCTCGACGAGCGGCCCACGCGGCGCGGCACGATCCAGGACATCACCTGCGACTCCGACGGGGTGATCGACCGGTTCGCGGGCGGCCGAAAGGGAAAGCCGTCGCTGGAACTGCATGCCTGCGCCGACGGCGACGCCTACGTGCTGGGGATCTTCCTGGCGGGCGCCTACCAGGAGATCCTGGGCGACCTCCACAACCTCTTCGGCGACACCAACGCGGTGCACGTGCGCCTGACCCCGCAGGGGTACCAGGTGACGGACCTCGTCCATGGCGACACCGTGACCGAGGTCCTGAACTACGTCCAGTTCCACGCCTCGGACCTGCTCGCCACGTGGCGGCGCAAAGTGACCGCGGCCCGGGATCTTTCCCGGGCCGAGGCGAATTCGTTCATTGCGGATTATGTGGCGGGGCTCGAAGGGTACACCTATCTCGAAGGCGAGCCCCGCGCCGGCTAGCGCTACTTCCGCTGCTCGATCGGCAGGAAGGGCCGGGCCTCGAGCCCGGTGAACACCTGCCGCGGGCGGGCGATCTTCTGCTCGCCGTCGGTGACCATCTCCTCCCACTGCGCCAGCCACCCCGGCATCCGTCCCATCGCGAAGAGCACCGTGAAGTAGTCGGTGGGATAGCCCATCGCCTGGTAGATCAGGCCGGAGTAGAAGTCCACGTTCGGGTACAGCTTCCGCTTGATGAAGTACTCGTCGGACAGGGCGATCCGCTCGAGTTCCACCGCGATTTCCAGCTTCGGGTTGAGCCCGGTCTCGGCGAACACCTCGTCGGCGACCCGCTTGATCAGCTTGGCGCGCGGGTCGTAGGACTTGTAGACCCGGTGGCCGAAGCCCATCAGCCGGCCCTCGCCCGCCTTCACCCGCTCGATGAACGCCGGGATGTTCTTCTTCTCCCCGATCTCGTCGAGCATGCGGAGCACGGCCTCGTTGGCCCCGCCATGGAGCGGCCCGTACAGCGCGGCGATACCGGCGGAAATGGCGGAGAAGGGATCCACGCCGGAGGAGCCGACGCCGCGGACGGCGCTGGTCGAGCAGTTCTGCTCGTGGTCAGCATGCAGGATCAGGAGAATCTCGAGCGCCCGCTGCAGGACCGGGTTCGGCTTGTGCTGGCCCCCGATGCTGAACGTCATGTTGACGTAGTTGCCGATGTAGTCGAGGTCGTTGCGCGGGAATTCGAACGGCAGGCCGCGCGTCTGGCGGAAGACGAACGCCGCCAGCGTGGGGATCTTGGCCATCAGCCGGACGCGCTGGATGTAGCGGTTCTCGGGGTCGTGGACGTTCTTCGCGTCGGGGTAGAAGGTCGAGAGCGCCCCGACCACGCCGAGCAGCATGCCCATCGGATGGGCGTCGTACCGGAAGCCCTCGAGGAACTTGATGATGTTGGTGTGGACGTAGGTGTGGTACTGGATGTCGTGCGTCCACTTGGCGAGCTGGGCCTGGGTCGGAAGCTCACCCTCCGACAGCAGGTAGGACACCTCGAGGAAGGAGGCGCGGTCCGCCAGCTCCTCGATCGGGTAGCCCCGGTAGCGCAGGATCCCGCGATCACCGTCGATGTAGGTGATCGCGCTCTTGCAGGCCGCGGTGTTGGTGAAGGCCGGATCGTAGGTCATCAGGCCGAAATCGTCGTCGGAGGTCTTGATCTGCCGCAGGTCGATGGCCCGGACGGTGCCGTCCGCGATGGGCAGTTCGTAGCTCTTGCCGGTCCGATTGTCGATGACGCTCAGGGTTTCGTTCGACACAGCGCGGTCCTTATGGTGAAAAGGCGATGAGGTTCGCGATGAAAAATAGCCGGACGGCGGACTGGGGCAAAGCCGGTTACGTTTGTCGGCCGATGCCTGCCGATCCCCTTTCCCTCGTCAGCCGTGCCCGTGGCGCCCTGCTCGGCCTCGCCGCCGGCAACGCCCTCGGCCTCCCTGCCGAGCGGCTCGAGTCCCCCGGGGCGATCGCCTCGGCGTTCCCGGGGGGACTTCGGGACATCATCCGGGCCGACACGCCGGCCTCCCCCTTCGACGACGACACCGCGATGGCGCTGGTCCTGGCCGAGGAACTCCTCACCGGAGACGTCGACCTGGAGCGACTGGCGGGGCGGTGGATCGCCTGGATGGACGCCGACGGCCGGGGCGTCGGGCCGTGGACCCGCACCGCGCTCAACCACATTCGCACCCACGGATCCCCGCCGTCGGCCACCGACGGCACGGCCTCCAACGGCGCGATCATGCGGGCGCTTCCCGTGGCGCTGGCGGCGCGGGGCTCCCCGAGGAACCTCGTGGCGGGTTCCTGGCACACCGCCGCCCTCACCCATCCCGACGACCGCTGCACCTGGGGGGCGGTGGCCGTCAATGTCGCCGCGGCGGAGCTGCTCGGAGGCCGCCGCGATTTTCTCGCGGACGTGATCGAGGTGCTCCGCGTCAACGAGGCCCCGGAGGAATTGCTGGCGGCCGTCCGTCGCGTGCCGCTGGAGCGGCGCGAGGACCTGCACCTGGTCGGGGAGAGGGCGGGCGACGCGGTGACCTGCGTCGAGGCGGCCCTCTGGACCGCCTGGCACGAGCCGAGTCTCGAGCAGGGTCTCGTCTGGCTGGCGAATGCGGGAGGCGACACCGACACGAACGCAGCGGTGGCGGGCGGGCTGCTGGGCGCCCGGGACGGCGAGGGCGCCATCCCCGAACGATGGCTGGCCGCGCTGCCCGACCTTGACCGGCTGCGCACGTTGGCGGCCCGGCTCGCGGGTGCCCCTTCCTGATCGCCCGCCCTCCCGCTCCGCCCCTGCTGGCGATATATCTAGGACTGGCCGTTGCCCCTGATGCTCCCGCAACATGAGGAAGATCCCGATGAAACATTCCCTCACGCTCCTTGCCGCGCTCATCGCCACGCCCCTCGCCGCGCAGACCGGAGTGGACACGGCGGGGGCCGGCGTGCTGATCGACCAGGCGGTGCAGCACTCGGAGGTGATGGCGAACCTCGAGTACCTGACTGACGTCATCGGCCCGCGGCTGACCGGTTCCCCGGCGATGAAGCGGGCGAACGACTGGACGGAGGCGCGGTTCAAGGCCTACGGCCTCGCGAGCTGGCAGGAGGCGTGGGAGTACGGCGTGGCGTGGGAGCGGGGCGAGATCGCCTTCCGGATCGAGTCGCCGTTCGTGCGCAACCTGACGGCGCAGAGCTGGGCCTGGACGGCGGGGACCGGGGGCAAGACGCGTACCGGCCCGGTGGCGATGGTGGACGTGTCCAGCCCGGAGAGCCTCGCCGTCTACCAGGACAAGATCAGGGGATCGTGGCTGATGCTGCGCGCACCGTCGAACATCTGGAATCCCGACGGGCCGCCGATGACGGCCGAGGATTCGGCCGCCATGGAGGCCGAACGGGCAGCCCGCATGGCGGCCTTCCGTGCCGCGCCGGCCGACACCTCCCGGGCTGCCCGCGAGGCCCGACGCCAGTTTGCCGTGGACCGGAATTACCTGCTCAAGAACGCCGGCGCGCTCGGGGTGCTCACCGATGCGTCCAAGGAATACGCCCTCATGAACATGAGCGGGTCGGCGTACAGCGTGTCACCGCTCCCGAACGTCGTGATCGCCCATGAGGACTACACGCTGTTCAGCCGTCTGCTCGAGCGCGGGATGACCCCGACGGTGTCGGGGCGGGTGACGAACACCATCGGCACCACCCCGGTGACCCAGTGGAACACGGTCGCGGAAATCCGGGGCACCGAGTGGCCGGACGAGGTGGTGATCCTCGGCGGGCACCTCGACAGCTGGGACCTCGGCACGGGCACCACCGACAACGCGACCGGCTCGATGGTGGTGATGGAGGCGGCCCGGGCCATCATCCAGAGCGGGCTCAAGCCGAAGCGGACGATGCGGTTCATCCTCTTCAGCGGCGAGGAAGAAGGCCTCCTCGGCTCCGTGGCCTACGCGGCCCGGCACGCGGACGCGATGGACAAGGTCCAGGCGGTCCTCGTCCTCGACAACGGCACCGGGATGATCACCGGGATGGCGCTGCAGGGGCGGGATCAGGACGAGCAGCTCTGGAAGGACCTGCTGGCCCCCGTCGCCTCGCTCGGCGCCGGGACCGTCCGGAGTGCCAACAAGGGCGGGACCGACCACCTCGCGTTCATCCCCTACGGCGTGCCGGGATGGAACTTCGACCAGGAGTCGCGCGGGTACAATCACACCCACCACTCGCAGGTCGACACGTATGATCACGCCGTGCCCGGCGACCTCATCCAGGCGTCGGCCGTCATGGCGGTCACCGGATACGAGCTGGCCAACCTCCCGGCGCTGCTCCCCCGTGGGCCGGTCACCCCGGTGACGCCGCGCACCGTCCTGCCGCCGAGCCCCGGGCTGGCGGCCAAGTAACCGTCGCGACCTGACGGATGTCGCTCCGGCTCTCGGCGGGGCAGCGTGGCACGGCGGGGCTCCTCGTCGCCATAGTGGCGGTGTGGAGCCTCGCGGCTGTGGCGGTGCCGCTCTTCCCCGACGAGGTGTACTACTGGGAGTGGTCGCGCCGGCTGGCCGCCGGCTACTTCGACCACCCGCCTGCCATCGCCTGGCTGATCCGCGCCGGGACGCTGCTCGTCGGCGATACCGCCCTGGGCGTCCGGGCGATGCCGATGCTGTGCGGCGTCCTCACCGCCCTTGCCGTCGGCCGGATGGCCGCGCTGCTTGGCGGTGCGGGGGCGGGTTTTCGCGCCGTCCTGTTGCTGGTGATCCTCCCGCTCGCCACAGGCGCGTTCGTCCTCGCGACGCCCGATGCCCCCCTGCTCGCCACCACCTCCTGGGGTCTCTATGCCGTCCTGCGGGCCGTCGCCCCTGACCAGGAATCCCGCCGCTCCCTCTCGTGGTGGATCGCCGCCGGCGTCCTGCTCGGACTCGCCGGGCTCTCGAAGTACATCGCCATCCTGGTTCCGATCGGGCTGGCCGGGACGGTGGCCCTCCACAGGCCGCTGCGGCGCCACCTCGCGACGCCGGGACCGTGGGTGGCCACGATCGTCGCCCTCCTGACGGTGGCGCCGGTGGTGCTCTGGAACGCCAGCCATGACTGGGTCTCGTTCCGCTTCCAGCTCGCGCATGGACTGAGTGCGCCCACCGGCGGCGGCCTGCTCGACCGGGAACTCGAACTGCTCGGGGGACAACTGCTGGTGGCGACGCCGATCCTTTTCGCCTTCCTGGCGGCGTCGGTCTGGCGGACGGCGAGGCGGCGGACCGACCCATGCGCGGTCCTCCTGGCGGGGGTGTCACTCACTGTCGCCGCGGCGTTTGCCTGGAGCGCGACCCGCCAGCGGGTGGAGGCCAACTGGCTGGCGGTCGCGTACCCCCCGGCCGTCGTCCTGCTGGCGGGGTGGTCGATGGGACCGCGAGCCAGGCGCTGGCTCCGCATCGGCACGGGGCTGTCCGGGGCGCTCACCGCCGTGCTGCTCCTGCACCTCGCCACGCCGTGGATGCCGCTCGCGAACGAACCGCCGGCGGTCTCGCAGGCCTTCGGCTGGGCGGCCGCGGCCGAAGCGGTCGGACGGGAAGTCGACGCGTGGGAGGCTCCGGGGGCGTTGCACCTCGCGGCCAATCGCTATCAGGAGGCGGCGGCAATCAGTTTTCTCCTGCCGGGGCATCCCACCGTCTTCGCGCTGAACATCGCGAGCCGGTCCAATCAGTACGATCTCTGGGCCGGGTTCGCCGAGGTGGCCTGCCCTGGTGACGGGATGCTGCTGGTCCTGGACGAGGACGGCAGGGGCGGAGCGGTGGTGCTGCGCGAGCTGGCGCCGCAGTTCGCGGAGGTGGTCCGGGGGGAGCTGGTGGAGCGGAGGATGCCGGGAGGCCGCGGTGCCGGGGCGCTCGTGAGCCGTTCGAGGCTCTGGGTGCTGCGGGGATGGACGGGGGCCTGGACGACGACACCGGCGCAGGCCCCCCGCGCGCGGGTCAGCTCGCCGGCGGCGGCAGCTGCACGGTGCAGGTCGTGAGAAAGCCGCCCCGCACGTTGTAGATCGTCTCGACGGTCAACTGCCGTGGCGAGAGGACCGCGAAGAGGTCCTCGGCAATCTTCGCGGTGGCGTGTTCCTGGTAGATGCCCACGGTGCGATAGCTCGTCACGTAGTACTTCAGGCTCTTCAGTTCGATGCAGCACTTGCCCGGCACATACCGCACCGTCAGCGTGGCGAAGTCCGGCAGCCCGCTGTAGGGGCAGACCGCGCTGAACTCGTCGGTGACGGTCTCGATCTCCTGCTCCGGGCCGTCGTAGGGAAAGGTCTCGAGCACGCCGACATCGACGTGCTCGGGACCCACGAACGGGAGCGCGCGGCCTTCGGGGCTCGGCATCCTAGCGCTCCCGGACCATGCCGGATTCCACCCAGGCGTATTTCCCCGCCATCGCGTTCTGCGCCACCGCGTAGTTCACCACGTCCTCGTTGTCGAACACCGAGGCGAAGCGCTGGTCGATGGTGCGGCGCGCGTTGCGGGCGAAGGCGTCGGCCAGCTCGATCGGCGAGCGGTCGGCGGGGTTCTTCTTCACCAGCGCCTGCGCCCGGCTGACGGTGGCCGAGATGGCAAACAGCTCCGCCCCGATCTCGACCAGGCGGCCGAGCACGGCCTGCCGCTTCTCCAGCCTGGGCCCGAACCGGATCATGGCGTGGAACAGGGTGCGGGCCAGCTTGCGCGAGCGCCGCTCCGCGAACCGCAGGTGGGTGGCCAGCGGGCCGAATTCCCCGTACCCGAAGCGCCCCCGGAAACCGATCCACAGCTTCGGGTACCAGAGCGCATAGAAGGCTGCCGCGCCGAAGAGGGCCTTGACCTTGGTGCCCATCGGGCTCTTCGGGTCGATGAGCGCGCCGGCCACCTTGAGGTGGGTGTCCACCGCCTCGCGGGCGATGAACAGCCGCATGATCTCGCTGGATCCCTCGAAGATCAGGTTGATGCGGTAATCGCGCATCATCCGTTCCACCGGGTCGGGACGCTCGCCGCGGCTGCGGAGGCTGTCGGCGGTCTCGTAGCCGCGACCGCCCTTGATCTGCAGGAGGTCGTCCACGATCCGCCAGCCGACCTCGGAATTCCACATCTTGGCCATCGCCGCCTCGAGGCGGATGTCCACGGTGTGCTTGTCGGCCATCAGCGACGCCAGGTCGCTGACCGATTCCATCGCGAAGGTGTCCGCCGCCATCCGCCCCAGCTTCTGCGCCACGGCGTCGTGCTTGCCGACCGGCGCGCCCCACTGCTGCCGCTCGGCGGCCCACCGCCGCGCGATCTCAAGCGAGCGCTTGGCGCCCGCCGCGCAGGAGGCGGGCAGGGTGAGGCGTCCGGTGTTGAGGGTAACGAGCGCCAGCTTCAGCCCCTTCCCCTCGCCCCAGATGATGTTCTCGACCGGCACCTTCACGTTGGTGAACCGGATCAGCCCGTTCTCGATGGCCTTGAGCCCCATGAAGTGGAGCCGCTCGACGACCTCGACGCCGGGCCAGTCGGCCTCGACGATGAAGGCGCTGATCTTCTTGCCGGTCCGGGCCATCACGACCATCAGCTCGGCGATGGTGCCGTTGGTGCACCAGAGCTTCTCGCCGTTGAGGAGGTAGTGGCTGCCGTCGGCGCTGAGCTCGGCGGTGGTCGCAACGCCGGCCGGATCGGAACCGACGCCGTTCTCCGTCAGCGCGAAGGCCGAGATCGCGCCCTTGGCCAGCCGCGGCAGGTACTTCTTCTTCTGGGCGTCGGTGCCGAAGAGCTTGAGCGGCACCGGCACGCCGATGGACTGGGCGGCGGAGAGGAGCGCCGTCATGCTGCCGTCGTTGCTGGTCACCAGGCCGATGGCCTTGGTGTAGCTGTACTGGCTCAGCCCCATCCCGCCGTACTCCTCGTCGATCTTGATGCCGAAGGCGCCCAGCTGGCGGAGCTCCTCGACCAGCTCGGGGGTGATCTTCCCCTCGCGGTCGATCTTGTCGCTGTCCACCTTTTCCCGCATGAATCGCTCGAGCTTCTCCATGAACGGCCTGGCCCGGGCCAGGTCGGCGGGGTCGGGCTCGGGGAAGGGGTGGATCAGGCGCATGTCGAAATCACCCTCGAAGAGCTCGCGGACGAAGCTGCGCGATGCCCATTCCTGCTCGCGTGCCGCTTCGGCAACTTCGCGGGCTTCCTGCTCCGTCGTCTTCGGCGCCAGGTCGGCGCGGGTCGGTGGCTTGATGGCGGTCGTCATATCGGTCTCGTTCAGCTGGGGAGTCGGGTGTGGGGGCGACCGAGCGTGCCGGAGAGCACGAGATCGATCACGTGGCGCTTGCGCGCCTGGAGAAAGCCGGGGGCCGCCGGGTCGATGCCGAGGGCACGCAGCATCGTCTGCGAGTGCACCAGCGGGAACCAGCAGAGGCCGATCACACTGAGCAGCAGATGGGCCGCTTCACCAGGGTGGTCGGGGTCGAGGGCCAGCTCGTCGCTCAGGGCGGCCAGGGCCTCCTGTGCCGCCTCGACGTGTGGAGGCACCGCCTCGAGGGTGTGGCCACCGGTCAGGGCCTCCCACTCGATGAGCCGGACGAAGTTCGGGTTGGCGGTGATGAAGTCGAAATACTCGGAGACGATGCCGGCGAGGACCTTGTCGGCTGACTCACCGCTGGCCAGCGCCCGCTCGCGCCCGCTGCGCACCGCGGCGCGCACATCGGAGAAGCAGCGCTCCAGGACGGCCCGGTAGAGGTCGGCTTTCGAGCCGAAACAGTATCCGGGGGTGCCCCGGGAGACCCCCGCGGCCGTGCCGACATCGTGCAGGCTCGTCGCCTCGAATCCCCGCTCGGCAAACAGCCGTTCAGCGGCATCGAGCACCGCCTCCCGCGTGGCGCGGGAACCGGGCTGGTCGGCATCGAGCAGATGTGGGGCAACAGAAGCCATCACAACCCCCGCACGAGGACTTGCTTGCTGTATAGCAAGTTGGGGAACCGAGGGTCAAAAGGCAAGGGAAGGCAAGGATCCTGTCAGTCCCCGTCCCGCCGCTTCACCATGCTCCCGGGCTGGGCCGCCTCGAACCCGAAGCGTTCGCGGACCCGGTCCACCGCGCTGGTCAACTGCCGAAGCCGGGTACGCGCCGGCGGCTCGAAGAGGTCGGCCAGCGGGGCTTCCGTCAGGTTGGTCGCCGCCACGCCGATCAGCCGGATGCCGCGCCCCCGTCGGCGGACTTCCTCGAAGGCGGTCCGCAGCAGCGTCCTGGCCGTGCCGATGATTTCGGCGTCGAGATCGCTGGGCGCGGGGAGGGTCTGGCTCCGGGTGATCGTCACGAAGTCGCCGTGGCGGAGCTTGAGGGTGACGGTCCGTGCCGCGAGGCCGGCCCCCCGGAGCTGGCTGGCCACGTGGGCCGCCAGCCGGAGCAGGATTCGCTCGAGGCGCGCCAGGTCGTCGGTATCCCGGTCGAGCGTGGTTTCCCGGCTGACCGACCTGGTCTCCTGCCGCCCCCGCAGGACGCGCCCGCCATGCCCGTGCGCCCGGCGCTTCAGGACTTTGGCCTCCACCCCGATCAGCGTCTCGAGGGCTTCGACCGGCATCGCCTGGACTTGCCACACCTCGGTCAGCCCCAGCGATTTGAGCCGCCCGGCCGTCTTCGGGCCGATCCCGGGCAGCGCCTTGAGCGGCAGCCCCGCGACGAATCCCTCCTGCCAGCCCTCGCGCACCTCCACCAGCCCCCGCGGCTTGGCCGCATCCGAGGCGAGCTTTGCCACCATCCGGTTGGGCCCGATGCCGATGCTGCAGTCCAGGCCCGCCTCCGCGCGGACCCGCTCGCGGATCTGCTCCGCCACCGGCAGCAGCGACACCGGATGGAGCCGGTCGGTTCCGGAAAAATCGAGGTAGCCCTCGTCGAGCCCCGCCATCACCACCAGCGGCGAGAATTCCTCGAGCACGCGGCGCACCGTCCGCGAAGCCTCCCGGTAGTCGTCGAACGAGGTCCGGACGAAGGTGGCGCCGGGGCAGCGACGCGCCGCTTCCGCCGAGGGCATCCCCGCGCGCACGCCGAACGCCCGCGCGCCGTAGGACGCGGACTGCACGACCCCGCGGCCCCTGGGGTCGCCGCCGACGATCAGCAGGTCGACCAAGCGGAGCTCCGGTCGGAGCCGGCGGCACACCTCGACGAAGAAGGCGTCGAGGTCGACGTGGAGGAAGCGGGTGGTCACCGGGTCAGGGCAGGACCACCATCGCCACGGTGGCTCCCGCCACCGGCTGGCCGCTGTTGGCGCCGACGGGGAAGTTCAGGTTGGCGATGTAGATCGTGTCTCCGATCCGCTTGAGTTCGGCGGGGAACCGCAGCGCGTTCCCGGCACCCTCCTGCGGGTATGCCGGCATCATCGTGGAATCGACGGTGGCCCCGGTCGGGGTGCTGGAGGCGATGATCGTGACCGTGCCGTCCGGCGCGACCCGGGCAAGCGTATTCCGATAATTGGCGTCCACCCACAAGGTGTCCCCGGTGTCCATGTGGAGGCCGTCGGCGCCGATCAGCCGGGCGTCTTGCACGAAGGTCGTCACCGACGGTGGCGTCTCCTCCGTTCCCGGCACGATCCGCGTGATTTCTCCGGTGCCGGTGTTGCCGGTATAGATGGCGCCGTGACTGTCGATGGCGATGCCGTTGACCACGTAGGCGCGCACCGGCATGGTGGTGTCCGCCGACACGCTCGCGTAGCCCGTGGCGGCCACCGCCACTGGCCCGCCGGCGGGGCCGACCCGGTAGAGGTTGCCGGTCGGCCCTCCGGTGATCCAGAGCGACCCGCCGCGGTCGAAGGCGATGGCGTTCGCCCCGACCGCGCCGCTGGCGAAGACGGTCGCGTCGCGGGCCGGGTCGAAATCGGCCGCGCCGAGCCGCGCCGCGTGCACGCGATAAATGACCCCGGGGTCGGGCACCGCCAGGTACAGGTCGCCTGCCGCGTCGGTCAGCATGCCGAGCACGGCCGTGCCGGGTGGAACGGGGAGGCCGCCAATCGCCTGGGGGGCGGGAGTGGCCGGGTCGATCCGGTAGATCGTGCCGTCCTTCCAGTCGCAGACGTAGAGCACGCCCGCGTGTTCGGCGATGCCCTCGATGGTCGAGGCGCTGTCGCCAATGGCGGTCAGCAGCGACAGGGTGACCGAGGGAGCGGGGTGTGCCGGCGGCTTCGATTCGGTGCAGGCGGCCAGGAGGAGCGCGGCGACGGTGACGGCGAGGGCAGGGCGCATGGGGTGGTGCTCCACTAGACGAGATGAATGGCGGTGGCCTTGAAGGTGACGACGACCTCGGTGCCGGGCTTCAGGCCCAGCTCCTCCGCGGAGGCGGTGGTGACGGCGGCGGTGATCGGTCGACCGGCGTCGAGGTGGACGTAGCTGATCGGCCCCAGCCGTTCCACCCGACTCACCACCGCCGGAAACTGGTTCCGTGCCGACCCGGGCATCGGGGACCGGCTGAGGAGGAGGTCTTCCGGCCGCAGGACGGCGTGGGCCGTCCCCTCGCGCTCCGCGACGACCTCGAACCGCAGCGGTCCGCTTTCGAGCCAGGCAGCGAAGGGGCTGTCGGTGCCTGTCGCGTCCTGCCGCGTCACCTCCCCGCGAAGGACGGTGCCGGTCCCGATGAACCGGGCCACGAAGGCCGAATTCGGGAACCGGAAGACCTCCTCGGGACGGCCAAGTTGCGCGATCCGGCCCTCCGCCAGCACGGCGACGACGTCGCCGAGCCGGAGGGCCTCGTCGAAGTCGTGCGTCACCTGCAGGACGGTGACCTGTTCGTGGGTGTGGATCTCCCGCAGCTCGCGGCGCAGCATGTGCCGGGTGGCAGGATCCACCGCGGCGAAGGGCTCGTCGAGCAGCAGGATGCTCGGCCTCGGCGCCAGCGCGCGGGCCAGTGCCACCCGCTGCATCTCCCCGCCGCTCAGGTCACGCACCGACCGGCCGAGCAGGGGCTCGATGCCCAGGAGGCCGGCGAGCTCCCGCACCCGTGCCTCCCGGGCCTCGGCGGGCAGGGTCCCCCCCGTCAGTCCATACCGGATGTTCCCGCCGACGTCGAGGTGCGGAAAGAGATGGTAGTTCTGGTAGACGAACCCCACCCCGCGCCGCTCAGGCGCCAGGCCGGTCACGTCCTCGCCGTGCAGGTGCACCCGCCCGCCGAGTGGTGTGACATGGCCGGCCACCGTCTCCAGCAGCGTCGTCTTGCCCGAGCCCGACGGCCCGATCAGGAGCCCATAGCCGCCGGCCGGAATCTCGAACGAGATATCCCGGAGCACGAAGTCGCCGACGCGGACGGTCAACTGCTCGAGCCGGATCATCGGCGCTCCGCCGGCTGGAGGATTCGCACCAGGGCGAAGACGCCGAGCGCCACGGCGAGCAGGAGGAGGGCGGCGGGCACCGCCGCCGGGAGGCCGAGGGTGGTGAACCGGTCGTAGATCAGGACGCTCGCGACCTGCGGGTTGTAGGTCAGGATCACGATGGCGCCGAACTCGCTGACGCTCCGGGCCCAGGCGAGGACCGCGGCCGCGAGGATGCCCCGACCGGCGAGCGGCAGGGTCACCCGTCGAAAGGCGACCCCGGGCCCGTCGCCGAGCGTGCGGGCGACCCGCTCGAGCCGGGGGTCGACGGACCGGAAGGCTTCCCGCGCGCCGCTGACGAGGATCGGCACCGACACGAAGAGCATGCCCGCCACGATGCCGGGAATGTGGCTGACGAACTCCACGCCGATTTTCGCGAACGCCCCGCCGATGGCGGAGTGCCGTCCCAGGAAGAGGAGCAGCGCAATGCCGGCCACCGGGTGCGGGATGACCACGGGGAGCTCCACCAGCGCGTCGATGAAGCGGCGCCCGCGAAAGGACCGCCGCGCGAGCAGGTAGGCCAGCGGCACCCCGAGGAGCACGCCGATGAGGGTGGCCGCGGTGGCGGTGCCGAGCGTCAGGGCGATCGAGGCGAGGAGTTCCTGGTCGTGCAGCGCCTCGCCGAGGCTCCCGGGCGTGGCCAGCATCAGCAGGCGGAGCAGGGGGCCCACGATAAAGAGCACCAGGAGCGCGCCGAGCGCGGCCAGTGCCACGCGGGCCCAGGAGAGTCGTGCTGCGCTCGATGACGGCGCCCCGTGGGGCAGGCTATCTTTGGGGGTCATGGCTCGCGCGTAGCGTACGCCCGCACGCGCCCGGCGTCAACGTGCAGCTCACGGCTGGCCGCTTCCACGGAGGGTATCGATGCAGATCGGCAAGGCAGTCCAGAACGCGATGAACGACCAGATCCACAAGGAACTCGAGTCGGCCTACGACTACCTGGCGATGTCGGCCTACTTCGCCGCCGCCAACTATTCCGGCGCCGCTGCCTGGATGCGCGCGCAGGCCCGGGAGGAGCTCGGCCACGCCATGAAGTTTGCCGATTTCCTGGAGGACCGGGGCGGGGCCGTGACGCTGAAGGCGCTCTCCGTTCCGACGGCCAGCTATGAATCCCCCCTGGCCGCCTTCGAGGCGGCCGCCGCCCACGAGGCGGTGGTGTCGGCCAGCATCTATGCCCTCTTCGAGCTGGCGGCGAAGGAGAAGGACTACGCCACCCAGGCGCTCCTGCAGTGGTTCATCACCGAGCAGGTGGAGGAGGAGAAGACCAGCCGGACCATCGTGGATACCCTCCGGCAGATCGGCAACAACACCTCCGGCCTCTTCATGTTCGACCGCGAACTCGGCCGCCGGGGTCAGGCGGGCTGACCCCCGCTGCGCACGGCCGCCGGCCCGGATCGGGCGGTCGTGTGCACCGAATTGCATCCCGCCGCCGTCCGAGCTGGTTCGGCAGGTATTGCCACCCCGCGTCCCGATTGTTACCGTGTGGGGTCGGGGCAGCCGCCCCCTTGTCATACCCCTGAAGACAAGGATCCATTCGTATGCGTACTCGCCTTCTTGCCGTGGTGGGGGCTGCGCTCGTGGTGTCTGCGTGCAGCGACACGATCAGCCAGCCGGTGGAAGTGGATGATGCGGTCCTGGTACCGATGTACTCCCAGGGGCGTGGAGTCGGGCAGGACGAAGTGATGCCGGGAGAAGTCATCGTCGGGCTGCGCGACATGGCCGAGGCAGAGGCGGTCGCCCGGGGCCACGGGCTGGCCGTCGGCCAGCGGGGTCTGCGCGGCGACTGGCTGGTGATGCGCGGCGCCCCGCTCGGGACCGAGCGGGGGAAGGCGGCGGAGGTGGCGCGGGACAGCCGGGTCCGGTATGCCGAGCCCAACTACCTGCGACAGACCACCGCCATCGACGGCCGGCTCTGGGCGTTCTATAACCCGGGCGGCCTCAACATGAACTACACCAAGGGGAGGAACAGCGGCAAACCGATCGGTTCCTCCTATGCGTCCATCGCCGACGCCGACGAGGACAACATCGAGGGCTACGCCGCCGGCGGCTCCGATGTCGTGATCGGCAGCATCGACACCGGGGTGGACATGGATCACCCCGAGTTCGCCGGCCGGCTGCTCCCCGGGCGGGACTGGTACAACAGGGACGACGATCCGTCGGACGACGAGGGCCACGGCAGCCACACCACCGGCACGATGGCGGGGAGTTCGGTCGGCGTGGCGGGCGTGTCCGGCGCGGGTCCGCATGTGAAGGTGTACGTCCAGAAGGTCTGCGGCCGGCGGGGGTGCCCGACCTCGGCGATCGTGGATGCCATCACCGCCGCAGCGAATCAGCCGAGCATGGTTGCGATGAATCTCTCGCTGGGCGGCAGCAGCGAGTCCCAGGCGGAAAAGGACGCAATCGCCTATGCCGTGAACACCAAGGGGGTGCTGGTCATCGCCTCCGCGGGCAACGGCGGCAACGGCACCGTCAGCTGCCCCGCCTGCGACCCGAACGCCATCTCGGTGGCCG
>JAHECL010000124.1 GCA_024641745.1 Gemmatimonadota bacterium | reverse complement strand
GGGACACCCGGCCAGCAGTCGGAGGTGGTGTACCTCCAGAACCTGCGGGCCCTGATGACCCAGCGGTAACCTCGCCGCCCCGCCCCTCTAGCCCTCCCCCCTGAATTCCTCTATTCTCAGGGGTTCCCTCTCCCGGAGATCCAGCCTGAGCGACGCCCCCCTCCGCCTATCCGAGGCGCTCTCCGACAAGTACAGGATCGAGCGTGAGCTCGGCCAGGGCGGCATGGCCACCGTCTATCTCGCCGAGGACCTGAAGCACGACCGCAAGGTCGCGGTGAAGGTCCTCCGCCAGGAGCTGGCCGCCGTCATCGGCGCCGAGCGGTTCCTGAGCGAGATCAAGACGACGGCCAACCTCCAGCACCCCCACATCCTGCCCCTCTTCGACAGCGGCGCCGCCGACGGCTTCCTCTTCTACGTCATGCCCTTCGTGGAAGGGGAAACGGTCCGCGACCGGCTCAATCGCGAGAAGCAGCTCCCGGTGGCCGACGCGGTGCGGATCACCACCGAGGTGGCGAGCGCGCTCGACTACGCCCACCGCCACAGCGTGATCCACCGGGACATCAAGCCGGAGAACATCCTGCTGCACGACGGCCGCGCCCTGGTGGCCGACTTCGGCATCGCGCTCGCCGCCAGCAACGCCGGCAACACCCGGATGACCGAGACCGGGATGTCGCTTGGCACCCCGCACTACATGAGCCCCGAGCAGGCGATGGGGGAGCGGGAGATCACCGCCCGCTCGGACGTCTATGCCCTGGGGTGCGTGCTGTACGAAATGCTGACCGGCGACCCGCCCTTTACCGGCAGCACCGCGCAGGCCATCGTGGCGCGGGTGGTGACGGAGAGTCCGCGCTCGATGACCACCCAGCGGCACACCATCCCGTCGCACGTCGAGGCGGCGGTGCTCACGGCGCTCGAGAAGTTGCCGGCCGACCGGTTCGCCACCGCGGCGGAATTCGCCGAGGCGCTGGCGGATCCCACCTACGCGTCGAAGACCACGGTGATGATGGCGGCGGGGCAGGGCGGCGGGAAACGCTCCCCGGTCACCCTGGGGCTGGTCGGTGTCGCCGCCCTCGCGACGATCGCCGCACTGTGGGGCTGGTTCCGGCCCGCGCCCGAGCGGCCCACCCTGCGCTTCACCATGGCGCTTCCCGAGGGCAAGGCGCTCTCTATCGACCGGGGCACCCGGTTTGCCGTTTCGCCCGACGGCTCGAAGATCGTATACGCCGGCCAGGGGCCCGAGGGGGCGCAGCTCTATCTTCTGGACCGGAGCCAGCTCGAGGGCGTGCCGCTCCCCGGCACCGACGGCGCCATTGACCCCTTCTTCTCCCCCGATGGGCAGCAGGTCGGCTTCATAGCCCTCGGGGCGGCGGCGCTCAAGGTCATGACACTCAACGGCGCGCCGCCGGTGACGATCCTCGATTCGGCGATTGGCTCCGATGGAGCCACCTGGAGCGCCGACGGGTACGTCTACTACGACGGCCTGACCGGCGGCGGCACGACGGGGGTGGTCCGGGTGCCGGCGTCGGGAGGGCACCCGGAGCAGGTGACCACCGTGGACACGGCCAAGGGCGAGCAGGACCACTACTGGCCGGTGGCGATCCCGGGCGGGCGAGGTGTGTTCTTCACGGTGCAGTACCGGAACGCCCGGCAGGCGAGCAACATCGCCGTGTACGATCCAAAATCCGGCTCCTATCACACCCTGGTGCAGGGGCTCACGGCGCGCTATGCCCCGACCGGCCACCTGGTCTACGTCTCGACATCGGGCGACCTCCTGGCGGTGCCGTTCGACCTCAAGTCGCTCCAGCTCCGGGGCCAGCCGGTCGCCCTTACGAACCACGTGGCCGGCCGGGCCTACGGGGCGGTGGACCTGGCCCTCTCCACCTCGGGAACGCTCATCTACCAGGCCGGCGAGATGAGCACCGACCCCGGCATGGTGGCCTACGTGACCCGGGACGGCCGCATCGAACCGGTCGATTCGGGGTGGAACGGAACCTTCCAGAGCCTGGCGCTGTCGCCCGATGGCAAGCAGCTCGCGGTGAGCGTCATCGCAAGCGGCGAGCAACAGATCTGGATGAAGCAGCTCCCCGATGGACCCCTGAGCAAGCTCACCTTCGATGGCTCGTTCAACATTCGGCCGACCTGGAACCCCGACGGGCAGACCGTCGGCTTCACGACCCTGGCGCCGGCCTTCGGCATGGCGCGGGCCGATGGAAGCTCGCAGCCCCGGATGCTCTTCACCGACAGCGCCGGGAAGGGTGTCCAGGAAGCGTCGTGGTCGCCTGACGGCAGGTGGATCATCTATCGGACCACCACGAGAGACATCCTGGCCCGCCGGACCTCGGGAGACAGCGCCACCGTGCCCCTCCTCATGACGCCCAACTTCCAGGAACTCGAGCCGACCCTCAGCCCCGACGGGCGCTGGCTGGCCTACAACTCGAACGAAAGCGGCCGCTTCGAGGTGTATGTCCGGCCCTTCCCCGAGGTCGAGCGGGCCAAGTGGCAAGTCTCCACCGACGGCGCGCAGGACCCGCTCTGGTCGCACAGCGGGCGCGAACTCTTCTTCGTCGCCAACAACTCCATGGTGACCTCGGTGGAGGTCCTGCCGGGGCCCACGTTCACCATGGGGAAACGCACGGCGCTCTTCAGCGCCAGCCAGACCGCCGGCGGGCCCCGCTCATGGGACATCACCCCCGATGACCAGCGCTTCGTGATGATCGAGCTCTCTGGGGCCGGCGGTACCGAGAACCGCGAACTGGTGGTGGTCGAGAACTTCTTTCCCGAGCTCACGGCCACGCCTGCACGCTAGCCAACGTCGTTGCACGCGACACCGACTTCACCCAAGGAACCTGTTCATGCCCAGCTCTTCGATCCGTCGCTTCGGCATTGCCCTGCTCGCTCTCGCTTCCGCGTTCACCGCCCTGCCGCTCTCGGCGCAGATTCCTGATTCCACGGCCGCGGCGCTGCAGCGGATCTTTGCCTCCCGCTACTACGCCGCCGAACGGTTCGGGCCGGCCCGGTGGATCGAGAACGGCACGGCCTACACGACGCTGGAAAAGTCCCAGGAAACCAAGGGCGGATTCGACATCGTCCGGTACGACTCGAAGACCGGCGCGCGCAGCATCCTGATTCCGGCGGCAGCGTTCATCGCGCCGGGCGATACCATGCCGTTGTCGGTCGACAACTACATCTGGTCGCCTGACGCGAAGCAGCTCATGATCTTCACCAACACCGAGAAGGTCTGGCGCCAGAACACCCGTGGCGACTACTGGGTGCTTGACCGCGCCAGTGGCGCGCTCCGCCAGCTGGGCGGCAAGGGCGCCCCGCCGTCCACCATGATGTATGCCAAGTTCTCCCCGCAGGGCGACCGGGTCGCCTTCGTCCGCAAGGGCGACATCTACGTCGAGCGCATCGCCGATGGCGCCATCACCCGGCTCACCACCGGCGCCGACTCGCTGCATGTCAACGGCATGAGCGACTGGGTGTACGAGGAGGAGTTCGGGGTCCGCGACGGGTTCCGGTGGTCACCCGACGGGACGAAGATCGCCTACTACCATTTCGACATGACCGGCGTCGGCACCTTTCTGATGATCAACGACACCGACTCCCTGTACCCCTTCACCATCCCGATCCAGTACCCGAAGGTCGGCACCACCAACTCCGCCGTCACCGCCGGCGTGGTGAGCGCATCCGGCGGACCCACCACCTGGCTCAAGCTCCCCGGCGACCCGCGCGAGGACTACATCCCCTTCATGGAGTGGGCCGGCAAGGACTCGGTGCTGGTGCAGCGGATGAATCGGCTGCAGAACAACGTCGCGCTTATCCTGGCCAGCGCCACGACCGGCGGCGTCCGCACGATCATGACGGAAACCGAGGAGGCCTGGCTCGATGTCCTCGACGACATCTACTGGCTCAGGGGTGACAAGGAGTTTGTCTGGCTGAGCGAGCGTGACGGGTGGCGGCACGCCTACGCGGTGTCGCGTGCCACGGGCGCAGCGCGGCTCATCACGCCGGGGAACTTCGATGTCATGAGCGTGGCGCTGGTCGATGTGAAGGGCGGCTGGCTCTACTATGACGCATCGCCGGACAACGCGACGCAGCGGTATCTCTGGCGCACCCGGATCGACGGCAAGGGAAAGGCCGAGCGCCTGACCCCGATGGATCAACCCGGCGGTCACCGCTACACGATCTCGCCGGACGCCAAGTACGCCTTCCACAGCTGGTCCAGCTTCGATACGCCAGGCCCCACCGAGCTGGTGAGCCTGCCGAAGCACACCGTCGAGCGTACCCTCGCCGCCAACACCGAGCTCGTGGCACGGGCCAAGGAGGCGATCACCAGGCCCGGTGAGTTCTTCCAGGTGACGATCGCCGACGGCTCGATCCTTGACGGCTGGATGATCAAGCCGAAGGACTTCGACCCGAACAAGCGCTACCCGATGCTGATGTATGTCTACGGCGAGCCGGCGGGAGCGACGGTCCAGGATTCCTGGGGCGGCAGCAACCGGCTCTGGTACCAGACGCTGGCCGACCAGGGGTACCTCGTCGCCAGCGTGGACAACATGGGAACGCCTGCGCCGAAGGGGCGTGCCTGGCGCAAGGCGGTCTACGAGCAGATCGGCGTGCTGTCCAGCATGCAGCAGGCGGAGGCGGTGCAGGCGCTCGCACGCACCCGGCCGTACGTGGACTCCACGCGGGTCGGCATCTGGGGCTGGAGCGGCGGCGGGTCGTCCACGCTGCAGGCGATGTTCCGGTACCCGGAGGTCTACGCGATGGGGATGAGCGTGGCGCCGGTCCCCGACCAGCGGCTCTACGACACCATCTACCAGGAGCGGTACATGGGGCTCCTCGGCCCCAACGCGGAGAAGTACGACTCCGCGTCACCCATCCACCAGGGGAAGGGACTCAAGGGACACCTGCTCATCGTCCACGGCTCGGGCGACGACAACGTGCACTACCAGGGCACCGAGCGGATGATCAACGAACTGGTGAAGCTGAACAAGTCGTTCGACGTGATGGTCTACCCGAACCGGACGCACTCCATCCGCGAGGGCCAGGGCACCACGCTGCACATCTATTCGTTGCTGACCCGGTACCTCAACCAGAACCTGCCGGCGGGCCCGCGCCCGACGCAGGCGCTGGTGCCGTAGGATCGATCAGGATCCGGGGGCCGCGTGTTCCTCACGGGTCGGGACGGCGAATTCACCGGTGATCTCCCCGGTGAGTTCGACCGTGGCGGAGGCAAGCGGGTTGGCGGTGGTCCGGAGTCGGGGCGGGACATACCCGACCAGCCCGCTGATCAGGGGGAGGGTGACCAGCACCAGGATCGCCGAGAGCCAGAACGGCACCCCGACACCGGCGCGATCCATCAGGAAGCCGGCGGCGATCGGAAACGCCACCCGCGACACCCCGCCGAAGGTGTGCTGGACGCCCATGTAGAGGCCGCGCTCGTTGGACGGCACCACGGTGCTGAGCAGGCCGGTGACGCAGGGAAAGAGGAAGGCGGTGCCGAGCGGCATCAGGGTGAACCCGAGGGCCAGCGCCCCGTAGCCGTGGGCGAGACCGGTGGCGGCCAGCCCCAGCGCCAGCACCACCACCCCCACCCGTGACAGCCTCGCCTCGCCCAGCCAGTCCACCATCCTGCCGAGGACCAGCGACCGGACCAGCACCCCCATGCCACCGAGGTACATGATGAAGTACCCGATGTTCGACTCGGTGATGCCGAACCGGTTGGCGAGGAGGAGCGGGACGGTCTGAATGGTGCCGTAGAAGGCGCCGATGGCGATGGTGTAGATCCAGATCAGCCGGGGCGCCGGGTCGCGCCACTCGGCGAAGACCCGGCGGATCGCCTCCCGGCTCGTCAGGGTGGACGGGCCGGTGTGTGTCGCCGACTGCCGGAGCTCGGTCGACTCATGCAGGAACC
>JAHECL010000032.1 GCA_024641745.1 Gemmatimonadota bacterium | reverse complement strand
GGCGCGGTCGCCGCCGCGGCACGAGGTGAGGCAGCATGACGACCATTCTGATTCGTGGTGGACGGGTGATCGACCCCTCGCGCGGGACCGACGGCATCGCCGACGTCATGATCGAAGACGGAAGGATCGCCGCGGTGGGCCGGAACGTGGAGGCGAGGGAGGGGGTCGAGATCATCGAAGCGGCCGGCAAGGTCGTGGCGCCCGGGCTCATCGACCTGCACGTCCACCTCCGTGAGCCGGGGCAGGAAGACCTCGAAACGGTCGCCTCCGGCTCGATGGCCGCTGCCGCGGGCGGATTCAGCGCCGTCTGCGCGATGCCCAACACCGATCCGGTCACCGACAACCAGGCGGCCGTCGGGTTCATCGTGAGCCAGGCGCAGCGCGCCGGGTGCGCGCGCGTCTACCCGATCGGGGCGGTGACCCTGGGGCAACGCGGCGAGCAGATGGCGGAATTCGGCGAGCTGGTAGGCGCCGGGGCCGTCGCCGTGAGCGACGACGGCAAGCCGGTCGGCTCGAGCCACATGATGCGCACCGCGCTCGAATATGCCCGGACCTTCGGCATTCCCGTCGCGAACCACTGCGAGGAGATGAGCCTCGCCACTGGCGGGGCGATGCACGAAGGACTGGTCAGCACCCGCCTCGGCCTGAAGGGAATCCCGGCGGCCGCCGAGGAGATCATGGTGGCGCGCGACATCATCCTCGCCGAGTTGACCGGCGGGCATGTCCATCTCTGCCACATGTCCACCCGGGGGTCGGTGGAGCTGATTCGACGCGGCAAGGAGAAGGGCATTCGTGTCACGGCGGAGGCGACGCCGCATCACTTCTCGCTGACGCACGATCGGTGCGCCGCCTACGACACCAACGCCAAGATGAACCCGCCTCTGCGGGAGCCCGAGGATGTGGAGGCGATCCGGCAGGGCCTGAAGGACGGCACCATCGACGTCATCGCCAGCGACCACGCCCCGCACCACTATGATGCGAAGGAACGGGAGTTTGACCACGCGCCGAACGGGATCATCGGCCTCGAGACGGCGCTGGGGGTCGCCATCCGCGACCTCGTCGAGCCGGGCATCCTCACCCTCCCGGAGCTGGTGGACCGGATGAGCACGCGGGCGGCTCGGATCTTCAACCTCCCGGGCGGCACCCTTGCGGTCGGGGCGCCCGGCGACGTCGTCATCTTTGATCCGTCCGAGCGCTGGGTGGTCCGGCCCGAGCGCTTTCGGTCGAAGAGCCGGAATACCCCGTACGGGGGCGAGGAACTCGTCGGCCGGGCCCACCACACCATCGTGCGGGGCCGGCGCGTCTTCGAGCTGGGCGCGGAGTAGCCGCTTGAGGTGGCCTGCCGGGGTTCCCCCTGTCAGGCACCACGTTACATTTGGCAGGAAGCCCCGTGGGAGGGGCCCTGCGCCCGCCCGCCGAGCCTCCACCCGCCCCGGCATCCGCCGTCACGAGAGGGAAGCCTGACCATGGCGAAGTCCACCCCCGAATCCGCCAATCCGATCGACGCGCTGCTCGAAGAACGCGCCCGTTTTCAGACGTGGCTGAACCGTCTCGACGCCGCGGGCTCCGAGGCGCCGACGGCCGTCCGCGACAAGATCCGCGCCGACTACCGGCAGCGCCTCGACCTGGTCATGGAGCAGTTGGGGACGCACGCCGAATCGGTGGCCGAACAGTTGGCCACCCTCCGCGTGCAGCAGGCCGACCTGGCCCAGCAGGAGAGCCAGGCCCAGGAAACGCTGGCCGAGGCCGAACTGCGGCACGCGGTCGGGGAGTACGAGGAATCCGAGTGGGAGCGGGTCCGGGGAGGGAGCGAGCGGCTGCTGATCGATGTGCGCGAGGAGCTGGCGCGGGTCAGCGACGAGATCACGCGCCTCGGCGAGGTACAGCTCCTGATCGCGACGCCGCCGGAAGCAGAGCCGGAACCGGAACCGGCGGCGGTGGAGAATGAGGCGGAACCGGTGGCATCGGCCGAGTCGACGACCGAGGACGACTGGGAGCCGATGATCCCGATGGCGGAGGATGCCGCAGCGGAAGCCCCTGTGGCGCCGCCACCGGCGGCTCCCCGTTTCACCCCGCGAGGTGCCTCACGGACGTCGGAGCCACAGCCGCCGCGCACGATCCCGTTCCCGACCCGGGTCGAAGCCTCTTCGGATGATCTTGCCTTCCTCAAGTCGATGGCGGACGAGGCGCCGGTTCCGAAGCGGGCCAGCGGGGCCGCCCCGAGAGTGAGTGGCGCCGGGACGCCCCCGGCCGCGGATGTGCCCGCCGCCATGCCCGGTGCCGACCGGCCGAGCCAGGCCGCCACGCCAAAGACACTGAAGTGTGGCGAGTGCGGGACACTGAACCGGCCGACCGAGTGGTACTGCGAACGGTGCGGCGCTGAGCTGGCCGCCCTCTAGGCGGAAGGGCACCAGATGCAAACGGGGCCCGGCAACGCTGCCGGGCCCCGTGTCATTCGAAGGTCGCTCCGTCCGCTCAGGCCTTGGTGGCCACGCTCTTGGCCAGACGGCTCTTCTGCCGGGCCGCGGTGCGGGGGTGAACCAGGCGCTTGCGGCCGGCACGATCGAGCAGGCTGGCCGCCTCGGCGAGCGCCTTCGTGGCCTCGGCCTTGGTGCCGGCGGTGCGGACCCGCTTGACGGCGGTGCGCAACTGGCTCCGCTGGGTCTTGTTGCGGGCGGTGCGGACCTTGGTCTGGCGCATGCGCTTCTTGGCTGACTTGATGCGGGGCACAGCGAACCTCTCTGAATCGGTACGGCGGGAGGGCCCATCCCCCCCATCACGAGCAAGCAACAATACTAGTCGCGAGGATTCGCAAGGTCAAGCGCCACGGCGCTTTGACTTGCTTCCGGCCGGGGTGTATTGTTCCGCGCGCCGCCAGTGGCGCCACACCCGGTCCACCCCACCCTTGATCCGGATGACGGTTGGAAGAGCCTGCCGCCCTCACCTTGCCTGAACCGCCCACTGCGGCGTTGGGAGCCTCGCCGGCCTTCGTGGTCGAACTCGAGGCGTTTTCGGGTCCGCTCGACCTGCTCCTGCACCTCCTGCGGGAGGAAGAACTCGAGATCGCGGACATCCCGATCGCCCGGATCGCGGACCAGTTCCTGCTCGTCATTCACGACCTGGGGCTGAATCAGGCGGCGGACTACCTGGAGATGGCGGGACGGCTCCTGCGCCTCAAGGCGCAGATGCTCCTCCCCCGTCGCAGTGAAGAGGACGGGTGGGTGGATCCCCGGGCGGAACTGGTGCGGCGGCTCCTCGAGTACCAGCAGATCCGGGAGGTGGCGCTCTGGCTCGGCCGGGCGGCCGAACGTCGGGCGGACCAGTACGCCCGGGGGTTCCTGCCGGCGCCGCCGGCCCTGCCGCCCCCGCCGCTCCAGGTGGACCTGATCGAACTGCTGGAGGCAGTCCAGCGGGTCATCGAGGGCATCCCCTCGCCCGTCCTCCACAGCGTGGTCGCCCGGCCGCTCGACGTCGAGGGAGCCACCCGCCGGCTCGAAGCGCTCCTTGCCGAACGGGACGAAATCGGCTGGCGGGAGGCCCTCGGCACCGAGCCGACGATCACCGACGTGCTCTCGACGCTCCTCGCGCTGCTGGAACTTGCGCGACGGGGCTCTGTCTCCCTGACCCAGGCCGCGCCGTTCGCGCCGATGGTGATTCGCCGTGACACCTCTCGCCCAGCTGATTGAAGCAGCCCTCTTCGCCGCGGCACGACCGCTGACGGCAGAAGAGCTGACCGTGCTTGATGCCGACGCGTCGCTGGCCGATGTCCGGACCGCGCTGGAGCAGTTGCGGGACGTCTATGACTACAACCAGCACGCCGTCGAGCTGGTCGAGATGGCCGGTGGCTACCAGATGCTGACCCGGCCGGCGTTCGCGCAGGCCCTCGAACGTGCGCAATTCACCGCCCGCGCCTCCAAGCTGACGTCGGCGGCGCTTGAGACGCTGTCGATCATCGCCTATCGCCAGCCGGTGGGCCGCTCGGAGATCGAAGAGATTCGCGGCGTGTCGGCCGGCGGGGTGCTGCGGTCCCTCCAGGAACGGAGCCTGATCGAGGTCGTGGGCCGAAGCGAGGCGCTGGGCCGGCCGCTGCTGTACGGGACCTCACCGATGTTCCTGGAGCTCCTCGGACTGAAGGACCTGTCCGACCTGCCGCGCGCCGAGGAATTGAGCATCGCGATCCAGCCGCACCGTCCGGAGTCCCCGGACGAGGACGACGCGGCCGCCTACGTGCCGGCGGAATCATGAGCGAAATGCGGTTGCAGCGGGCACTGGCCCGCGCGGGAATCGCGTCGCGACGCGCGGCCGAGGAACTTATCCGCGCCGGTCGCGTACGGGTGGACGGGCGGGTGGCCGAGCTGGGCAGCAAGGTCGACCCGGACCGGCAGAAGATCACGGTGGGAGGGAAGACGGTGAAGGTCGTGGAGCGGCGCTGGCTGGCCTTCCACAAGCCGCTGGGCGTCGTGACCACCGCCAGCGACGAACAGGGCCGCCGCAACGTCCTCGACTTCATCAACGATCCGGCGGGACTCACGTACGTGGGCCGGCTCGACGTCATGACGACCGGACTCCTCCTGCTCACCACCGACGGCGAAGCGGTGCATCGCCTCACTCACCCGAAGTACCGGGTGCCCCGACGGTACACGGCGCTGGTGCACGGGCGAGCGACGGCCGAGCTCGACCGGCTGGTGAAGGAGCGGGTCGTGGTCGAGGGTCGCCCGGTGGTGGCGGAGGACGTCCGGGTCCGTTCCGGCAAGGAAGGGCGATCCATCCTCGACGTGACGCTCACGGAAGGCCGCAACAGGATTGTCCGGCGCTGGTGCGAGGCGATGGGGCTCAAGGTGGAGCGGCTGGCCCGGCTCTCCTACGGTCCCGTCCGGCTGGGAGACCTCCCGGTGGGACGGTCCCGGCCGCTGACGCCCCGCGAGGAGGCGGCACTCTACAAGGCCATTCGACTCGACCCCTCCGGCGCCTGACCCGCACGCCCGGTCACCCGGACCACCATTCGGAGGAGTACGCATGACCGCCCAGCAGGCCCCCACCTCCAGTCCATCCGCGGAACGCCTCCCCCTCGTCGTCAAGGAGGTGGGCAAGCGCATCGTCGGTCAGGACATGATGATCGAGCGGTTGCTCATCGGCCTGCTGACCGGCGGGCACGTGCTGCTGGAAGGGGTGCCCGGCCTGGCGAAGACCCTCGCCGTTCGCTCCCTGTCGGAGATCATCTCGGCGAGCTTCTCCCGGATCCAGTTCACTCCCGACCTCCTGCCCGCGGATGTCATCGGCACGATGGTCTTCGACCAGAAGAACCAGGAGTTTCGCGTCAAGAAGGGACCGCTCTTCGCCCAGATCATCCTGGCCGACGAAATCAACCGGGCGCCCGCCAAGGTGCAGTCGGCGCTGCTCGAGGCGATGCAGGAGAAGCAGGTCACCATCGGCGGAGCCACCTTCCAGCTGGCCGAGCCCTTCCTGGTGCTCGCCACGCAGAACCCGATCGAGAACGAGGGTACCTATCCGCTGCCCGAGGCACAGCTCGACCGGTTCATGCTGAAGGTGCGGGTCGGCTATCCCACCCGTGACGAGGAGCGGGAGATCCTGCTCCGCATGGCGGGCGGTGCGCCGATCCCGGTCAAGAAGCTGCTCGATCCGGCGGCCATCCTCGCGGCGCGGGCCGAGATCGCCGGGCTCTATGCGGACCAGAAGGTGCTGGACTACGTGGTGGACGTGGTGCGCGCCACCCGCGAGCCGGCGTCGGTGGGGCTGGCGGAACTCAAGCCGCTGATTGCGTTCGGTGCTTCGCCGCGGGCATCCATCGCGTTGGCACAGGCGGCGCGCGCCCACGCCTTCCTGCGCGGGCGGTCCTACGTCGTGCCCGAGGATGTGCGCGCCCTCGCCCCCGACGTGCTGCGGCATCGCGTGGTCCTCACGTTCGAGGCGGAGGCGGAGGATGTCGACGCCGACGTCGTCATCCAGCGGGTGCTCGCCGCCGTCCCAGTCCCGTGATGGTGGGCGCCACCCCCCGGAGGCGCCGCCTGACATGACGCTGGTCTCCCAGGAAGTCCTGAAGCAGGTCAAGACCATCGAGCTCCGCACGCGCGGGCTGGTTTCGTCGCTCTTTGCCGGCGAGTACCGCTCGACGTTTCGCGGGCAGGGGATGGAGTTCGCGGAGGTCCGCGCCTACGAGATCGGGGACGACTACCGGACCATCGACTGGAATGTCTCCGCCCGCCTCGGCAATCCCTACGTCAAGACCTTCACGGAAGAGCGGGAGCTCACCGTGCTGCTCGTGGTGGACCACTCCGGCTCCACCCGGTTCGGCGAACCGCGCACCAAGGCCGCGCTGGCCGCCGAAGTGGCGGCGGTCCTGGCGCTGGCCGCGGCGCGGCAGAGTGACCGGGTCGGGGCGCTGCTCTTTTCCGACCGGGTGGAGCAGGTGATCCCCCCGCGGAAGGGCCGACGGCATGCCCTCCGCGTCATCCGGGATCTTGTCGCCTTTGCGCCCGCCGGGAAGACCACCGACCTCGCCGCCAGCCTCACGTACGCCGTGCGGCTCCTCAACCATCGCAGTATCGTCGTGATCCTGTCGGACTTCCTCGCCCCGAGCTGGGAACGCCCGCTCCAGCGGCTGGCGGCGCGCCACGAAGTCGTCGCGGTCACCGTCGACGACCCGCGTGAGCGTGCGCTGCCGGCGTCGGGATGGCTCGATCTCGAGGACGCCGAGTCGGGCCGCCGCGTGCTGGTGGACGCCGGCAGCCGCGAGGTCCGCGGGCGACTGGCGTCGCTCGCCGAGCGGCGGTCCGAGGAACGGCGCCGCGGGCTCGCCGCCGCCGGCGTCGATCATGTGGCGCTGGTGACCGGCCAGGACTATGCGCTCCCGCTCCGGCGGGCGTTCGCGTTGCGCGCCAGGCGACTCCACCGCTGATGCTGCTCCTCCTCGCGCTCACGCTCACGCAGGCGCCGCTCCCGCAGGTCGGCGACACCGTCTGGCTGGTCCGCACGATCGCCGCCCCCACGGGACGCACGGTGCGCGTCGCGCCCTGGAATCCGGAAGGCGCCGTGGAAGCGCTGGGGCCCGGCCTGCTGGTGCGCCGGGGCGATTCGATCGACGTGCGCTACCCGGCCGTCGGCTGGATTCCCGGCTCCCATACCGTCGACGTCCCCGGGCCGGTCCTCATTTCGCCTGACGGGACCACCGACTCCCTCCCGGCCACGGTCATTACCGTCACCATCGCCAGCGTCCTGCCGCGGCTGCCGGGCGATTCACTCCCCCCGCCGCAGCCCGAGGCCGGCCTGGTGCTGCGTCCGATCCAGACGGCGACACCGGTGCTCATCCTGCTGCTGCTGGCGACGCTGGTCCTCATTCCGGTGCACCTCTGGTGGCGCCGGCGCGGCCGTCCCCTGCAGCCGCCGGCCGCGAGGCCGGCGGCTGCTCGAGCGCAAGCTCCGGTGGATGCGTGGATCGCCGCGGGGGAACCGCGGGCGGTGCTGGCGTCGGCCGCCGCCCGGCTGCGCGAGAGTGCCGCCCGCCACCCCAGCACGGAGTCGGCAGCGCTGCTGCAGCGGCTCGAGGACGCGCTCTTCGGTCCTGGAGACGCCGGGGTGGCGCTCTCCCTCGCGGAGCAGGCCTTCGCTCTCGCGTCGGAGTACGAGGGGGAGTCCGCCTCGTGAACCTCGCGCGGCCCCTGCTCCTGCTCCTGCTCCTGCCACTGATCTGGTGGTGGTGGCAGCGGCGTCGCCGGCCGACGCGCGGCCTCCTCTACAGCGACGTCTCCCTCCCTGCCGCCCTCGGCGGTCCCCCCTGGTGGGTCCGGCTGCCGCCGCTTCTCCGCACCGCGGCCCTGGCCTGCGTCATCATCGGGGCGGCGGGGCCGAAGGTCGGGGGCAGCCGCATCGAGATGAAGCGGGACGGGATCGCCATCGCGATTGCGATCGACATCTCGAGCAGCATGTACGCAGAGGATTTCGCGCCCTCCAACCGGCTGGAAGTGGCGAAGGCCCAGGCCATCAGCTTCATCCGGGGTCGCAGCGCCGATCGGATCGGTCTCGTGGCGTTCGCGGCGGAGGCGCTGACCCAGGTGCCGGTCACCCTCGACTATCCGGTGCTGGAGCAGGCGGTCATGGAGCTCCGCATCGGCAGCCTGGAGGACGGCACCGCCATCGGCAGCGGCCTCGCCACCGCGGTGAACCGGCTGCGGCGCGCTCCTGAGAAGTCGAAGGTGGTGCTCCTGCTCACCGACGGCGAGAACAACCGCGGATTGATCGATCCGCGCACCGCCGCCGCCACCGCCGCCTCGTTCGGCATCCGGGTGTACACGATCGGCGTGGGCACCGAAGGCGAGGCGCCGATCCCCACCGGCCGCAGTGCCACCGGGCTGCGATACGAGATCCTGCCGGTTCGCATCGACGAGCCGCTCCTCAAGGAAATCGCCGCCACGACCGGCGGGCGGTACTTCCGCGCCACGGACAGCGAGGCGCTGGGCCGGATCTTCCGGCAGATCGACGGGCTCGAGAAGACGCCCGTCCAGATCACCCGGTACCTCCACTACGAGGAGCTCACCAAGCCGCTGGCCATCGCCGGCCTCGCCCTCCTCGCGCTCGAGCTGCTCCTGAGCGCCACCGTGGCGGTGCGGGTCCCATGATCTTCGACTCGACCTGGCTCCTGGTGCTCGCGCCGCTGGTCATGGTGCTCGGTGGTGGCCTGGCATGGTGGGCGCGACGCCGGCGCATCGACGCCACCACCGCCTGGTCGCCCACGCTCGGCGCAGCGGCGGCCCGCGCCGACCGAAGCACGCCGTGGCTGCTCGGCGCGGCGATCCTCTGCACGGCGGTCGCCGTGGCCGGACCGCGCGGCGGCCGCACGACCGTCCAGACGGAGGCGCGGGCCCTGAGCCTGGTGATCAGCACCGACATCAGCCGGTCAATGCTCGCCGAGGATGTGGAGCCGAGCCGGCTCGGTCGGGCGAAGCGCGAGGCCCGCCGGCTTGTCCAGGACCTGGACGGCGACCGGCTCGGGTTGATCGCCTTTGCCGGACGGAGCTACATCCTCACGCCGCTCACCGTGGATGGCGGCGCCGTGTCCCTGTACCTCGAAGGGCTCGACCCCGACCTGGCCAGCGAGGGAGGTACCGACCTGGCCGCGACGCTCAACCAGGGGCTGGATCTGCTCGAGGCGAGCACCGAAATCTCCGACCGGGTCCTCGTGGTGTTCACCGACGGGGAAACCCACGACTCGCTCTCGTCGGTCGAGGAGGCGGCTGCCGCCATCAAGAAGGCCGGGATCCGGCTCATCCTCGTGGGGGAGGGCACGCCGGAACCGGTCAAGATCCCGATCCGGGACGCCGCGGGGCGGCTCCTCGAGTACAAGCTCGACCAGGACGGCCAGGTGGTGGAGACCAGCCTGCGGGAAGCGGTGCTCCAGGCGGCCGCCGAGGCGGCGGGCGGCACGGTCGTCCCGGCGTCGCTCTCGGATCAGGCCGGGGCGGTGCGCGAGCTCGTGGCGGCGTTCAAGCGGAGTCCCAGCACCGAAAGCCGGGCAGCGGACCTCCGGCCGATGGGCTGGGTGCCGCTCCTGCTCGGCGCGGTGATCCTGCTGGCGCAGACGCTTTTCCGTCGCGGCGCGTCCTTGCTCCTGCTCGCGTTGCTGCTGGGGGCGCCCGCGGTTGTGAATGCGCAGCGGCCCTCCGACGGAGAACGCGCCCTCTCCTCGGGCGATCCCGCCGGGGCCGCCGGGGCGTTCCTGCGCGACGCGCGGGAGGGGGTCCGTCGCGACACGGCGTTCTACAATGCGGGCACGGCCGCCCTGCGTGCCGGGGACCTGCAGGTGGCCCGCCGCGCGCTGCTGGAGGCCGCCAAGACGACCAATCCGGCGCTCCGGTATCGGGCGCTGTACAACCTCGGCGTGGTGAACCTGCTGGCGGCGCAGGCGGATTCCAGCCTGCGCGACACGCTGGTTGGGGAGGCGGCGAGTCTCCTTCGAGAAGCGCTGCTCCTCGAACCGGGCTCGGCGCGCGCGAAATGGAATCTCGAACTGGCGGAGCGGATGCGGCCGCCTCCGCCGCCGTCCGGAGGCGGCGGACAACAGCCGCCTCCTCCGCAGGGCGGACAGCAGCCGAAGCCACCGGATCAGTCCGACCAGAAGAACCGGGGCCTCACCCGTGAACAGGCGGAGCAGATCCTCAACTCGGTGGAGCGGGAGGAGCGCGCGACGCGCAACCGGCAACTCGATCGCCTCTCCGGCGGCATGGGAGGGGCCAAGGATTGGTAGCGGCCCTCCTGGTGCTGGCCCTGCTCCAGCAGGCGACTCCGCCGGAACTGACGGTGACGCTCGATCGTGACGAAGTCGCGGTTGGCGAAGAGGTCGTCCTCGTGGTGCGGGTCCGGAGCGCCTCGGATCTCCCGATCGAAGTGCGCGTTGGCGCGACGGACGGGTTCGTCGTGGTTGCGCGGACGGAGGGCACGAGCGTCACGCCCAACGCCCCCATGCCCCGCAGCAAGACGATCGAACTGCGTCTGAGGGCGATCCGGGCCGGGCGGTGGAACTTCGGGCCGTTCCAGGCTCGGCAGGGCGACACCATCGCGGAGGTGGGCGCGCTGACGGTGCGCGTCACCGACACCGGGAGTGCGGCGGTGGCGGCCCAGGTGAACCCGCGCATCAGGCAGCTGCTGGCGCAGGCCCGCCCGCCAACCGCGCCCGGGAAGGTCGGGTTGTCGCTCCTGCTGTCGAGCACCAGGGCGGTGGTCGGGGAGCAGGTGGACATCGTGACCGCCGCCTGGTTTCCCAGGGAATTGCGGCTCCGCCTGCGACGCGCCCCGACGCTGGTGCCGCCGGCGGTGGAAGGGATGTGGAGCTACCCGCAGCCTGCGCCGGTCGGAATCGCCGCAAGCCGCCAGGTCGGGGGCGTCTGGTACGATCTGTTCGTGGCGCATCAGGTGGCGTTTCCGGTCCGGAGCGGCGACCTGGTGATCGAGCCGGCGCAGATGCAGTACTCCGTGCCGTTGGCGCTGCAGTTCTTCAGCCAGGAGGAACGGTTCTCCGTCAGCAGTGACAGCGGGCATATCATGGTCAGCCCCCTTCCGGAGGCGGGACGGCCCGCGGACTTCAACGGCGCGGTTGGCACCGACCTCTCGGTCGAGCGCATCGTCACCCCTCAGGCGGCCCGGGCACGCGAGCCGGTGCGCGTGGCGATCGTGGTGGCGGGGAAGGGAAATGTCACGCTCTGGCCCTCCCCGGCCGTGACCTGGCCCGAGGGGGCACGGGCCTACCCGGACGTGGTCGAGGAACGCCCGCGCACCGTCGATGGCGTGGTGATCGGCACCAAGAGCTTCGGATTCACCCTGGTGCCGGACGCGGTGGGAACGCTCTCGCTCCCTCCGATCGAGTATCCGTACTACGATCTCGGCACCCGATCCTTCCGGGTCGCCCGCATTCCCGCCACCTCGCTCGCTGTGGCGGAGCCCTCGGCCAGGGCGGAGGGCGCGCTCCCGCCGCCACTGCTCGCCGCGCGACGCACCCTCGTCCCCTCACGGTTCATTGACCTGCCCGGACCGATCGGCTGGCTCCTCATCGTTCTTGTCCCGCCGGCCCTCTGGGGTCTCCACCTCGTCCGGGACCGGTGGCGCGGGCGCGCCCGGCCGACGGTCGAGGACCGCGGGTTGACCGCACGGCGGGTCGAAATCGAAATCGACGGGATGGTGACCGGCCTGGCGCCCGCCGCCATCGTCAGCGGCGACGAGCCGGCCCTGGCCGCCGCCCTGCGCGCGGCAGGGCTGGAACCGGAGGTCGTGCATCGCCTGCTGGAACTCCGCCTCCTGCTCCGGGAGCGGCGGTACGCGCCGGGGCAGGAGGGGCAGGACGAGACCATCATCGAGCGCTGGAGAGCCCTGCGGGGCCAGCTCTCCGAGGGAGGGCGTCGGCGTCGTGTGTCGCACGGGCTCCTCTCCGGACTGCTCCTCACCCTGGCGCTTTCCGCCGGCGCATCGGCGCAGGGCCCCGACGCCGCCTCGCTCTATGACGTGGGGGATCTCGCGGCGGCGCGTGCGGGCTTTGCCGCCCTGGTCGGGACCGATCCCGAGGTCCCCGCCTACTGGTACAATCTCGGTGCGGCCGACTATCGACTCGGCAACGCCGTCGAAGCGAGCGCCGCGTGGCACCGCGCCCTCCGGCTCGCCCCCCGCAACGGCACGATTCGACGCGCCCTGCAGCTGACCCCGCCACCCGATGCCGTTTCTGCGGCACGGCTGTGGACCGCCCCGGTCACCCCGTCGGAACTGGTGCTGGTCGCACTGGTCCTCTGGGCCGTCTGCTGGATCGGGCTGGTGGCCCGTCCGCGGCGAGCCATGCGCTGGGCGGTGGTCGGGGGTGTGGCGCTCCTCTTCGCGGCGGGTGCCTTCTGGCTGGAGCATCGGTACGCCCAGCCGGTCGATCTCGTCGTGGAATCGGTGGCGCTGCGGGTGAGTCCCCACGGGCGGAGTTCCGCCGTCGCGGCTCTCGATGCCGGGCAGGCGCTCCTGCGCCTGGACCAGCAGCGCGGGTGGCTGCTGGTCCGCGATCCGGCCGGGCGTCTGGGGTGGATACCCACCGTCGCCGTCGTCGCGGTGGATCGGGACTAGATTCCCTTCATGTCACGCCGCATCTCCATCCTGCCCGACGCCGTCGCTGACCAGATTGCCGCCGGCGAGGTCGTCGCACGTCCGGCCTCCGCGCTCAAGGAACTGGTCGAGAACGCCATCGACGCCGGCGCCACCGACGTGCGCGTGCTGGTGGAGCATGGCGGGAAGACGCTCATCGAGGTGGCGGACGACGGGTGCGGCATGGGGCGCGAGGACGCCGTGCTGTCGCTCGACCGGCACGCGACCAGCAAGATCCGGAGCGCCGCCGACCTGACTGGCGTGACCACCTTCGGATTTCGGGGCGAGGCACTCCCCGCCATCGCGTCGGTGAGCCGGCTGACCCTCACCACGGCGGAAGATGACGCCGAGGGCTCCGAACTGCAGGTGGTGGGCGGTCGGCTGGAGCATGTCGGGCCGGTGGCACGGCAGCGGGGGACCACGGTCACGGTCCGCGGGCTCTTCTTCAACACACCGGCGCGCAAGAAGTTTCTCCGCTCGGCGGCGAGCGAGGCCCGGGCCGCCTACGAGGCGATCGCCACCCTCGCGCTGGCCCACCCCGGCGTGGGGATCGAGCTGGTGCAGGACGGGCAGGTGCGCCTCGCCGCGCCGCCGGGCCAGCTGGAAGCCGACCGACTGATCGCCGTCTGGGGCCGGGACCTGGTGGGGACGCTCGTCCCTGTCGAGCACGCCGCCGGGGCGTTCCGCATCTCCGGATTCGTCCAGCGTCCCGGCGATGCATCGCCCAGCGGCCGCCGGACCCAGCTGTTCGTGAACGGCCGGCCCTTCCGCGATCCCTTTCTGGTCCGCGCCGCGGAGGCAGGATACCGGGCGGCGATCCACCCGGGGGACCGCCCCTCGCTCTACCTCCGGATCGACCTGGCGCCGAGCGAGGTGGACGTCAACGTCCACCCGTCGAAGATGGAAGTCCGCTTCCGGGATCGCATCGGGCTTGAGCGGACGGTCGAGGACGCCGTTCGCCAGGCCATCGGCGCCTTCGTCGCCGCCGCGCCGGTCGGGGACTGGCGCCCGATGCCCGTCGGCGCCACCGACATCCCGGCGGGAGAACTCCTCGCGTCGCTGTTCGGCGAACCGCCGGCGGACGCGCGCGCGCCGGCCGGGAGCGACCCCGAGCCGGTCGGGGCGGCGGACCCCTTCGCCGCGGGCCTCACCCAGCTCTTCGATACCTTCATCGTCTATCAGGCCGCCGAGGGTGTCGTGTTCGTCGACCAGCACTCGGCCCACGAACGCGTCCTGTACGAACTGGTCATGGCATCGATCTCGGGGCAGGGCGCTCCCTCGCAGCGACTGCTCATTCCGGCGACCGTGGAACTGACCGACGAGGAGCTCGACGCGCTGGAGCGGCATCGCGACGCGCTGGAACGCGTCGGGTATTCGGTGGAGGCGTTCGGCGGGAGCACCGTGGTGCTCCAGGCGGTGCCGACGCCGCATCCCCGATTCGATGCCGTGGCCTGTTTCCGGGAGATGATCGCCGACCTGGCGCGGGGGCGCTTCGGCGGGTGGGCCAATCCGCTGGAACGCTTCGGCGCCACGTATGCCTGCCGCGCGGCCGTGAAGGCGGGACAGCGGTTGAGCCAGGGGGAGATGCGCGCCCTGCTGCTCCAGCTCTTCGCCACCGAGCTGCCACCGCACGATGTGCACGGACGAGCCACCATCGTGCAGCTTCCGAGGGAAGAACTGGAGCGGCGGTTTGGCCGCCGGTAGGATTCCGGTCCTCGTCGGACCAACCGCTGTCGGGAAGACGGCCGTCGCGCTGGCGCTCGCGGCGCACTGGCCGCTCGAAGTCGTCTCGGCCGATTCCCGCCAGGTCTACCGGCGCCTCGACATCGGCACCGCCAAGCCGACTCGGCGGGAACTGGCCAGGCTCCCCCACCACGGCGTCGACGTCCTCGATCCGGGGCACCGGTACAGCGCCGGCCGCTATGCCGCCGCCGCCATCGGGTGGATGGAGGAGATCGGGTCGCGGGGGAAGCTCCCGGTGGTCGTTGGGGGAACCGGTCTCTACGTCCGGGCGTTGATGGAAGGACTGTTCCGCGAGCCGGCGCTGGATGCCAGCCGGCGGGCGGCGCTCGAGGCGCTGCTGGTGGACGAGACCGATGGCGAACTGGTGCGGTGGGCCGGGCGCCTCGACCCGCGGTACAGCGGCGGGGGTCGGCAGCGGGCGATGCGGAGCATCGAGATTGCGCTGCTCACCGGGCACCCCCTCTCGTACTGGCAGCACGCCGCGAAGGAGCAGCGGCCGTTCCGGCCCTGGTACGTGGTGCTGAGCGTGCCGCGTCCGATCCTGCACCAGCGGATCGAGCGCCGTGCGACCGAGATGGTCCAGCGCGGACTCATCGAGGAGGTGGCGTCGGTGCTGGCGGAGGGGCATGCGGCCCATGCCCCCGGTCTCGACGGCATCGGCATCAAGGAGGCGGTGGACTACCTCCACGGGAAGCGCCCCCGCGCCTCGGTGGCGGGAGCCATCACCATCAGCACGCGCCAATATGCGAAGCGGCAGGAGACCTGGTTTCGCCACCAGCTCGACGGCGACATCCTGCGGCTCGACGCCACCCGCCCGCCAGGCGACCTGGCGGCGGAGATCGCCGCCCACTGGAGTGAGACATGAAGATCGGCATCACCTGCTATCCGACCTACGGCGGTTCCGGGGCCGTCGCCACCGAGCTCGGCCTCGAGCTGGCGCAGCGGGGCCACGAAGTGCATTTCATCACCTACGCCTCCCCGTTCCGACTGCGCGGCGGCTTCGCCGAGCGGGTGTACTACCACGAGGTGGAAACGCGGCACGGACACTATCCGCTGTTCGACCACTTCCCCTTCACCCTGGCGCTGGCATCCCAGCAGTACGAGGTGAGCCGACGCGAGAAGCTCGACCTCCTGCACGTCCATTACGCCATCCCGTATGCCACCACGGCGTGGATCGCCCGCGAGATGCTCGCGGCGGAGCATCCGATCAAGGTGGTGACGACGCTCCACGGCACCGACATCACGCTGGTCGGCCAGGAGTCGAGCTTCTTCGACATCACCCGGTTCTCGATCGAGCGCTCCGACGAAGTGACCGCGGTGTCGGAGTTCCTGCGGAGCGAGACGCTGCGGGCCTTCGGGCCGGTCCAGCACAACCTCCGGGTCATCCCCAACTTCGTGAACCTCTCCCAGTACCGGCCCGACGACGCGGCCAAGCGGGAGGGGCTGGCACCGGCGGGGCACAAGATCCTGAGTCACACCTCAAACTTCCGGGAAGTGAAGCGGGTCAAGGACGTGATCCGGATCTTCTCGCGGGTACGCAGGGCGATGCCCGCCACGCTGCTGATGATCGGCGACGGACCGGAGCGTGCCGAGGCAGAGCGCGAAGCGGAGTTGCTGGAGGTATCGGCGGATGTCCGTTTCCTCGGGCGCCTCGACCGGGTGGTCGAGCTGATGCAGGCGACCGACCTGTTCCTGCTGCCCTCGCAATCGGAGTCGTTCGGCCTCGCGGCGCTGGAGGCGATGGCCTGCGGCGCGCCGGTCGTGGCGAGCCGGGCCGGCGGCCTGCCGGAAGTAATCGAGGACGGCATCAACGGCATTCTCGAACCGGTCGGCTCCGTCGAGGCGATGGGCCGCCGCGCCGTCGAGCTCCTGCGCAACCCGGCCAGGCACCGCGCGATGCGGGAGGCCGCCGTGGTCAAGGCCGGGGACTACGCCGCGGACCGCATCGTGCCGATGTACGAGGCGCTGTACCGGGAAGCCCTCGGCTAGATGGACCTCGTCAGCCTGCTCCAGGCGGCCTTCCTCGGGCTGGTGGAAGGCGTCACCGAGTTCATCCCCGTGTCGAGCACCGGCCACCTGATCGTCGCCGGCGACCTCATCGGTTTCACGGGCGAGCGCGCCAAGACGTTCGAGATCTTCATCCAGCTCGGGGCGATCCTCTCCGTGGTGTGGCTCTACCGTGCCCGGTTCGTCGGCATCGCCCGGGACCTGGGGCGCACCGCGGAGAGCCGGCGCTTCACCCTGAATCTTGCCCTGGGGTTCCTTCCCGCGGCGGTGGTGGGCCTCCTCACTCATCGGTGGATCAAGGCGCACCTCTTCACCGTGCCGACCGTCGCGGCGGCGCTCGTGGTGGGTGGAATCGCCATCCTGCTGATCGAGCGGCTCCACCCGGACCAGCGTGTCCCGACGGTGGATGCGCTCCCGCCACGGCTGGCCTTCGGCGTGGGCCTCGCACAGGTCCTGGCCCTCTTTCCAGGCGTGTCCCGGGCCGGAGCGACGATCCTCGGCGGCTACATGCTGGGACTTTCGCGGACCGCCGCGACCGAGTTTTCCTTCTTCCTGGCCGTGCCGGTGATGGTGGCGGCCACGCTGCTCGACGTCGTCAGCAGCCGGGGCCACCTGTCGGTCGCGGATATTCCGGTCTTCGTGACCGGTTTCGTGGTGTCGTTCCTCGGCGCGCTGGTGGTGATCCGCGCCTTCATCGGTTTCGTGTCACGGCGAGACTTCATCCCCTTCGCCTGGTACCGGATCGCCGCGGGGTGCGCCATCCTGCTCTGGTGGTGGAAGGCCGGGGGCGGGTGACCGCGGGCATCTGGCTCGATGTCGTCGATTCGACACTCGATGAGCTGCACCGCCGGGCAGCGGGTGGCGCGGAGGACGGCACATGGCTCGTTGCGGCGGAGCAGCGAGCGGGGCGGGGTTCCCGCGGCCGGACCTGGCACTCCGGGCCGGGCGGGCTGTGGCTGAGCGTCCTGCGCCGAGGCCAGGGGACGCCCGGCGGATTTGAGCTCCTCAGCCTGCGAGCCGGACTCGCCGTGGCGGGCGTGCTCGATGGCATCCCGGCCGTGAACCCGGTGCGGCTCAAGTGGCCGAACGACCTGATCGTGCACGACCGGAAGGTCGGGGGCCTCCTCGTGGAGGCGCGCTGGCAGGGTGATCGCCTGCAGTGGGTGGCCATCGGCCTCGGCCTGAACGTCAGCAATGACTTGCCGACCGGGCTGCGTGACCGGGCGACCTCGTTGCGGGCGTACTGCGCCGAGACCACCGTGGAGGCGCTGGCCGAGCCGCTCGCGCGGGCGCTTCAGGGGCTGGAACTCGAGGCCCCGCGGTTGAGCGAGGACGAACTCGGTGCCTATGCCCGCCGCGACTGGCTGCGCGGGCGCCCGGTGTCGTCACCGGTCGAAGGAGCGGCACACGGGATCGGTGCCGACGGCCGACTGCTGGTCCGGGACGCCACCGGGCTGGTCCACGCGGTCTCGGTCGGCGACCACTCGCCGGTCTGACCCCCGCCTTACCGGCGTCCCCTCCACGCCCTAGATTCCTCCCATGCTCCTCGCGCTCGACGTCGGAAACACCGAGATCACGGTCGGCCTCTATCGGGGCGACCAGATCACCGCCCACTGGCGACTCACGACCAATCCCGATCGCACCCCGGACGAGTGGGGAACGGCGTTCGGGACCTTCCTCCTGCACGCCGGTCACTCCCCGAACGAGGTCCGGGCCGTGATCCTCGCCTCGGTGGCGCCCGCGGTGACGCAGAGCGTCAAGGCCGGGATCGAGTCGGCCACGGCCGTCAAGGCCGTCTCGATCGATCCCCGCTCCCCGCTTCCGTTGACGCTCGACGTCGACGAGCCGCTCAGCGTGGGGGCCGACCGCATCGTGAACGGCCTCGCCGCGCTCGAACTCTGCCGGTCCGACGCCGTGGTGGTCGATTTCGGGACGGCGACGACCTTCGACTGCATCACCGGGGACGGGCGCTTCATCGGCGGCGCCATCATGCCGGGTCTCCGGACATCGGCCGACCAGCTGACGCGATTGGCCGCCAAGCTCCCCGCCACCGAACTGGCCGCTCCCGAGCGGGTCATCGGACGACGCACCGAGGAGTGCATCCAGGCCGGGGTGCTCTTCGGTGCCGCCGATGCCGCCGACGGCATGCTGCGCCGGATCTTTGCCGAATGGCCGGGCGGGGGGCAGCCGGCCGTCCTCGCGACCGGCGGGCTCGCCGGCGTGATCGCCCCCTTTACCGACCTCATCCGGCGCATCGAGCCTGACCTGACCCTGCGGGGGCTCCGCATCGCCGCCGGACATCTCGGACTCCGCTGGTGACCGACGCCGCCAGGTCGCCCTTCCGCCGCGTGGGCTATGGCGTCCTGGGTGCCCGGTTCGATTACCTCCTCCATACCCGTCCCGCCGAGTGGCCGATCATGGCGGCGCACACGGGGCTGGGGTATGTCCTGGCGGTCGGATTCTCCGGGGTGCTGGCGGGAGACCGATCGGGCGCCGCGGTGCTCGGGCTGCTGCTCTGGGTGGTGTTCCTCAACGGCGGCACCCTCGCCATCAATTCCGCGTTCGACAAGGATGAGGGTGACATCGGCTACCTCCGGGCCCCGCCGCCGATCCCGCCTCATCTCTTCGCCTTCGGGATGGGGCTCCTCGCCCTGGGCGGGGCCCTCTCGCTCCTGCTGCCGCCCGCCTTCACGGCTGCCTACGGGATCTGCTTCGTGTTGTCCGTGCTGTATTCGGTCCCGCCGTTCCGCTTCAAGGCGGTGGCGGGGGCCGACTGGGTGATCAACATGGTCGGCTTCGGCGCGCTTACGCCCCTGGCGGGGTGGGCGCTGACCGGCCGCCCCCTCGACCGGCCTGCGATCCTGATTTTCGTCGCCTTCGCGCCGCTCTTTGCCGCGCTGTATCCGCTGACCCAGATCTATCAGTTCGAGGAGGACCGGCGTCGCGGTGACCGAACGCTCGCCCTGATGCTCGGGGAGCGGGCGAGCCTCGTGCTGGCCATCGGGGCGGCAGGCGCGGCGTTCTGGATGCTGGCCCTGGCCGGTGCGGGGCGGGGCTGGTCGGATGCCGGGGGCGGATGGAGATTTGGCCTGCTCGGCGTCGCCCTCCTGGCCTGGCTGGCGGTGCTGCTGCCCTGGCTCCTCCGATGCCATGCCATGACCCCTGCCCAGCACCAGCGTGGGATGTATGCCGCCCTGGGCGCCTGGGCTGTCACCGATGTGGTGGTGGCCATTGGATTCGGGCTGGCCTGAACCCTTGGCCGGGCGGCCGATCGCCCGCTATTATTCCGTATTCCACCCTTCCCTGGAGCAGGCATGAGTTCCGCGGTTCGCGCCGAAGCAGGCACCGACCTGACCGACCTCCCCTACGTCCTCCGCTCGGCGCTCACGCTCGGCGCCATTACGGCGGTCGTGGTCGTCGCCATGTCGTTCATCACCCGGTTTCTGGCAGGGCCGGCGGAGTTCGGGCTCGGGGCACTCGTCCTCGTCGCCGGGCTGGCAGCCGCCACCTTCCTTCCGGGCACCTGGACGCGCCCGCGGACGATCGAGGGCATCGCCGGTGCCGCCGGCATCGGCCTGGCCTCCACCGTGGTCTTCCTGGTGATCGACGTGGCCGTGCTCCAGCCGACCGGCACGTACACCAACCGGTGGCTCGAGGTCGGTGGCGGCAGCAACTGGTGGTATCACCCCGTCTGGTGGATGGTCGGAACCTACCTGCCGTGGATGGGCGCCCAGATCCTCGCCAGCCAGGCGCGGAAGGGCGCCGTCTCGGTGGGGGCGGGGCTCCTGACCGCACTCGCACTGACGGTCGCCTGCTGGGTGGTCGCGGTCCTGGTCCACTTTCCCGGCGCGGGCTGGAACCTCGGGAGCTTCGGCGTCTCGTTCCTGCCTGGTGTGACCCTCGCCGCGATTCTGGGGGCCGCCACGGGCCCGCGCAGCTGAGGCGATGCGCGCGAAGATCGTACTGCTCCGTGCATCTGGATGGCTGCTGACGCCTTTCGTGGCGCTGGCAGCCTCTTTTCTTGGAGCGTTCATCGGGACCGTCCTCGCGGCGGCGTTGCCCAATCCGATCCACGGGGTGATCCTGACCGTCATCCTCGGTGGCGCCGCAGGATATGTCTCGGTGCACTACTGGCTCCGCGCGCTGCGCCACTCTCCCGCGCTCCAGCATGCCCTCCATGTCCTGCCGGACGGCACGCCCGACGTGGCGGCGATCGATGATCCCGCCCCGGACGAGCCCGCCGGCTGATGCGCCCACCCGCCCTGGTTCCCCTGCTGGCGCTGGTGGCCTGTTCAGGTGGCGCCGGCGACGGTGCGCCGCCAGCGCAGGTGGCGCTCGACTCGACATCCTCCTCCGCTCAGTTTCCCACCCTGCCGGATTCACTCGTCCTGACCACGCCGGACGGGACGCAACTCTTCTTCAGCGGAGCGAGGGTGGGGACCGACTCCCTGGGCCGCAGCTGCATTGAACGAGGGTTGGTGCTCGTTCGGGACGGCACCCGCAAGATCGTTCCACTGCTCATGACCGGCGCGGCGCCCACCCTGGTCAGCGACACCATCATCAGGGCTCGTATCTGGCTCAATTGCCGGCCGGGCAACACCTACGAGGTCAACGTGCGCACCGCCATCCCGACCCGGATCCGATGAGGAGGTCTGCCGTGTTCGCCAGGCTCGGGGCCGTGGCGGTCGCGGCCGCGCTTCTGGTTCCCGGGGGCCTGCAGGCACAGGGGTTTGGCGTCGAGGCAGGCTGGTACGGCGGGAGGCCGCAGGAATATTTCGTCCTGAGCGCCGGGATGGCTCGCCGCCTCGGCACCCCCCTCTCCCTCACGATGAATGCGACCTGGTTCTCACCCAGTGGGGGTGGCGGCTGGCTGCTTGGCGGGGCGGCCGACCTGAGCCTCTGGCGCGGAGGCAAGCCCGGCCTCTACCTGGTCGGCGGTGTCAGTGGCGGCTTCGGCGCAAACGGTGCCGACCTCTTCTGGGGATCCTATTCGATCGGTGCCGGCTATGACTTTCGCCTCTTGTCGGCGATCGGCCTGGGGGTCGAGGGCCGGTGGAGGGGATTGAGCCAGGGCGGCGACGAGGGATGGCAGGTCGGTGTCCGGCTTGGCGGAGGGATGCGCCGGCGAGCGACGGCGCCGGAATCGGCGCCGGTCGCCACCTCGCCACCGGTGGCGTCGTCCACGTCGGTGAGCACCGCCGGCGTAGCCGCATCTCCCCTTGCAAGCGAGGTGGTGCAGACCGCCCTGAGTGTCATGGGCACGCCCTATTCCTGGGGCGGGACTAGTGCGAACGGCTTCGATTGTTCCGGGTTGATTCAGTACGCCTTCACGGCCCACGGCATTTCGCTTCCGCGAACCAGCGCCGACCAGGCATTGGCTGGCGTGGGAATCGAGAGGGACCTGGGCTCCCTCGCGCCCGGGGACATCCTGACGTTCTCGAGTTCCGCCGGGGGGACCCGGGTGTCCCACGTCGGGCTGTATCTCGGCGGCGGCGAATTCATTCACAGCGCCACCAACGGCGTGCAGAAGAGCCAGCTCAGCGCCACCGATCCCTACGGCAAGTGGTGGTGGCAGCGGTGGGTGGGGGCCCGGCGAGTGGTCCCCGCCTGATCGTTCCCCATCTGTTACCCCTCCCCCCGAAATGTCCTGCTGGCAGATGGGCCGCCCTGGCGGCAAGCCGCGGGGCCCCTCCAACCACAATTCCTGTCAATTTGGCTTAGCACTCTGGCCCGGCGATTGCCAATTCGCACCGGCGAGCGCTTGACTTCGAGCGTATCCCGGTTACGTTTCGGGTGTTCTGGCACTCTGCATTGCCGAGTGCTAACTCATTGCAAATGCAAGCGTTATCTAACCTTTTCCATGTTGCTGGAGGCAGGAAATGTCCACTGCGACGAAGAGCAAGACGAAGGTCAGCATCAAGCCGCTGGAAGATCGTGTCGTGATCATGCCCTCGGAGGATTCCGAGACCATGCGCGGCGGGCTCTACATCCCCGATACCGCCAAGGAAAAGCCGACCCAGGGTCAGGTGATCGCCGTCGGTCCAGGCCGCATGGACAAGGGCGTCCGGGTTCCGATGGACCTCGCGGTGGGTGACAAGGTCATCTACGGCAAGTACAGCGGCACCAATTTCCAGCTCGGTGACGACGAAGTCATCATCATCAAGGCCTCGGACATCCTCGCCAAGCTCGGCTGAGTGTCCGCAACAATTTGAGGAGAATCGCACACATGTCATCGAAGGAACTGATGTTCAGCGTGGACGCCCGCGCCAAGCTCAAGAAGGGCGTGGATCAGCTCGCCGAGGCGGTCAAGGTGACCCTCGGCCCGAAGGGCCGGAACGTCGTCATCGACAAGAAGTTCGGCTCGCCGACGATCACGAAGGACGGCGTCACCGTCGCCAAGGAAATCGAACTGGCCGACCCGATCGAGAACATGGGCGCCCAGATGGTCAAGGAAGTCGCCACGAAGACCTCCGACCTGGCCGGCGACGGCACCACCACCGCGACCGTGCTGGCGCAGGCCATCTTCCGCGAGGGCCTGAAGAACGTGACCGCCGGCGCGAACCCGATGGAGCTGAAGCGCGGCATCGACAAGGCCGTCGAGCTCATCGTCGAGGAGCTGAAGCGCCTCTCGGTCACCACGACCGGCCGCAAGGAAATCGCCCAGGTGGGCGCCATTTCCGCCAATAACGACAAGGAAATCGGCGACCTCATCGCCGAGGCGAT
>JAHECL010000031.1 GCA_024641745.1 Gemmatimonadota bacterium | reverse complement strand
GCCTGCGGCGGTGACGCCGAGGCGCCGGAGCCCGCCGCCCCGTCGCCGGGCGCCCCCGCGCCTGTCGTGGACGCCCAGGCCGCCCAGGCCGATTCGGCCGAGGGCGCACGCATCGCCGCGGCGCGGGCCGAGAGCGCCTCCGTCAGCGGGCCGATGGCCCGACGCGAGTCCTTCGCCTATACCGGTGGCAGCCGGGATCCGTTCGAGTCGCTGCTGGACCTGGCCACCGCCGGTCCCGAGCTGCCCGACCTGACCCTGCTCGCCATCTACCAGGACCTGGCCTACAACAGCAACAGCGTCGCCATCCTGCGCGACCGCACCAACGAGCGCCGGTTCAAGTTGCGGGTCGGCGATCAGGTCGGCCGCCTCCGGGTGGCGCAGATTCGCCAAAAAGATGTGGTGTTCATCGTTGAGGATTTCGGCTTTGAGCGGCAGGAAACCCTGTCGTTGACCAAGCGGGAGGAAGACACACCATGACCCGACTCGTTTCCTGTGCCCTTGCCGTCGCGCTCATGGGGCTGGCTGCGCCCGCCCGAGCCGACGTCTCCGACCCTGGGTCGGTCACCGGCGTCAGTGTCGTCTCCGCGCCCGGTCGCGCCGAGGTCGTCATCGCCTTCTCCGGGGCCGTCCAGCTCAAGGACTTCATCCTCAAGGATCCGGCGCGCCTCGTGCTTGATCTGACCGGGGTCACCCTCGACAGCCGCTCCCTCGGGCAGTACGACGGCGTGAACCGGGGTGGCGTCCTGAACGTCCGCACCGGCCAGTATTCCGCGAACGTGGTTCGCGTGGTGGTGGAGCTCGATGCGGTCAAGGAATACACGATCGACCAGAACGGCACCGAGATCCGGATCGCGTTCGGCGCGGAACGGCCCTTCCTGGCCTGGTCCAGCGCGGCCCCCGGGCAGTTCTCGGGCCCGAGCACCCGCCCGGCGTCGGCGCGTCCCGCCGGCTCCCCGGAAGTGCCCGCCGTGGCCGCCAGGCCGGCGAGCCAGGGCGATGAACCCCGCATCACCGTGACCTGGGACCGCGCGTCGATCGCCGACGTCGTGGCGGGCTTCGCCGCCTTCAGCGGCCGGTCCATCATCCTCGGGCGGGACATCAAGGGCGAGGTGTCGGCGGAGGTCAAGAACCAGCCGTGGACCCAGGCGTTCTACGCCGTGCTGGCCACGCAGGGCCTCTCGGCCACCGAACTCCCGGGCGGCATCATCCGGGTCGACTCGCCGGCCGCGCTCTCCGCGCTCGATTCACTCGAGCCGCTGGAGACGGTCGTGGTGCGGATGAATTACGCCCGCGCCAAGGAGATGTCCAAGAACCTCGACGGCATCCTGACCAAGGGCCGCGGCAAGGTCTTCCCGGACACCGCCTCCAACTCGCTCATCATCACCGACACGCGGAGCCGGATCCAGTACATCGCCGACTTCACCCGCCGGCTCGACATCAAGACGCCGCAGGTGGCCATCCAGGCGAAGATCATCTTCGTCAACCGCACCAGCCTGGACCAGCTCGGCCTCAAGTATGACCTCGGCAGCCAGTCCACCTTCTTCAACAGCCTGGTGCAGCGGCCCGACCCGAGCGATCCGGGCAGCAGCTACGATCCGGGCACCACCGTCGTGGGGCTGGGCGGCAACTCGCTCGCCGCGGTCGGCAACGCCGACGCGAGCATCTCCCAGCCGGCGCTCGACCTGGTCTGGTCCACCGCCATCGGGAACTTCGACTTCACCGTGTTCCTCACCGCCCTGGAACAGACCGAACTGGCCGACATCCAGGCGGAGCCGACCATCAACACGATGGACAACCGCGAGGCCAACATCCTCGTCGGTGAGGAGACCCCGGTTCGCATCATCGACTACGGATCCGGCACGGTGGCCGCCCAGTCCACGGTCCAGTTCAAGCAGACCGGCATCAAGCTCATCGTGACGCCCCACGTGACCGACGACCGGCACATCACGATGGTGCTCCACACCGAGCGGTCGGCGGTGCGGCCGGTGGCGGACCGCGAGCTCGGCTTCATCGTCGAGACGCAGCAGGCCGACAACCAGCTCCTCGTGGCCGACGGACAGACCGCGGTCATCGGCGGCCTGACCGTGACCGAAGTGCAGAAGACCCGCTCGGGCATCCCGATGCTCTCGCGCCTTCCGCTCCTCGGCCCGCTCTTCTCGTTCTCGAGCAACCGGGAACAGCGCAAGGACCTGATCATCCTGGTCACCCCGCGCATCCTGGACGACTGATCGGCGGACGTCTGCGCGGCGCTGCCGCGCCCCCATCCACCACCCGTGAGCCCGACCTGTGTCGGGCTCATGCGTTTTCCCGGGCCGGCCGCTGACCGGCCGCATCACGAGGATTCCCGTGCATTTCCGCTTCACCACCGCGGGTGAATCACACGGCCCGGCCCTCGTGGCCGTCGTCGAGGGGCTGCCAGCTGGCCTGCCGGTGACGGCGGCCTTCGTGGACGCCCAGCTCGCCCGACGCATGCAGGGGCACGGGCGCGGCGCCCGGATGAAGATTGAGCAGGACCGCATCGAGTGGCTCAGTGGCATCCGGGCAGGGGAAACGCTCGGTTCGCCCGTGGCGATGCGCATTGCAAACCGGGACTGGGCCAACTGGAAGGATGTGATGGCGCCCGAGGGCGAGCCGGGGGACGATCGGCGCCGTCAGGTGACCCGTCCGCGCCCTGGCCACGCCGACCTCGTCGGGGTGCTCAAGTACGACCGGACCGACGCGCGCGACATCCTCGAGCGCGCCAGCGCCCGGGAGACGGCCGCCCGCGTCGCCGCCGGGGCCCTGGCCCGGCGGCTTCTCATGGAATTCGGGGTCGACGTCGGCAGCCACGTCGTCTCCCTCGGCGGGGCCGCCGCCCGCCCTCCCTCGCCGCTCCCCCTGCCGCTGAATGCGGCCGCCGACCGGTCCCCGGTCCGCGTCCTCGACCCGGCGGCCGAGGCCGAGATGATCCGGCGCATCGACGACGCGAAGGCCGCCGGCGACACGCTCGGCGGCGAGGTGGAAGTCGTCGTCACCGGGCTGGTGCCGGGACTCGGCAGCCACGTCAGCTGGGACCGGAAGCTCGACGGCCGGCTCGCCCAGCTCCTGATGTCGATCCCGGCGGTCAAGGGCGTCGAGGTCGGGCTCGGGTTCGAGGCGGCGCGGCGGCCCGGCTCGCAGGTCCACGATCCCATTGACGCAGACGCCGGCACCGAGCCCGGTCCGCGGGCCGGCTTCCGCCGCCGAAGCAACAACGCCGGTGGGCTCGAAGGGGGGATGACTACCGGCGAGCCGCTGGTGGTGCGCGTTGCGATGAAGCCGATCAGCACGCTGATGCGCCCCCTGCCGACCGTCGACCTCGCGAGCGGCCAGGCCGCGGCGGCGCAGAGCGAACGCTCCGATGTGACCGCCGTACCGGCGATGGGCGTGATCGCGGAGGCGATGGTGGCCATCGCCCTGGCCGACGCGATGCTGGAGAAGTTCGGCGGCGATTCCCTCACGGAGCTGCGCCGGAACGTCGAGGGATACGTCACGGCGCTCAACGCGCGGCGCCCGACCGGATGACGGGCCGGCACCTCGTCCTGGTCGGGCTGCCGGGGTCCGGGAAGAGCACCGTGGGGGCCGCGGTGGCGGAGGCGCTTGGACGCCCGTTCGTGGATCTCGATGCCGTGATCATCCGGCGGATGGGCATGCCGGTGGATCGCATCTTCGGGGAGTTCGGTGAGGCACGATTCCGCGAACTGGAGCGGGAGGCAACGGCGGCGTCGCTCGAGGCGGAGCCGGGCGTCATCGCGCCGGGCGGCGGCTGGGCGGCGCAGCCCGGCAATCTCGAGCAGGCACGCCGGCGATCGCATCTCTGCTACCTGCGGGTCGCTCCGGGGATCGCCCTGGCGCGGGCCGCGCAAGGGCCGGTACGACCCCTCCTGCGTGGCGGGGAGGGGCTGGCCCGGATGATGGCCCTCCTGGCCGGGCGCGAATCCTTCTATGCGCAGGCCGACTTCACGGTCGACAACGACCATGAGGATCCCGCCACCGCCGCCGCCGAGATCGTGGCCTGGATCCGTCAGGCAGACGTCGCCTGAGGCCATGCGCGGCGGTGGATTTGGCCCCGCCGCCTTGCCAATCGGTCATGCCCGTCCTTAGTTGCAAACGATTTTGCGTCGGGGCGGGTCGGGACATCCCTGTGAGTTGAGGCCTATGGCGAGTTCGAAGTCGAAGACATCCACCAAGCCGAAGTCGAAATCCGCGGCGCCCAAGGCGCCGGGGAAGCAGGCGCCTGCCACGAAGCCGAAGGCCAGGGCGGCGAAGCCCGCCAGGGCTGCCAAGACTCCCAGGAAGGCAACAACCGCGAAGGCGAAGCGCGGCGGCGCGCGCTCGGGCGCCGGCACCACGCTGGTCATCGTGGAGTCCCCCACCAAGGCCCGGACCATCCGCTCCTTCCTCCCCTCCGGCTACCGGGTCGAGGCCTCGATGGGCCACGTCCGGGACCTCCCCGGCGACGCCAAGTCCATTCCGGCCAAGTACAAGGGAGAAGAGTGGGCCCGCCTCGGCGTGAACGTGGAGCAGGACTTCGAGCCGCTCTACGTCGTCTCGCCCGACAAGAAGGCGATCGTCCGCGAGCTCAAGGCGGCGGTGAAGGATGTGGACCAGCTCCTCCTCGCCACGGACGAAGACCGGGAAGGGGAGAGCATTTCCTGGCATCTGCTGCAGTTGCTGGAGCCGGACATCCCGGTGCGGCGGATGGTCTTCCACGAAATCACGAAGGAGGCCATCGCCGAGGCGTTGGCCAATCCGCGGGACATCGACGACCGGCTGGTCCGGGCGCAGGAGACCCGGCGCATCCTCGATCGCCTGGTCGGCTACACCCTGTCCCCGCTGCTCTGGAAGAAGATCGCCTTCGGGCTCTCGGCGGGCCGGGTCCAGTCGGTGGCGATGCGCCTGATCGTGGTGCGCGAGCGCGAGCGCCGCGCCTTCCGGTCGGCGGCGTACTGGGACCTGCTGGCCGCGCTGCGCCACGACGGGCAGGCGTTCGAGGCGGAGCTGGTCCAGCTCAAGGGGAAGAAGCTCGCGATCGGCAAGGACTTCGACGAGAAGACCGGCCGGTTGTTGCCGAAGCGCGACGTCGTGGTCCTTGGCGAGGCCGAGGCGACGGACCTGGCCGCCACCGTCACGAAGTTGCCCTGGCGGGTCACCGCGACGGAGGAGAAGCCGAGCACCCGTCGGCCCGCTCCTCCGTTCACCACCTCGACGCTCCAGCAGGAAGCCAACCGCAAGCTCCGGCTCAGCGCCCGCGACGCCATGCGCGCCGCCCAGGGACTGTACGAACGCGGGTTCATCACCTACATGCGGACCGATTCGGTCCACCTCTCGGACCAGGCGATCACCGCGGCCCGGGCTTCCGTCGAGGAGCTCTACGGCACGCCGTACCTGCCCGAAAAGCCCCGCTACTACACCAACAAGAGCGCGAACGCCCAGGAAGCCCACGAGGCCATCCGACCGGCGGGGGCGGCCTTCCGGCATCCGAAGAGCACCGGACTCGACGGCAGGGACCTGGCGCTCTATGAGCTGATCTGGAAGCGGACCATGGCGTCCCAGATGGCCGACGCGAAGCAGACGTCGATGGCCGTCACGATCGAGGTCGGCGACGCCACCTTCCGGGCCTCCGGGAAGCGGATCGATTTCCCCGGCTTCCTGCGGGCCTACGTCGAGGGCAGCGACGATCCCGACGCCGCGCTGGAAGACCGGGAAGTCATCCTCCCGAAGCTGGCGCAGGGCGACACCCCGCACTGCGAGTCGGTCGAGCCGGTGCGGCACGAGACCCAGCCCCCGGCGCGCTACACCGAGGCCACGCTGGTCAAGGCGCTCGAGGCCGACGGCGTCGGCCGCCCGAGCACCTACGCCTCCATCATCGGCACGATTCTCGAGCGGGGGTACACCACGCGACAGGGCCAGGCGCTGGTGCCCACCTTCACCGCCTTTGCCGTGACCGCCATCCTCGAGGAGCATTTCCCGCATCTGGTGGACGAGAAGTTCACCGCCGGCATGGAGGATGTGCTCGACGAGATCTCGGAGGGCAAGGCGGAGTGGCTGCCGTACCTGAAGCAGTTCTATCTCGGTCCGGACGGGTTGCAGCAGCAGGTCCAGCTGCACGAGAAGCAGATCGACCCGACCGCCGCGCGCACCCTGCTGCTCGACGGGCTCGACGCGAAGATCAAGATCGGCAAGTTCGGACCATACGTGGAGACCGGGCCCGCGGGGGCCGAGCTGCGCGCCTCCCTGCCGAAGGACGTCGCGCCGGCCGACCTGGACCAGGCGCAGGTGGAGGAGATCCTCCGCCAGAAGGCGGAGGGTCCCGACTCCCTCGGGGTGCATCCGGAGACGGGCGAGAAGATCTTCGTGCTGACGGGCCAGTACGGGCCGTACCTGCAGCTCGGGGAAGTGGTGGACGGCCAGCCGAAGCCCAAGCGGGCCAGCCTCCCCAAGGGCGTGACGCCGGACACCGTGACGATGGAGCAGGCCCTCGGGCTCCTGGCGCTGCCGCGGCTGCTCGGCAAGCATCCGGAATCGGGGCGCTCGGTCCACGCGGGGCTCGGCCGGTTCGGCCCGTACGTGGTGCACGACCTCGGCAAGGACGGCAAGGAGTACCGTTCCATCAAGGGCGAGGACAGCGTGCTCACCATCGCGCTGACGCGGGCGCTCGAGCTGCTGGCTCAGCCGAAGCAGGCGCGGGGCCGCCGCGCCGCCCCGACGCCGATCCGGATCCTCGGGAAGCATCCCGACGACGAGCAGCCGATCGGCCTTTACGACGGGCAATACGGTCCGTACGTCAAGCACGACGACGTGACCGCCTCGCTCCCGCGGGGCAGTGACCCGGCGGCGTTCACGGCGGCGGAGGCGATCGAGATCCTGGCCGCGCGGAAGGCGATGGGCCCCCGCAAGAAGAAGGGCGCGCGCCGCGGCAAGAAGGCAGCTGGAAAATGACCGTGACCGTCCTCGGCGGTGGGCTGGCCGGCTCGGAAGCCGCCTGGGCCCTTGCCGAGCGCGGCGTCGCGGTCACCCTCGTCGAAATGCGGCCCGTGGTCCGGACCGCCGCCCACCAGACCGACCGGCTCGCCGAGCTGGTCTGCAGCAACACCTTCAAGAGCGTCGACGTCGTCAACGCCCACGGCTTGTTGAAGGCCGAACTTCGGCTGCTCGGGAGCATGCTCCTCGAGTGCGCCGACACGGCGCGGGTGCCTGGCGGCAGCGCGCTCGCGGTCGACCGGGAGCTCTTCGCCGCCGCGGTGCAGGACCGCATCACCAGTCACCCGAACATCACCGTGGTCCGCGAGGAGGCGGCGTCACTGCCCGAGGTCGGCATTGTCGCGACCGGTCCCCTCACGTCGGCGAAGCTGACCGACGCCATCGCGGCGCGTCTCGGTGCCGAGGCGCTCGCCTTCTACGACGCGATCGCCCCGATCGTGTCGGTGGACTCCCTCGACCGGGATCGGCTCTACGCGATGTCCCGGTACGGGAAGGGGGACGGGGACGACTACCTCAACGCCGCGATGTCCCGCGAGGAGTACGAGGCGTTCCTCGACGCGCTCCTGGTCGGCGACCAGTTTACCGCCCACGAATTCGACAAGGTGCCGTACTTCGAGGGGTGCATGCCGGTGGAGGAGGCGGCGCGGCGCGGCCGGGAGACGCTGCGCTTTGGCCCGATGAAGCCGGTGGGGCTTCCTGATCCGCGCACCGGACGTGAGCCGCATGCCGTCGTGCAATTGCGCCAGGAGGACCGGGCGGGGCAGATGTGGAACCTGGTGGGCTTCCAGACCCGTCTCCGGATTCCCGAACAGCGCCGGGTGTTCACGATGATTCCCGGCCTCGCCGAGGCGGAGTTCCTGCGGTTCGGGAGCATTCACCGCAACAGCTACCTCAACAGCCCCGCCACGCTCGGCCCGGGGCTGACCGCGCGCGACAACGACCGGTTGTTCTTTGCGGGCCAGCTCACCGGCGTCGAGGGGTATACCGAGTCGCTCGGGACGGGGCTCCTGGCGGGCATCAATCTCGCACGGCGGCTCGCGGGCAAGCCCGCCGCGGTCCCTCCCCCGACCACGATGCTCGGCGGGCTGTATCGCTACCTGGCGGAGGCGGACCCGAAGCACTTCCAGCCGATGAACGCGAATTTCGGCCTCGTCGATCCACTGCCCGGCAAGGTGAAGAAGCAGGACCGCAAACCGAGGCAGGCGGAGCGCGCGCTGGAGGAGATGACGCGGTGGAGGGACACGGTGTGAGTGACCCCCTGGTCCGCGAGTATCTGCTGCACCTCGAGAAGGAGACTCAGCACTCCCCCCACACCGTGTCGGCGTACGCCCGCGACCTCGCGGCGTTCGAGGAGTTCTGCGCCCGCCACTACGGGCGTGCCGGCGACTGGGCCGGCGTCGATCGGCTCGGGTTCCGGGGCTTTCTCGGTGAGCTGCAGCGGCGTGGGCTCTCGAAACGCACGGCGGCCCGGGCGCTCTCGGCGGTGCGCAGCTTCTACCGGTATCTCCAGCTGCAACACGGCATCAATGCGTCGATCGTCCGGGCGGCCAAGGTGCCGCGGCTGCCGAAGCGGCTGCCGGGCCATCTCGAGCGGGGTCAGGTGGACCAGCTCTTCGCGGCCCTGGAGACCCGCGCCGCGGAGGACGACTTCGGGCCGCTGCGCGACCTCGCCATCCTCGAACTCTTCTATTCCACGGGGATGCGTCTCTCCGAACTCCAGGGCCTCGACATCGGCACCCTCGACCTGCTTTCCGACCAGGTGAAGGTCCTCGGCAAGGGAAGGAAGGAGCGCATCGTCCCCGTGGGTGATCGCGCGGTCCGGGTGCTCCGGCGCTATCTTCCCGTCCGGGAGGGGGTGGCGTCACCGACGGCCGCCGACCGGCGGGCGGTGTTCGTGAGTACTCGGGGACGGCGGCTGGCGCCGCGGAGCATCCAGCGCATCGTCCACAAGGCGTTCGACAGCATCGGGGCGGACGGCTTGCGGACCCACTCGCTGCGGCACAGCTTCGCCACCCACCTGCTCGATGCGGGGGCGGACCTGCGCGCCGTCCAGGAGATGCTCGGCCACGCGTCGCTCAGCACCACGCAGGTGTACACCCACACCAGCGTCGAACGATTGAAACGGGTGTACCAGCAGGCGCACCCGCGCGCATGATGGAGAGGCAATCATGACGACATTCCATGGCACGACCATCCTCACCGTCCGGAAGAACGGGCGCGTGGCCCTTGGCGGCGACGGCCAGGTGAGCGTGGGCGACACCGTCATGAAGGGGCGCGCCACCAAGGTGCGCACCCTCAAGGGCGGGAAGATCCTGGCGGGCTTTGCCGGCTCGGTGGCCGATGCGCTGACGCTCTACGAAAAGTTCGAGGAGAAGCTTGAACGCCACCCCGGCAACATGCCACGCGCGGCGGTGGAGCTGGCCAAGGACTGGCGCAGCGACCGCATCCTGCGCCGCCTCGAGGCGCTGCTGGTCGTGGCCAACCTGGAGCACAGCTTCCTGCTGAGCGGGAGTGGGGAGCTGATCGAGCCGGACGATGGGATCCTCGCGGTGGGGTCGGGCGGCAACTACGCCCTGGCCGCGGCCCGGGCGCTCCTGCCGGACAGCGCACTGGACGCAAAACAGACCGTCGAGCGTTCGCTCGGCATTGCGGCCGAGATCTGCGTGTTCACGAACAACCACCTGACGGTGCTTGAACTGGGCGGGGCATGACGACGCCGGCCGTCCCCCTGGTCAACGCCTCGACCCCCGCGGAGCCGCCGCCGCCCTGGCTGGAAGAGCTGCCTCCGCGCAAGATCGTGGCGGAGCTTGATCGCTTCATCGTCGGTCAGGACGCCGCCAAGAAGGCGGTGGCCATCGCCATCCGGAACCGCTGGCGCCGGAGCCAGGCGCCCGACGGCATCCGGGACGAGATCACGCCCCACAACATCATCATGATCGGACCGACCGGCGTCGGAAAGACGGAAGTGGCGCGTCGGCTCGCCCGGCTGGCCGGGGCGCCGTTCGTGAAGGTCGAGGCCTCGAAGTTCACCGAGGTCGGGTACGTGGGGCGCGACGCCGAGTCGATGGTGCGCGAGCTGGTGGATGCGGCGATCTCGATGGTGCGCGCGGAACGGGAAGACGAGGTCTGGCCCCAGGCGGAGCAGCGGGCCGACGAGCGCCTCCTCGACATCCTGCTCCCACCGCCGCCTCCGAAGGCGGAGCAGACCACCGGGCAGGACACGGTGTTTGTCGTCGGACCGGCCGGCGGCGCGCAACCCGAATCGGTCGACGCCGAGGGGACCTGGCAGCGCTCGCGCGAGAAGCTGCGGGGCCTGCTCGCGGACGGCAAGATGGACGATCGCGAGGTCGACATCGAGATTTCCCCGCAGAACTATCCGATGCTCGACCTGCTGCAGCAGCCCCAGGGCATGGAGGGCTCGGAGATCAACTTCGTCGAGATGCTGCAGGACATGATGCCGAAGCGCAAGAAGCGGCGGACGGTGCGGGTCACCGACGCGCGGCGCATCCTGATCGACGAGGAGCTGAAGAAGCTGGTGGACATGGACGACGTGGTGAACGAGGCGCTCGACCGCACCGAAAACCACGGCATCCTCTTCATCGACGAGATCGACAAGATCGCGGGAGAACGGTCGCAGGGCGGGGGACCCGACGTCAGCCGGGAGGGGGTGCAGCGCGACCTGCTCCCGATCGTGGAGGGCTCCACCGTGCAGACCCGGTACGGGTACGTGCGCACCGACCACATCCTGTTCATTGCGGCGGGCGCCTTTCACGTGTCGAAGCCGTCGGACCTGATCCCCGAGTTCCAGGGCCGCTTCCCGATCCGCGTGGAACTCACGCCGCTCACCGAGGCCGACTTCATCCGGATCATGACCGAGCCGGAGAACGCCCTCGTCAAGCAGTACCAGGCGCTGGTGGCGGCAGAGTCCGCGACCCTGGAGTTCACCGATGAGGGGATTGCCGAGGTGGCCCGGATCGCGGCGCTGGCCAACGGTCGGATGGAGAACATCGGCGCCCGCCGGCTCCACACCGTCATGGCCACGCTCATGGAAGACCTGCTCTTCGATCTCCCCGAGACCGACGAGAAGACATTCGTGTACGACGGCGCCAAGGTGCGGGATCGCCTGATGGCCATCGTGACCGACGACGACCTCAGGCGGTATATCCTGTAGGACCGGCCCGGCCTGGGCCCCGCGGCGGCCGGGCTGGCCCTCGCTCCCCGACTGCATACATTGGATCGACATGGAACCTCTGGAGCACCTGAAGGGGCTGCCAGCCGACCGATATCGCCCCGTCCGGGAGTTGGGGCGTGGCGGGATGGCGGTCGTCTACCTTGCCGATGACCTGAAGCATCATCGGCAGGTGGCCATCAAGGTCCTCCGCCCTGATGTCACGGCGGCGGTCGGGCACGAGCGATTCCTGCAGGAAATCAACCTCGCCGCCAGCCTTCAGCACCCCCACATTCTCCCGCTCTACGACAGTGGCACCATCGAGGCGGGCAGCGAGACCCGGCTCTACTACGTCATGCCGTTCGTGGAGGGGGAGTCCCTCCGCGACCTGATGGAGCGGGAGGGCCAGCTCCCGATCGAGCAGTCGCTGGAAATCGCCTGCGAAGTCCTCGGTGCCCTGGGATATGCCCATGACCGCGGGATCGTGCACCGGGACATCAAGCCGGAAAACATCATGCTGTCCGGCGGCCACGCCCTCGTGGCCGACTTCGGCATCGCCCGGGCTGTTGGCGAGGCCGGTGGCACCCGCCTGACCGAACGGGGATCGGTGATCGGCACGCCGGCGTACATGAGCCCGGAGCAGGCGGCGGCCGAGCGGGAACTGGACGGGCGGAGCGACCTGTACAGCCTGGCCTGCGTGCTGTTCGAGATGCTCTGCGGGGAGCCACCGTTCATGGGCAATTCCGCCCAGGCGCTCATGGTCAAGCGCCTCACCGAGGCGGCACCGTCGGCCCGCCGCCTCCGGGACACGATCCCGGGCGCCCTGGACCAGGCCATCGCCCGGGCCCTCGCGCGCAGCCCGGCCGATCGTTTTCCAGCCGCCGGCGACTTCAAGGCGGCGCTCCAGAACTGCCGGTCGACACCCGGCCAGTTGCCGGCGGTGCAGGTCCGCCGGCGGGTCCCGGCCTGGGTCTTCGTGGCACTCGCGGGCGCGGCAGCCGGTGCCGTGCTGCTGTGGACGCGCCGTCCGGAAGCGAACCGGGTGGCGCCGCGTCTCCTCGTGACGGAAATGCAGGTCGCCCGGCGTGATTCGTCGACGGAATACCTCCGGAGCGGCATCCCGGACTACCTCGTCTCTGCGCTCCACCGCCTTCCCGGGCTCGAGGTCCTGCCGATGAGCCTGGTGCGGCGGGATTCCGCCATCACCTCGCCCGTCGAATTGGGCAAGAAACTGGGTGCGACCGCCGTCCTGACCGGTACCCTCGCGCGCTACGGCGGGAGCCTGCTCGTCAATGCCGAACTCGTCGAGATTCCGGACGGCCGATTGCTCTGGTCGGGACAGTTCGAATACCCCGACACGAACTATGCCGGACTGATTCCCGCGGTGGTGGGCCTCATTGCGGATTCCCTTCGCCTCCAGCTGAGCGGCGGCGTCCGGCAGGACGTCCTCGCTCGCTCGACGGTGGATCCGGTGGTGCTCGACCTGGTCCTGCGGGCCTCGCACCAGTGGCTGCAGGGCATCGCCGGCGCCCAGGGCGATTCGGCCACGGTGGACAGCAGCCGCATGCTCTACGAGCGGGTCCTCGCCCGCGACCCGAGGAATCCCCAGGCGATCGCGGGGATCGGGGAGTTCTATTCCATCTCCTTCATTCGCGGGTGGACCGTGCCGGGGCTGACGCCCAACGAGGTGCATGCACGCGCCGACTCTCTCGTCAACCTGTCGCTGACGCTCGACAGCTCGATTTCCAATGCGTGGAACCAGGTCCTGGTGTCGCGGTTGTACCTGCACGACGATTTCGAGGGGGCGCGTGACGCGATCCGGCGGATGATCGCCGCCGATCCGGGCTTTCCCGAGGTCTACCGGCTTCGGGGGGTCTTCCGCCAGGAGATCGAGGGCGACCTCGACGGCGCCCTGGAAGACTTTCGGCATTCCGTGGATCTCGAGCCGAGCGTGCAGCGCCTGAACAGCCTGGCCGCCGGACTGATGGCCGCCCGGAAGTATCCCGAAGCCGTTGTCGTCCTGGAGCGCTCGATGGCGGACCGTCCCGGCGCCAGCGCCTGGACCCGACTGCTGACCAGCTACGAGAAGCTGGGGCGCCACGCCGAGGCCACCCGGCTGCGCCGACAGATCGACTCCACCGGACGCTTGGCGGCACCGTTCGAGGCGGCGCTGGCCGCCAGGGACACGGTGGCCTACCAACGCGCCTATCGGGCGGAGCTGCAGGCGTCGGCCGATTCGTTGATCGCCCGGCTGGCGCTCGCGGACGTGGTGCCCGCGGAGCGCTACAATGTCGCCGAACTCCGCATCGGTGCCTTGCTCTGCGAGCTGGGTGAGACGAAGCGGGCGATGGACCTGGTGGAGGCGCTCTACCGGATCCGGCCCAAGCGCCTCCGGTGGATCGTCACCAACGTGGACCTGACCTGCCTCCGGGACGACCCCCGATACCTGCCGATGGTCAAGGCGGCCGGCCTGGAGAAGTACCTCCGCAACTGACGGCCCCTGCACTCCGCCGCCTTGCCCCACCCCTCCGTTCCGGGCTAAACTGCGTCCTGCCAATTTGGCTGTCCTTCCTTCCAGCAGACGGTCGGTCCATGCCCAAGCGTGACTTCCTCGCCATCCCGGACTTCTCGGCGGACGAACTCCTGACCCTGCTCGATCTGGCAGGGCAGATGAAGGCCGGCGTCTGGCGGGAACGTCCCCTGACTGGCAAGACGCTGGCGATGATCTTTGCCAAGAGCTCCACCCGGACCCGGGTCTCCTTCGAGGTCGGCACCCTCCAGCTTGGCGGGCACCCCCTCTTTCTCTCGTCACGCGACATCCAGCTGGGCCGCGGCGAACCGATTCGTGACACCGCCCGGGTCCTCTCGCGCATGGTGGACGGGATCATGATCCGGACCTTTGCGCATGCCGACGTCGAGGAACTTGCGCAGTTCGCGACGGTGCCGGTCATCAACGGGCTGACCGACCTGCTGCACCCCTGCCAGATCCTCGCCGACATGCTCACCATCGTCGAGGCCTTCGGGACGCTCGAGGGGAAAACCGTCGCCTGGATTGGCGACGGCAACAACATGTGCCACAGCTGGCTGAACGCCGCCGGCGTGCTTGGATTCGAACTTCGGGTGGCCTGCCCGGCGGGCTATCGGCCCGACCAGGCCATCTGGGACGCGAATGCCGGTCGGACCACGCTGGTCATGACCGACGAACCCGGCCAGGCCGCAGAGGGGGCGCATGTGGTGACGACGGATGTCTGGGCGTCGATGGGGCAGGAGGAGGAGGCCGCCGTCCGGGCCCGGGCCTTCGAGGGGTACCTGGTGGATGATGCGCTGATGCGGCGCGCCGATCCGAAGGCGATCTTCCTCCATTGTCTTCCCGCCCATCGTGGCGAGGAGGTCACGGAGTCGGTCTTCGAAGGGCCGCAGTCGCGGGTGTGGGACGAGGCGGAGAATCGCCTCCACGTGCAGAAGGCATTGATGGCAACGCTGATGGGATAGCCGGCGCATCGGCTCCCCGAACTTCCCCCTTCACGAACTGGTCTCAATCATGGATATGCCGCTCAAGCGCACTCCCCTGTACGACATCCACGTCGCCCTCGGCGCCAAGATGGTCCCCTTCGCCGGCTGGGAGATGCCGGTGCAGTACCCCACCGGCATCCAGGCCGAGCACAAGGCGACCCGCAGCGGCGCCGGGATCTTCGACGTCTCCCACATGGGGGAATTCGAGGTGACGGGCCCGGACCGGAACGCCTTCGTCAACCGGCTCTGCTGCAACGACATCAGCGTGCTCGGTGCCGGCGACGTGCAGTACTCCGCGCTGCTGACGCCCACCGGCACCTTCGTGGACGACTGCACCGTCTACCGCTTCGAGGACAAGGTGATGCTCGTGGTCAACGCCGCGAACATCGACAAGGACTGGGCGCACGTCGTGAACCAGAAAGGCGGGGCGAACGTCCGCCTCAAGAACATCTCGGACGACGTGGGGCTGCTCGCCCTCCAGGGCCCGACCGCCGAGGCGGTGCTCGCGCCGGTCACCGACATCGACCTGCCCTCGCTCGGCTACTACAAGTTCACCACCGGCAAGGTGGCGGGCGCCGACTGCTTCGTGAGCCGCACCGGCTACACCGGCGAGGACGGCTTCGAGATCTACTGCCGGATCCGCGACACCGAAGCCATCTGGAAGGCGCTCGAAGGCCCGGGCAAGGCCCAGCCGATCGGCCTCGGCGCGCGCGATTCGCTCCGGCTCGAGGTGGCCTACCCGTTGTACGGCAACGACATCGACGACACCACCACGCCGCTCGAGGCCGGGCTCGGCTGGATCGTCAAGCTCGACAAGGGATGCCCCTTCACGGGCAGCGACGCGCTGCGCGCCCAGAAGGGGCGCGGAGTGACCCGTCGCTTCGTCGGCTTCAAGCTCCTGGAGCGCGGCATCCCCCGGCACGGCTTCCCGGTGCATTACAACGGCAGCCAGGTGGACATCGTCCGGAGCGGGGCGATGAGCCCGTCGCTCGGCATCGCGATCGGGACGACCTACCTGCCGGTGGCGGCGGCCAAGGTCGGGACACGGTTCGAGGTGGAATCGCGCGGGACGATGATTCCTGCCGAGGTGGTGGCGCGGCCCTTCTACACTGAGGGCACGGCCAGGAAGGGGAAGTAGGGTGGGCGGATCATGCGCGTCGCCATCCTGACGATCTCCGACGCGGGCGCGCGAGGCGAGCGTGCCGACACCTCTGGCGACGCGATCGTGGCGTGGGCGGGGAAGCAGGGCCACACGGTGGCGCGGCGGGCGATGGTCCCCGATGAGACCACGGCGATTGCGCGAACGCTCGCCGCATGGGCGGATGCTGATGCCGCCGACCTCATCGTGACCACCGGCGGCACCGGACTGACCGCGCGCGACGTCACCCCGGAGGCGACCGGGGCGGTGCTTGAGCGCGAGGCCCCCGGCATCGCCGAAGCCATCCGGGCGAGCGCGCTTCCGGGGTTCCCGCGCGCGGCGCTCTCGCGCGGGCTGGCGGGGGTGCGGTCGCGGTCGCTCATCGTGAATCTCCCTGGCAGTCCCGGCGGCGTGCGCGACGGCCTGGCGGTGCTGGACGGCATCGCAGGTCACGCCGTGGCGCTGGTGCGCGGCACGGACACCTCACACCCCCCATCGGAGGGCTGACGGGCATGACAGCGCGAATCCTCCTCACGATGGACGACCTCGAGACGGCTGTGCCGCTCAATGCCGCGCTTGAGAGCGCCGGGTTCACCACCACCATGGTGTCGGCCATGGACGACGTGCGTTCCGTCTTCCGCCGCGAGGGACCGGAGCTGCTCATCCTGACGGGGGCGGTGCATGAGTCGCCGGCGGTCGCCCTGGTGGCGATGGCGCGGGAGGCGGAGGTCTCCACCCTCGCGCTCCTCGAGTCCACCGACTCCGAGCGGGCGGAGCGGGTGGCGCGCCTCGGGGCCACGGCGGTGATGACGAAGCCGGCGCCGCCGGACGAGGTGGTGAGCGCCGCGGGACGGCTGGTGTCGCGCCGCCGCCTGCAGCAGCACACCGGCATCAGCGGTGAGAGCGCCCCCATCCAGGAAGTGCTGGTCAAGATCGAGCAGATGGCGCCGGTGTCGAGCACGGTGCTGGTGCAGGGCGAGTCGGGGACGGGCAAGGAACTGGTGGCCCGCGCGATCCACGAGCTCTCCCCGCGGGCGGGGAAGCCGTTCATCGCGGTGGACTGCGCCGCCATTCCCGACACCCTGCTCGAGTCGGAGCTGTTCGGGCACGAAAAGGGCGCCTTCACCGGCGCGGCGGAGCGTCGTCTCGGCCGGTTCGAGCTTGCCGACACCGGGACGATCTTCCTCGACGAGATCGGCGACATCCCCAGCTCCACCCAGGTGAAGCTGCTGCGCGTGCTCGAGAACCGCGCCTTCTTCCGCGTGGGCGGCACCCAGCCGATCAAGGTGGATGTCCGCGTGGTCGCGGCCACCAACCGCAACCTCCGCGACGCCGTCCAGCTCGGCGAGTTCCGGGACGATCTGTACTACCGGCTGAGCGTCCTGAACATCTACCTCCCCCCCCTGCGGGAGCGCCGGGAGGACATCCCCCTCCTCCTCCGGCGGTTCATCCGGGAGTTCGCCAGGACTCACGACCGGCCCTTCCGTGGCATCACCCCTGATGCGCTGGAGCGGCTTGTTGCGGCACCCTGGCCCGGGAACGTCCGGCAGCTCCGGAATCTGGTGGAATCGATGGTGGTTCTGGCCCCGGGGAACGAGATCCGGGCCACCGATATCCCCCCCGACGTCCTGGAGGGGGCGGGCTCGCTCCTGCCGGTCCGGATGCCCCAGCAGCGGGAGGATATTTCGGGCCAGGAACTGGAGTTTATCTTGCGTAATATCATGGACTTACGCCTCCAGATGGAGGAGTTCCGGCGGCGCATGGATTCCAATCCCCAACGGGTCCAGATCATCGACATGGGGGACCGTCAGCCGGTGGCGGATCTCATGGGGGAAGGCTCCGGGGACGAGGAGGGGGCCATCCTGTACCGGTCTGGCATGACAATGGCTGAAGTTGAGAAACGGGCCATCGAGGCCGCCCTGGAGGAGTACCGGGGCAACCGCCGGAAGGCCGCCGAGGTCCTGGGGATCGGGGAGCGGACACTGTACCGGAAGATCAAGGCGTTTGGAATCGGCTAAGTGGTTGTTTTCTTGATGTTTGCGGGGTGTCACCTCTTGACAGTTCTCAGGTCCGTACCAATATTGACGATGTCCCGCGTCGGCCCGGTCAGGGTCGGCGCGTGATCTTCTCGATCGATCCCGAGGCGTGCGTGGCCTGCCTGGCCTGCGTGCGCGTCTGCCCGACTGAGGCGGTCTCGGTCGACGGGGCGGTGGTGCAGATCGTCGACGAGGCATGCATTGCCTGCGGGCTCTGCCTCCCGGCCTGTCCGCACCAGGCGATCCATGCGAGCGGGGAGATTGGTCGGGCGCTGACGGTTGCTGCCCGGGGTGACGGGATCCTGATCCTGAGCCCGGAATCGGCGGCCCATTTCTACCCGGCGACGCCGGAGCAGGTGGTCAACGCCTGTTACGCGGCCGGGTTCCGCACGGTGCATCGCGGCGTCATCGGCGATGAACTCGTGGCGGCGGAGTACCTGAGCCTCTGGCGTGACGAGGGGTGGGGCACGCTGATCCGGTCCACCGATCCGGTGGTGGTCGAGACGGTGCGGACCGAGTATCCCGAACTGGTGCCCTACCTGGCGCCGGTCACGATACCGGCGGTGGCGGAGGCGCGGTACCTGCGCGCGCAGCATGCGGACGAGCTTCGGATCGTGTACGCGGGGGTCGCGGCGCCACGGAACACGCCGGAGCTCGACGCCGCGGTCACGTTCGAGGACCTGGAGCGGATCTTCCAGCTGCGAGGGGTGTCGGTGCTCGCGCAGTCCGACTACTTCGCGCGGATCCCGGAGGAGCGGCGGCGGCACATGAGCGCGGCGGGCGGCCTGCCCCTCGCGATGCTCGAGGAGGCGCGGTATGCGAGCCGCCGCTTCCGCACGATGCGCGGCCTGCGGCACTTGCCGGCACTTGCGCACGCGGTGGCGGTGGACCGGCTGGACCTGGGGTTCGTGGACCTGCTCTCCTACGAGGGGACGCTGGACCACCCGCTGCTCGGTCCGCGGGACCAGCTCTACTGGCGCCGCGCCCTGCTCGCGAGCGCGGAGCCGCCGCGAAGCCGGCAGCCGGTGGTCGATGGAACGCTGGTGGCCAGTGTCGGCGCCACCTTCGATATCCGGCCGCGGCGGCTGGCCTCGGACCCGGCGGCGGTGGCGGCGGTGCTCGACGCGATCGGGCCCGGACCCAACGGCCGACCCTGGGACTGCGGCGCCTGCGGCTTCACCACCTGCGCCCGGTTCGCCTCGGCGGCGGTGCTGGGTCGGGCGACGCTCCGTCAGTGCCCGCCGTACCAGGAGCGCCGGGCGGAGGAGGCCTCGCGGGAGGCGGCGGTGGACCTGCTGACCGGCCTTGCCACCTTCCGGGTGCTGCGGGACCGGCTGGAGCACGAGGTCGAACGCAGCAAGCGGAGCGAGGAAGGCTTCGCGGTGATGTTCATCGACCTCGACCGGTTCAAGCTGTTGAACGACCGGTTCGGCCACGAGGCCGGCAACGAGGTCTTGAGGGCGGTGGCGGCGGAAATCCGGAGCGCGGTGCGCGCCTCGGACCTGGCCGCCCGCTACGGCGGCGACGAATTCGTCGTGATCCTGACCCGGACCGACCTGCATGGCGCCCACCGCGTGGCGGAGGCGCTGCGGGCGGGCATCGAGGGGGTCGGGCGCCGGTTGGGATACGACGTCGGCGTGGTGACGGTCAGCATCGGGGTGGCCGAGTTCGATCCGGCGAGCCCGGGGGAGGGGGACCTCCTCGTGACCGCCGACCGGGCACTCTATCAAGCGAAGGCTGCGGGCCGGAACGCCGTGGCCAACGAAGGGGCCGCCTGACGGCGGCCACGGCCTCCACAGGCATTCAGCGACAGGACACCGAGATGGCGTTCAATTCCGCGAAGCAGTCCGAAACCGGCTTCCAGGCCGCGCGCACCACCCCGGGGAGCATCTCCGGCGGCGAGGCGACCGATCCCTGGGGCGTCCGTCGCGCGGAGAACCTCCTGACCACGCTGGAGGGGATCCTCTCCGCGCGCGTCGTCACCACGCCGCTCGGCGAGGTGAGCGAGGTGCACATCCTCGCGCAGTCGGGACTGGCGCCGAAGCAGCTGGTTCGCAACATCGAGTCGGCGTTGCTGGCCCAGCTTGGCCTGCGGGTGGACCACCGCAAGATCAGCATTGCGCAGACGGCGGACGTCAAGCCGATCGAGGCGCTCGAGAAGGAGGCGGTGCGAAGCAAGTCGCTGCACCGGGCCATCCTCTTCGAGGGGATGCAGGTGGCGCCCGGCAAGCGGGCGCACCGGATCAGCCTCAGCGTCAGCCTCAGCTACCAGGGCCGGACGGAAACGGCGGAAGAGGAGAGCAGCGACACGCCGCGGAGCCGCGTGGAGGCGGCAGCCCGGGCGACGGTCATGGTGCTCGATCGCCTGCTGGAGGATTCCTCGGTGGCGCTCGAGGGGGCCAAGATTGTCCCCGCGTTCGACCGGGACTTCGTGTTCGTGGCGGTGCAGGGGCTGGGCGGGCGGGAATCGCTCGTGCTGACCGGCAGTGCCCAGGTCAAGGAAAGCGCCGAGCGGGCCGCGGTCTTCGCGGTGCTCGACGCGACCAACCGATGGACGGAACTGCGCCGGCCGCGCTAGGCGCGGACGGCGATTCTACCAACCCGAGCGGAGGGAACAAAGCGAGGCAGGGGGACCGGGGCTTCACGCAGGACAGCGGAGACCAGCGGACAAGAGAGCGGAGCGTCTGGAGGCCATAGCGAGGCCATCCACTTCCCGAGTCATTGATGTACTCGAAGGGAGGTGACGCTCATGTTGCAGATTTCTTGGCTTGCCGCCGCTATGAATTTCGTGGCGAATCTGTTCCTGGCCGAAGGCCAGAACTGGGACTAACTAGTCCCTGACGCTCCGACCCCCCCGCCAAGCTGTTCCAATCCATGCGATCAATTAGTAAGACCACTTTGTTCGTCCTGCTGACTTCCGCTGTCGCCCTCATCCTTGGCGCAGTTGCTTGGCAATTCCGGCAGCCCTCTCCGGGCATTTGGCCACTTCTCAGCTTCACTTTTATGGCCTTCTTGGTCGAGCAGAGTTCTACCGAACTAAAGGTGGCGGCTCGCGGCTCGACGTCGTTTGTTATGCATATGTCCGCTGGCCTACTCTTTGGTGGATTCTGGGGTGGTGTCATCGCGGCTACGTCGACGGCTCTCGGTCAGTTGGCAATTGGGAAATCTCCATCCAAGTTTGTCTTCAATGTTTCCCAAAGGGCGGTGAGTGTCCTGCTCGCGGTGATGGTCTACCGTCTCCTCGGCGGCGGACTTCCGCCAGCCTACATGCAGGTTGTTGGAAGTGTCGAATCCGCTGCGATCCAGCGCGACTTCTTCCTCTTCTTTGCTTACGCCGCCACATACTTTGTTGTCAATTCGGTAGCGGTTAGCGGGGTTGTGGCGCTCAACACCGAGCGTTCCTTCCGTGACATATGGAGCCTGAATACGAGGGGGGTCATAGGCTATGACCTCGGCGCCAGCGCCATCGCCCTTCTCCTCGCATGGCTCTACACCTGGTTCCAGGCCACCTGGCAGCTCGGCTCGATCGGTCTCGTCCTCGTGGTCATCCCGATCGTGGCGGTCCGCCATGTTTACGGGCTGTACCACCAGCTGCAGGAGAGCGGGCAAGAGTTGCTCCAGGTGATGGTCAAGGCCATCGAGGCCCGTGACCCGTACACCTCCGGTCACTCGCTCCGGGTCAGCCAGCTCTCCCGGCTCATCGCGCTCGAGATGGGACTCCAGATCCGGGATGTGGAGCAGGTACACACCGCCGCGCTGCTGCACGACGTCGGGAAGATCCACGAGGAGTTTGCCCCGCTGCTGCGGAAGGAAGACCGGCTGACGCCCGACGAGACGGAGCTGATGCAGACCCACTCCGCGCGCAGCGCCGAACTTGTGGGGATCATCTCCAAGTTCCGCGGCTTCATCCAGGAATCGGTGCGGCATCATCACGAGCGGTGGGACGGCAAGGGCTATCCGGCACGGCTCTCGGGGCATGACGTCCCGCTGGCGTCGCGCATCATTCTCGTGGCCGACACCATCGATGCCATGACGACCGATCGGCCCTACCGGAAGCGGCTCCCGCTCGAAGTGGTGATCGCGGAACTGCAGAAGTGCAGCGGGAGCCAGTTCGATCCCGAGATCGTCCAGCGCGTCATCTCCTCGGTCGCGATCCGGCGGCTGATCACGGTGGGCATCGAGACCTCCCCGATGCCGGTCACCGTGGTGCTCTCCGATCCGAATGCCGGGCGACCGGAGCGCCGCGGGAAGCCATTCTGGAAGGGACGCCGGGCGTAGCGACTCAGACCTCCAGCATACCAAGCCGACTGAGTTCGTCCGCAACGCCCCGCGGCATCTGGCTCAGCCGCTCCCACATTTCGTTTCGCTCGCCCGCGTTGGCCGCCCCCGCCTGATGGTCAAGCCAGACCTTGGCGTTCAGTATCTCGAGTTGATCCAGCCGATCCAGTCGGGCTGAGTTGGCCCACGCCTCGCCCAGCCGATTTCTGGCATCCGCAGCATCCCCTCGACCTGCTGCAGCAATCTTGGCAACCCACCTGGCGTGGGGACCGGCGATTTGCCCTGAGTGCAGATTGTCCATCGGACCTGAAGTGCCGATATGGGCTGCACAGAGCGCCTCTCGCTTGCGTCCTAGTACTGTCAATACGTCGGCCTTTCTGAGATGCCACATTTGTAGCACCCACTCTGGGAGCAGAGCTGTGGCCGCTACATCGCCGAGGCTGAGGAGAGACAGCGCATCTGAAGCGTCACCTCTCATCGCATGTCCCTGTGCTCGGATGTAGTACAGCTGTTGGTCCAAGATCCGATCGGTCAGTATCCACCGGTCCCCGGCTGCTTGTGTTGCGATTCGAATCTGTTCATCCCAGTTACCGAGCCTGCTGTTACAGAGTGCGAGATTCCCCAGGAGAAGCCTCAGTCGGCGCTCAGCTCCCATCTTTTTGGCAATTACTATTCCGCGATCGGCAACGGTAGCTGCTAGCTTGTAATCGCCCATGCTCAAGTGAATTGCTCCGAGACCGACGACTAGGCCCAAATAGACCGAATTTGTGATTCTCTCTCGTTCCAATTCCCCAAGGACGCTGTTGATTGATTGAAGGCTTTGGTCCTTGTTCCCGTGATAGTATTCACAGAATGCCCGTGCGAGGGCGTATTCGCCTTTGTCCTCAATGGAGAGCACACTGCGATCCTCCTTGTCCAGTTCACTTGAGACTTGATCGAGTAGTTGAGTTTCCTGTAGATCA
>JAHECL010000030.1 GCA_024641745.1 Gemmatimonadota bacterium | reverse complement strand
CGCTCAAGCTGCACGGCGGCGATGTGGCCGGTGCCTCCGCGATCGCCGACACGATCCTGAAGGAAACCCCGGGGCACCTGTTCGGCTATGTGATCCAGGGCACGGTGGCGCGGTGGAACAAGGACGATGCTGCACTGAAGAAGGCCTACAGGGACTTTCTGGCCCACTACGATGCCGAGATGGCGAAGGGCCGCACCGAATACGGGGACCATGAGCGGATGATGTCTGATTTCCAGACGGCGGCGACGTCCGGGTCGTGAGCCTGAAGAGGCTGTGAAGAAGTCCTTAGACGGGCCGCCGGGACCTTGCTCCGGCACCACCGTCCACCGATTGTTGATGAGTTGAGTCGGAATCCAAATATCACGTTGGGAGATGGATCATGAAGCCTGGTCACAAGTTCCTGTTCGGTGCCGTGCTGATCGTGGGCAGCGTCAGCCTCCTGATGTTCCAGGGAGTCAAGGAGACGGGCGTCTATTTCCTGACGCCGACCGAACTCGCGTCGAAGGCCTCGGCCGACCCGACCTTCCACAATGTCGGCGTGAAGATGGGCGCGCGGGTCGTTCCCGGCTCGGTCAAGCGCGACGCTGCGACGCAGACGGTGGACTTCCAGGTCACCGACGGGGCGCAGATCTATCCGGTCACCTACCGGGGCCTCGTTCCCGACACATTCACCGATGCCAGCGATATCGAGGTCGTGGTCGAGGGCCGACTCGGCGCCGACGGCGTGTTTCACGCCACCGACGTGCTCGCGAAGTGCGGCTCGCGGTACGAAGCCACTCCCGAGGCCTGACGCCGAATGACCCTTCTCGGACAATTCGCGCTGTGGGTGGCACTGCTGATCGGGTCGTTCGGCGCGCTGCTCTCCTTCTCGGGACGCTGGCGCAACCGCCCCGACCTCGAGCGGGTGGTCATCCGGAGCGTGTACGCGCTGGCGGCCGCCCTCCTGGTCGCGTCGCTCTCGCTGTGGAAGGGGCTGTTCGCCCACGACTTCAACATCGAGTACGTCGCGTCCTACACCTCCCGGAACCTCCCCACCTACTACATCGTCTCGGCATTCTGGGCCGGGCAGAAGGGGTCGCTCCTCTTCTGGGCGGTCGTGCTCGCCTGCTTCTCGGCGGTGGCGCAGTGGATCACGGCGCGCCGCTACAAGGACTTGCTGCCCTATGTGGCGGGCGTCACCTCGATCGTGGTGGTGTTTTTCGTCATCGTGATGCTCTTCGCGGCCAATCCCTTCGACCGGCTGTCCTTCATTCCTGAAGACGGCCGTGGACTGAACCCGCAGCTCCAGAACATCGGCATGGTGATCCACCCGCCGATGCTCTACCTCGGCTACATCAGCGTGACCATCCCGTTCGCGTTCGCCGTCGCCGCCCTCCTCCGGCGGCGCCTGGACAGCGGGTGGATCGTGGCGATCCGGAAGTGGACCCTGGTCTCGTGGGTCTTCCTCTCCATCGGCATCGTGCTCGGCATGTGGTGGGCGTACGTCGAGCTCGGCTGGGGCGGCTACTGGGCCTGGGACCCGGTCGAGAACGCCAGCTTCCTCCCCTGGCTCACCATGACGGCGTTCCTGCACTCGGTGATGATCCAGGAGAAGCGCGGGATGCTGAAGCGCTGGAACCTCTCGCTGATCGTGGCGACCTTCCTGCTCAGCATCTTCGGGACCTTCATCACCCGCTCCGGCGTCATCGCCAGCGTCCACAGCTTCACCCAGTCGAACGTCGGCTACTTCTTCCTCGCGTTCCTCCTCGTGGCGGGCGTGCTCAGCTTCACGCTGCTCTACACCCGCTGGGCGGAACTCGAACCGGACGCGAAGCTGGAGTCGATGCTCAGCCGCGAGGCGGCGTTCCTCTTCAACAACCTCGCGCTGGTCGGCATCGCCTTTTCGGTCCTCTGGGGCACCCTCTTCCCGATCCTTTCGGAGGCGGTGCGGGGGACCAAGATCACGGTGGGTCCGCCCTTCTTCAACCGGGTGAACGTCCCGCTCGGGCTCTTCCTGCTCGCGCTGACCGGCATCGGGCCGCTGATCGCCTGGCGCAAGGCCTCCAAGCGCAACCTGCAGCGACAGTTCGTTTTCCCCGTCGCCGTCGGGGCGTTGGTGACGCTCGGCCTGGTCATCGACGGGATGCGCGACCTCTATCCGATCATGACCGTCGGGCTCGGCGCCTTCGTCCTCGGGACGGTGGTGCAGGAGTTCTACCGCGGGATCCGGGCGCGCCGCCGGATGCACGGCGAGTCGGTGGTGGGGGCGTTCTTCAACCTGATCGCCCGCAACCGCCGGCGGTATGGCGGCTACATCGTGCACGTCGGCATCCTGCTGATGTTCGTGGCCTTCACCGGGATGGCCTTCCGGGTCGACCAGGAAGCCACGCTCAAGCCCGGTGAATCGATCGAGATGCAGAGCCCCTATGGCGGCACCTACAAGCTGACGCACCTGGGAGTCTCGCAGTACAACGCGCTCAACCGGGTGGTCTCGGCCGCCACGGTGCAGGTGGACTACAACGGGAAGTCGCTGGGCGTCATGAAGTCGGAGAAGCGGCAGCATGTGGACAGCTTCGGGCGTCCCACCTTCGAGCCGTCCACCGAGGTCGGCATCCGCAGCGACCTCCGCGAGGACCTCTACATCGTCTACGCCGGGTCGGTGGACGGAACAGAGGAGGCGGTCTACCGCTTCACGATCAACCCGCTGGTCTGGTGGGTCTGGTTCGCCGGATTCGTCCTCGTCCTCGGCGGCATCCTGACGATGTGGCCCGGCGGCGGCGGGATCGCGGAGACCCGGCGCACGCAGGCTGGCTACGAGGCGACCCTCGTCGGCGCCGAGGCGGTCTGAGATGACCGGCAATCGGAGAGGGTTCCTTCGGCAGGTGGCACTGGGCGGGCTCGCGCTTGCCGGCACCGGGGTGGCGCGCGCCCAGGAGCCCTCCCAGGGGGCCCCGTCCGGTGACGAGGCCGGACGTCTCTACAACCCGCGCGCAGTGCAGCAGCGGGCCCCGACGGTCGGGGCCGACAACGACCAGCTGATCATGGAGGTCGAGAAGACGCTGAAGTGCCAGTGCGGCTGCAATCTCGACATCTACACCTGCCGGACCACGGACTTCACCTGCACCACCTCGCCGGCGCTCCATCGGGACATCGTCTCGCTGCGCAGCAACGGGATGACGGCGGAGCAGATCCGCGAGGAGTTCGTCCGGGAGTACGGGGAACAGGCGCTGATGGCGCCCAAGGCGGAGGGGTTCAACCTGGCCGGGTACTTCGTGCCGGCCATCCTGATGCTGTTCGGCATCGGCATCCTGTCGCTGTGGATCCTGCGCCGGCAGCGGGAGGTCGCGTCGGTTCCTTCGCTGGCGGCCACCCAGTCCATGGACATCGCCGCGGTGCAGGGTGCGACGCCCGAGGAACTGGAGCGGCTCAGGCAGGCGCTCTCGGAGGTCAAGGACTGATGCTGATCGAGGTGCTGGCCGCCGCCCTGGTGGGGCTCTCCCTGCTTTGGCTGGTCTTCGAGCCGCTGCTGGTCGCCCATGTCGGGGCCTCCCCCGACGTCTTCGACGTGGACGGCTTCGAGGATCTCGAGGATACCCGCAGCGGCGTCGCGCTCGCGGCGCTCAAGGAAATCGAGTTCGACCGGGAAACAGGCAAGTTGAGCGACGCCGACTACGAATTCCTCAAGCAGAAGTACACCGTCGAGGCCCTCGAGGCACTGCGCACGGAGGATGCCGGCGCCCCCGACGTCCTCGAGGCGGAGGTGGCCGCCCGCGTCGCGTCGATCCGGGCGGCGGGGCAGCGTGGGGCGGCCTGTGCCGGGTGTGGCGCGCATGCCGGCCCGGACGCGAAGTTCTGCCCCTCCTGCGGACTCCCGGTGGGTGTGCCCGCGGCCTGCGCCAAGTGCGGCATCGACCTTCCGGTCGGCAGCCGGTACTGCGCCGCGTGCGGGAGTCGCGTCGCGGCCTGAATCTGCCGGACTCCCCTTCCCGTCGTTTCCCCGGTGTGTAGGTTGTCTGCGACCGGGTCCCCTGGTGGGGGGCCCGGTCGCCTGTGGTGATTCCTGCCGCCCGTGCTTCCTCGTCTCGGAGTGACCCATGTCAGGTCGCCTGTTCGTCCGGACCCTGCTGGCTTCCGTCAGCGCCCTCTCCCTCGCCTGCGCGTCGGGCAACGTCTCGACATCGTCACCATCCCCGAAGGCTTCCCCGGGAGGAGCGGCAAAGGCGGGCGGTGACAAGCCGGGGGCCACGAAGAGCATCGCCGAGCTGACCAAGAAGTCCGTCAAGTACGAGGGACTCTTCACCGTCTACCAGGACACCACCAGTGGCGCGCTGCACATGGTGGTCAACAGGGACCAGCTCGGGAAGGAATACATCTACTGGTCGGTCACCGATGAGGGAGCACGGCCGGCCGATACCTTCCGCGGGGATTTCGGGCCCGAGGAGGTGTTCGTGGTCCGGAAGAACTTCGACAAGATCGAGTTCGTCCAGCAGAACACCGCCTTCTATTTCGATCCGGCCAGCCCGCTGAGTCGCGCCGCCGGCGCCAACATCAGCCCCGCGCTGCTCGCGGCGATCGACATCGCGGCGACCGACACCGCCACCGGGGAGTACCTCATCAAGGCCGACGAGCTCTTCCTGACGGAGGCGCTTCGCCAGGTGAAGCCGACCCCGCCGACCGGTGCCGCGGCCGCCACGGCGTTCCAGCTCGGCAGCCTGAGCAAGAGCAAGACGCATGTCGTGTCGGTCAAGTCGTACCCGCTGAACACCGACGTCGTCGTCGAGTACGTCTATGACAACCCCGCCCCGCGGAACGACGGGGGGGCGGAGATCACCGACGCGCGCAGCGTGAGCGTGAAGGTCCAGCACAGCTTCCTCGCGATGCCCGCCAACGACTACCAGCCGCGCTTCGCCGATCCGCGGGTGGGCTACTTCACGACGGAGGTCACCGACCAGACCTCCACGAGCGTCACCCCGTGGCGCGACCTGGTCCACCGGTGGAACCTGGTCAAGCAGGATCCCGACGCCGCGCTCTCCGACCCCGTCGAGCCGATCACCTTCTGGATCGAGAATACGACGCCGACCGAGCTCCGTTCTGCCGTCCGTGAGGGCGCGCTCCGGTGGAACCAGGCGTTCGAAGTGGCGGGGTTCACCAATGCCGTCGTGGTCGAGGAGCAGCCCGATACCGCCACCTGGGACGCCGGTGATCTCCGCTACAACGTCCTGCGGTGGACCGCGTCGCCTAACCCGCGATTCGGCGGGTACGGCCCGAGCTTCGTGAACCCGCGCACCGGCCAGATCCTCGGTGCCGACATCATGCTCGAGTTCATCGTCGTGACGAACCGGATCCAGCAGGCGGACCTGTTCGAGGTGGCCGGGCTGACGCTGGCGCTTCCGGACCTCGACGCCGGCACCGAGGGGTGCGCGGCGGGCGCCTACCTGCAGCAGCAAGCGGCGTTTGGCCTCTCGACCCTGCAGATGTCCGGGGCCTCCGAGGCGGAGATGAATGCGTATGTCCACGACGCCGTGGTCAGCCTCGTGCTCCACGAAGTCGGTCACACCCTCGGCCTGAACCACAACATGAAGGCGAGCCAGATGCTCTCCCCGGCCGAACTGCAGGACTCGGCGCTGGTCGCGAGCCGCGGAGTCTCCGGCTCGGTCATGGACTACCACGCCGTGAACCTCTCGCCTCCCGGCGGGAAGAAGACGGTGCCGTTCGACACGCGCCCGGGCCCGTATGACCGGTGGGCCATCGATTTCGCCTACAATCCGGCGCTGGTCGACTCGGCGAAGATGACGGCGCTGCTCGCCCGGTCCATGGAGCCGCAGCTCGCCTTTGGCAACGACGCCGACGACATGCGGTCACCCGTCCGCGGCATTGACCCTCGGGTCATGGTCGGCGACCTCAGCAACGACGCCCTCACCTGGGCCGAGAGCCGGATCGTCCTGACCGACACGCTGCTCGCCGGGCTCGATGCGCGCTATCCGAAGGAAGGCCAGGACTACGCCACGCTGCGAGTGGCCTACCTGCGGACCACCGGCGAGCGGATCAACGCGGCGGTGGTGGCCTCGCGGTATGTGGGCGGGGTCTACGTGAGCCGCGGCGTGGACGGCCAGCCGAACGCCGGGGTGCCGTTCGTGCCGGTGCCGCTGGCCGAGCAGAAGCGCGCGATGCAGCTGCTGCGCAATGATTTCTTCGCCCCGGACGCCTGGGACGCCTCGCCGGCGCTCCTGGCCCGCCTCCAGCAGCCGCGCCGTGGCTTCAGCGGCCCGGGGGAACCGGATGTCCATGCCCGGGCGCTGGGCGCGCAGAAGGCCGTGCTCGGTTTCCTGCTGGCGCCCCAGACCCAGGCGCGCCTGACGGATTCCCGGCTGTACGGCAACCAGTACTCGGCGGCGCAGGTGATGAGCGATCTCACCGAGGCGGTGTTCAGCGCGGATGCCCGCGGGAACGTCAATACCTTCCGGCAGAACCTCCAGCTGGAATACGTGGCTCGACTGGCCGGGATGATCAAGGGTCCGGGGGCCAGGAGCTACGACTACGTCTCTCAGTCGGCCGCGGTCGCCAGTCTCAAGCGGATCCAGGCGCAGGTGGCCGTGCCGACCGGGAATGCCGAGAGCCGGGCGCACCGCGAGCACCTCGCGCTGGCGGTGGCCCAGGCCCTCGACCCGACGTCCTAGCCTTACGGCAGGTAGCGGAGGCCGAGACCGACCTGCCAGCTCCAGAGGGTGGTGCGCTCGAAGTCCGGGGGCATCTCCACCGCCTGGAACGGTGAGCCGGACGCCGAGCCGGAGGCGATGGCGAGGAGGTCCCAGCCCGGGGTGATCGGGGCGGTGAACTGCAGGGCGGCCACGCCACCCAGGGTGGTGCGGCTGTCGGCGCCGGTGACGCTCCAGAATCCAAGTGCCGGTCCGGCCGCAAGGCTGAGGCCGGCACCTTGGTTTCCCACCCGGAGCACCGGGACGGTCACCAGGGCCGTGACCCCCCACTGCCGGAACGAGAAGGCCTCATCGACCAGCGTGAGGTCCGCACCGACCGCCTGGAAATTGGTGGAGAGATAGGAAACACCGGCGCCGAGACGGAGCTTCCCGAGGGAGTGGTCGGCACCGACGCTCCAGGCCACCGTCGGCCGAAGCTGGTACTCGAGTCCGGCGTAGGAGGTGTCCTTCACCCCGCCGCTGAACCAGCTCTGGCTGCCGGCGCCGGTCACCCGCCAGGCCGACGCCTGCCCCGCGAGAGACGGCGTCAGGACGGTGCTCAACCCCACCACGCAGCAGAACACCACCGCCCAGCGATCGCCTCGGGTCATACCCGCTCCTTCAGTGGGGCGGGGAAGTCGCCTCCCCCGCCGTCAGTGGTTACCGCATCTCGAGATTGAGCCAGCCGTTCACCTTGGTGCTCCCATCCATGACCGCCCAGTGCCCGACCGAACTGGCCCGGCCGACCACCGAGTCGGCCATCGCGATGCCGATCAGGTCGTCGTTGGTCCTGATCGCATTGGCCAGTGCCGAAATCAGGCCCGCCCCGCTCCTGGCAGCGGTGATGATCCGGGTGACGCCGTTGATGGTGACCACCTTGATGTCCTTCAGGCCGATGTACGACTGATAGGTGCTCTTGAGCGACGACAGCAGGTCGCCGACCCGGTCCTGTCCCATCTTGATCTCGCAGGCGGTGTCGTCGTCCTCGAGGGCCATGAGCAGGTATGATCGACCGGCATAGGCCTGCTCGAAGGCGTCCATCTGGGCCTGCGTGAAGACCTTGGCGGCCCCGCTCCAGCTCTTGCTGTTCATGTCCCAGGAGTAGCCGCTCGGGGCATGCTCTCCCACGCACTGGTAGGAGGTCATCATCGACGAGTCCCCGGCGCTGGCCGGACCAAGGACATGGAGTTCAAACTCGGGATTGCCCTTCAACCAACCCTCAAACGTGTCCACAAACTGCGCCCGGGTGAGGTAGAGGTTCTGCACCGGGGGGCTGGCACCGCTGCCGCCCGAACCCCCTGATCCGCCCCCGGTCCCGCCGCCTCCGGACCCGCATTCCTCGAAGCCGCACACCGCCCCGCGAGGATCGGGCAGGCGGTCGAAATTGGTCTCCTGCGGCACGAGGGCCAGGACCGGGGTGGGTGGGGGCGTGCCGGGATCCAGGACCACGCGCCGGCCGTGCGTGTCGTAGGCCACGGGGGCGTCGCGATCCTGGATGGCCGTCGCCACCAGCAGGTCCGGCCCGCCATCCCACCGTTCGAGGTGCCCGGGAACGGGGAAATAGAGTTCGGCAGCGAGGCCGGCGGTCGCGTCGGCCAGGACCGCCGAGGCGTCCTCCCCTTCGGCGCCCGACATCGCCTCCAGCGCCCGGCGCCCGTCCCGGGACAGCCACCGCTGAAACTGCAGCTTGTGTTCGACGACCGGTGACGCACGGAGCTGCGCCAGGAGGTACTCGCGAAACGCAGGGTCGCCGAGGGCGCGGGCCAGCCGCCGCGCCTGCCGTTCGAGACGTTGCGCCTCGGGCGACCCGGTTGCGCCGGGAGCCGCGGCCGCCGGTCCGGCAATGCTCTCCCCCGCGCCGATGGGCGCGGGCGGATCGTGGTCGGCGCAGCCGACAGTGAACGCCAGCAGCGCACACGCGGCCAGCCTGCAGGTGACTTTCATGGGACCTCCTTGGGGAAGTGGCGGGCGCCGATGGCGTGCGCCAGGATGACGGCGCGCCCAAGGTAGGTCTCACGAATTGTCGGATTGGTACCGCGATACTGCGAGCCGGAGCTAGAGTTCGAGCTCCTGCAACCGCTTCAGGCCGATGCGCAGCGGCAGGACGGTCGAGGCGGTGCAGAGCGCCGCCACCACCGCCATGCTCAGCACGACCTCGGCGCCCACGCCGGGCTCCTGCCCCACCGCCAGCGCCTGCAGGTAGCTCGACACCGGATAGGCCTCGATCACGATGATCAGCGCCAGGAGGCACAGGCTCGACATCATGAACACCAGCCCGCCGAAGCTGGTGGGAATCTGTGCGGCGTTCTCGGTGCCGAACTGCGGGAAGAGCGCCCCCAGCCCGAGCGCGAGCGCGCTCGCCGCCATCGTGAAGAGGGAAATGGTGATGACGCTGATCAGCATGATGAAGGTGCTGGCGTGGAGCAGGCCGTTGGTCACCAGCGTCAGGGAGAGCGCGACGACCATCAGGGGCAGCGTCCCGATGAAGTACTTGCTCCAGAACATCGCCCGGAGGTCGAGCGGGCTCGACTTGAGCAGCCAGAGCTCACGGCCTTCCAGCGAGATCGCGGGAAAGATGAAGCGGGCGGCGATGGCGGCCAGCACGAACCCGGCCAGGCCCTGGTTCAGGAAGACCACGAGGGTGACGAAGAACGTCGGCACCTGCTCGCCCGAGAAGAGCTGCAGCGTCTGGATGTTGAAGACGTAGACCGCCAGCAGCACCGCGAGCAGGATGAGCTGGCTCCACTGCGTGGAGTCCCGGAAGAAGAGCCGGAGATCCTTGAGGATGAACTCCCGGCGGGCCGGTCCGGAGGTCCGGAGCATCGGGGCGAGCAGCCGTTCCCAGCCCCCGCCCCGGACGAACGAGTCCTTCCCCTCCTGCGCCTTGCTGTACCCGGTGAGGTACAGCTTCTGGTGCAGCGCCGCCCCGACCACGCCGAGCACCCCTGCCGTCGACCAGAGGAGGAGAATCGGAAGGGGGTCCCCGATCCGAAGCAGCCAGTTCATGACCATGTCCGCCGCCCACTCGCTCGGCAGGAAGGGATTGGTCGGTCCCTGCAGCATCGAGAAATAGTCGAGCAGGTTCCGGAACCCCTCGGGCCGGGCGAGCTGCTCCGGCCGGATCAGCCGGAGGAGCAGCACCACGCCGCCGACGGCCCCGACCGCCACCAGCGTCAGGAGATCGCGGGTCTTCCGAGCGGGAAAGATGTTCACCAGCAGCAGGGTGAGCATGGCGCCCAGGACCGCGGGCATGACCAGGAAGGGAATGATGGCGGCGATCACGATCAGGGGGTAGAGCGGGCCGCCGTCGAACACCATCCCGTAGGCGGTGAAGATCGGCAGCGCGACGAGCCCCACCATCCAGGAGGAGTGGACGGTGGTCTCCCCCAGCTTGGCGATGTACACCCGCAGCCAGTCCACCGGTGCCGAGACGACGAGGTCGAGGTCGGAGGCGAGGAAGAAGGTGGAAAGCGCCGTGATGATGTTGGAGAGGAGCAGGACGCCCAGGAACGCCAGCAGCAGCACCGCGAGCAGCTTGGTCGCCACGAGGGTGCCGATGTCCGGCACCCCGCGGAAATACTTGAGGACGCGGTAGGAGACGCCGAAGATGGCCGACCAGAACCCGAAGCCGACCAGCGACAGCAGCAGGAGTCGCATCCCCGCCCCGGACCGTTCCTGCCGGACCCTGGCGAGCGCCGTCCGCCATTTCGGGGAGAGCAGAATCCAGATGCCCGGCTGCGGCGGCAGGGCCACCGACGCCGTGTCGGCGGGCGCCGGTTCACTCATCGAACATGCCCTGCAGGGAGCGTGGCACTTCGCCGCCGGTGAGCTTCAGGAAGAGCCGCTCGAGGGTGAGTCCCTCCGAGGCGGTCTCGCGGCGCAGGTCCTCCATGGTCCCGGAGGCGGCCAGCGTCCCGTGATGGATGATGGCGATCCGGTCGCACATCGCCTCGGCCACCTCGAGGGTATGGGTGCTCATCAGCACCGTGCCTCCCCGCTCCACGAAGGCGCGGAGAAGATCCTTCAGGGTGCGGGCGCTCTTGGGATCGAGGCCCACCATCGGCTCGTCCACCACGACGACGGCGGGGCGGTGCACCATGGCGCTGGAGATCAGGAGCTTCTGCCGCATCCCGTGGCTGTACGACTCGGTCAGTTCGTCCTTCCAGGGCGTGAGCTCGAACAGTTCGAGCAGTTCGTCCATGCGTCGCTCGACCTCCGCCCCCTCCTGCCCGTACAGGGCCGCGACGAACCGGAGGAACTCCGCGCCGGTCAGCTTCTCGTACACATACGGCCGGTCGGGAATGAACCCGAGCTTCGCCTTGGCGGCCTCGGGGTTGCTCTGGATGTCCTCGCCGCCGATGGTGACCGAGCCGCTCGACGGCTGGAGGATCCCGGCGATCATCCGCAGCGTCGTGGTCTTCCCCGCGCCGTTGGGTCCGAGGAAGCCGAACAGCTCGCCGCGGGGGACCTCGAGGTTGAGGCGGTCCACGGCGGTGAAGCGGCCGTAACTCTTCGAGAGATCGCGCAGCTGGATCATGGCGCCGTCGTGGGATTGGTGAAGGCGGGGCGGATCGCCCCCACCATGGGGGCGAGGGTGTAGGGCCGCGCCGTGGCGTGCGTCAGCAGCCGGTAATGGCCGGCGTCCGCCGGCATCTGTCCGAGGGTCGGGTCCACCGGGACCCAGCCATCGAGCCAGACCTCCGCCCAGGCGCGGTACCGCAGCCGCCCGCCGGAGGACAGCAGTCCGGCGACCGGCCGGGCGGGGATGCCGAGCGCCCGGACCATTGCGACGAGCAACTCGGCCCGGTCGGAGCTGTCACCCCGCCGCCGGAGGAGTGCATGTTCCGGGCCGGTCAGCACCGGCTGGCCTGGCTCGATCGTGCCCCCGATCCACTTTGCGATCTTCGCAACGGCGCGGACCGGATCGGCGGTGTCGCGGCCGGCGACGCGGCGAGCCTCCGCGATGATCCGCGGCGAGGCGGGCATCGCCCGGTCGCCGGCCGGAATCGAATCGGGGACGACCCCGCCGCCCCGGCCCACCAGGCCTGGATCGGGCCTGGCCTCCAGCGTTCCCTCGACGACGCCCTGCCAGCGCGTGCTGAGCATCGGCGTGGCCGATCCGAGGTCCACCGGTCCCAGCGACAGACGGCGCGGCGCCGGTGGCGTCGCGACCGGCGTCGTCAACTCGAGCGGGGAGGCCTGGAAGCTGGTGGGGCGCCGTCGGGTGTAGCCCGAACTGACGATCTCGAACGGCGCCTTCCGCTGTGTCAGGCCGAGCGGAGTCGCCTGCGCCAGGATGGTGCCCCGCCGGTCGATCCAGGCACGGACCGGCATGCCGCCCTCCGTCCATGTGACCGACACTGCCCGGATCGAGTCCCGGCCGACCGGGATCCAGCCACCGGCGATGGAGTCCACCACCGCGCTGTCCGGCATGACAAAGGTGCTTTCCGCGCCCACCATGATCCGCCGGGCCGTGACGCTCAGGTCGAGCGGATCGAAGACCTGGACGGTACTGGTCGCTCCCGTCTGCAGCCCGTCGCGCGAAGCGAGCCAGAGCGCCACGGCGTCCGGCAGCAGCACGCCGGCGGGAACGGGGATCTTCACGGTGTCGGCCGCGGTGAGGCCCCGCCCGCTGACGATGACGGACAGCAGCGAATCGCTCAGCGCGGTGGCCGACACGGCGACCTGGCCCGCCTCGCCGCTGATGCTCAGGGTGTATCCCCGGAGGCGGAGCCGCTGGTCGTAGGTCGCCTCGGTGGTGCCGAGCAGGCGCCTGGGGACCAGCGGCAGGGGGATGTCGAGGTCGACGCGGGAGGTGACGCGGATGCCGTCCGGCAGCGTGTCGGTGGTGACGGAGGTCAGCCCGACCTGGGTCGGCCCGGCCCAGAGACCGAAAAATCCGGTCGTCGGGGAGAGGCGCACCTGCGCCGGGGAGGCGTTGTCGCCTCCCGGGGCTGGGCTGTACTCGCGCAGGACCAGCCAGGTGAGCGAGGCGACCCAGGCCAGCACGAGCACCGCCGCCTGATGCCGCCGCTTCAGTGAGTCACCCGCTGAATGGCCGCCTCGATGATGGTGCGTTCCTCCTCGCGGTCGGCGACGATCTGCAGCGATGTCGGAGCCCGCCCACTCCGGCGGTGCGCCGCCCAGGTCTGCGCCATCAGTTCGGCGGCCTCGGCCAGGCCCAACTGCCCCGCGCCGGCACCGATCGGCGGGGCGGCGACGCGTTCGAGCCCCCAGGCCGCCGCCCGCTGCCACGCCGAGACCAGCGCCCGACGAACGGAGTCGGGCGTGGCGTTCGACCGCTCGCCGCGAATGACGGCGTGAATGACGAACTGTGCGGCCAGCGCTCCTGCGCCGGTGACGACGGCGGATCCGACTTCCATGGCCGACTGGAGCTGCCGCTTCTCCTCGGCGAAGGCCGGACCCGCGAGCGTGTCGAGCCGGCTCGACACGGAGGCCACCGGGTCCAGCGTGTCGCTCGCGGGGCGGAGGACGGCATCGACGGCCATGAAGGCCAGGTCGTCCACCACGACGTCGATCATCGCGGCGCCGCCTCGCGGGCCCGGCGGTACATCTCCCGCGCCTCCTCGGGGCGCCCCAGCCGGTCGAGGACCCGTCCCATCAACTGCAGCGGCTTCGGATTGCCGCCGTCGAGCGAGGCGGCGCGTTCCAGCGCCGCGAGCGCGCCGGCGTGATCACCGACCTGGTGCAGCGCCTCCCCCAGGTAGTACTCCGCGTCGGTCCGCTGCGGGGCGAGGGCGACGGCCCGCCGAAACGCCGCCGCGGCCTCGCCCGCGACGCCCTTGCGCCACAGGGCGAACCCCAGCTCGAAATGCCCGTGGGCCTCCTCGGGGGCCAGGCGAATGGCCCGGTGGAGGTCGGCCTCCGCTTCGGGGTGCCGCTTGAGGCGGGCCAGGAACGCCCCGCGGGCGATGAGCGGCTCCGCCCGATCGGGCTGGAGGCGTACCGCCTCGTCCAGGTGTCGCAGCGCCTCGTCCACATCGCCCTGCCGTTCGTGCAGTTGGGCGAACTCCACCCGGCCGGTCAGGTGACCGGGCTCGAGGGTCAGGAGCTCACCGAATGCCGCGGTGGCGTCGGCCTGACGGCCATGCAGGGCGGCCGACCGCGCGAGTCGCAGCAGTCGCGCAGCCGGGGTCTCGGGCGCCTCGGCATGGGGGTCGACCTGCGTGCCCCGGGGAATTTCCGCGGCGAAGGGTCGCAGCGGGAACCGGGTGTCCGGGGCGCGGGGGGTGAGGTCGCCCTCCAGGACATCGGGGGCAAAGAGCTCGCCCAGGGCCTGCTGCCGACCGCTGGTCCGGCTATGTCTCGATCGGCGCATAGGATGAGGGGGGCGGCGAGGGGGGTCAGGACGGTTCAGGAATACCGAAAAATGTCGCAGGGCGGGGGAAAAGGGAACGGGCAGTCCCGGGGCGCCCGGCCGGCGGAGTTGAATCCCGCCGGCTACCCGGGCTATCCTCCATGGCTATGGCCGAAGAATACCTGGTCGTCCGCGGCGCCCGTGAGCACAACCTCAAGGGCATCTCGGTCACGATCCCACGCAACCGCCTCACCGTCATCACCGGCCTCTCCGGCTCGGGGAAGTCGTCGCTGGCGTTCGACACGATCTACGCCGAGGGACAGCGGCGCTATGTCGAGTCGCTCTCCGCCTATGCGCGGCAGTTTCTCGGTCTCATGGAGAAGCCCGACGTCGACGTGATCGAAGGGCTCTCCCCGGCCATCTCCATCGAGCAGAAGTCCACCGGCCACAATCCCCGGTCCACCGTCGGCACCGTCACGGAGGTCTACGACTACCTCCGGCTGCTCTGGGCGCGCGCCGGCGTCCCCCATTGTCCCAACGACGGCAGCCCCGTCGAACGGCAGAGCGCCAGTCAGATCACCGACGCTGTTCTCGCCTGGCCGGAGGAGACCCGGATCGAGGTCCTCGCGCCCCTGGTACGGGGGCGGAAGGGTGAATTCAAGGAATTGTTCGACGACATCCGGAAGCGGGGGTTCGTCCGCGCCAGGGTCGATGGGGAGACCTGGGATCTCGCCGACATTCCCAAGCTGAACCGCCGGAAGAATCACGACGTCGCAGTCGTGGTGGACCGTCTCGTGGTGCGCGCCGCCGACCGCGGCCGGCTCAACGACTCGATTGAGACGGCGCTGAAGGTGGCGGACGGTGTCGTCGAGGTTGTCAGGCACGGCGGGGCCGCGGGGCCGCGGGGCAGCGAGCCGGAATCGGTGACATTTTCCGAGCGATTTGCCTGTCCGACCTGCGGGCTCTCGATGCCGGAGCTCGAGCCGCGCCAGTTCTCCTTCAATTCGCCCTTTGGGGTGTGCGACGCCTGCCATGGGCTCGGCACCCGCCGGACGGTCACACCGGAACTCATCCTCGGCGACCCGCGGATCTCCATCCTCGAAGGGGTCATCCTCCCGTGGGGTGAGCCGACGGGGTATCTCCGAAAGGTCGTGCTGCCCACCCTGGCCACGGCGCTGACGTTCGACCTGGCCGCGCCGTGGAGCGAACACTCCGAGGAGGCGAAGACGGGGCTCCTGCACGGCCTCTCCAGCAAGAAGTTCAAGTTCCGCGTCGAAGGGCGCGGCTCGAAAGGCGACTACGAGAGCGAGTGGGAAGGGGTGCTGCGAAACGTCGAGCGCCGCTACCGCGAGACCGCCAGCGACGCCGCCCGGGCCGGGCTGGAGCAGTACATGGTGGAGCAGCCGTGCCTGGCCTGCCGGGGCCAGCGGTTGAAGCCCGAGAGCCTGGCGGTCCTGGTGCATGGCATGAGCATCGGTGACGTCGTGGAGCTCTCCGTCGAGAAGGCGGTGGACTTCTTCGAGGGGCTGCCGCTCCGCGCGCCGGGCCGCGCCGGGCTCGACCCCGACATTGCCGGGCCGATCCTGAAGGAAGTGGCCGATCGCCTCCGGTTCCTGCGCGACGTCGGGCTCGAGTACCTGACGCTGGGCCGCGCCGCGGGGTCGCTGTCGGGCGGGGAGGCGCAGCGCATCCGCCTGGCGACCCAGATCGGGTCGCGCCTCGTCGGCGTGCTGTACATCCTCGACGAGCCGAGCATCGGACTGCACCAGCGGGATAACGAGCGGCTCCTCGGGACGCTGCGCGGCCTCCGCGACCTGGGCAACACCGTCATCGTGGTCGAGCACGACGAGGAGACGATCCGTGCGGCCGACCATGTCATCGACCTCGGGCCCCGCGCCGGGCGGTTCGGCGGCGAGGTGATGGCGGAGGGCACGGTGGAGGAGGTCCTCGCCCACCCGACGTCACTCACCGCGCGGTACCTCCGTCACGAACTCCGGATTCCCGTGCCACCGGCGCGCCGGCTTGCCGCCCCCGGGAAGCACCTTCGCATCGTGGGTGCCCGCGCCAACAACCTGCGCGACCTGACGGTGGACGTGCCGCTGGGGATGTTCGTCGCGGTCACGGGCGTGTCCGGCTCCGGCAAGTCGAGCCTGGTCACCGATATCCTGTACCGCTCGATGGCGCGGCACTTCTACCGCGCGCGGGTGGTGCCGGGCGAGCACGATGGCATCGAGGGGCTCGACCTGATCGACAAGGTCATCGAGATCGACCAGAGCCCCATTGGTCGCACGCCACGGTCGAATCCCGCGACCTACAGCGGCCTCTTCACGCCGATCCGCGAACTCTTCACCCAGTTGCCCGAGGCGAAGATCCGTGGCTACGGCCCCGGCCGCTTCTCGTTCAACGTGAAGGGCGGACGCTGCGAGTCGTGCCAGGGCGACGGGCTCGTGAAGATCGAGATGCACTTCCTGCCCGACGTGTACGTGCCCTGCGAGGCGTGCAAGGGACGGCGGTACAACCGCGAGACCCTCGAGGTGCGCTATCGCGGGCGGAGCATCGCCGAGGTGCTGGACCTGACGGTGGCGGAGGGGCTCGACTTCTTCCAGAGCCAGCGTCGGATCGCGGACAAGCTGGAGCTCCTGAACGACGTGGGCCTCGGGTATATCCATCTCGGCCAGGCCGCGACCACGCTGTCGGGCGGCGAGGCGCAACGGGTGAAGCTCGCGACGGAGCTCGCCAAGCGCGACACCGGCCGCACGCTCTACATCCTCGACGAGCCGACCACCGGACTGCACTTCGAGGATGTACGGCTGCTGCTGGAGGTGCTGCACCGCCTGGTGGACAAGGGCAACAGCGTCGTGGTCATCGAGCACAATCTCGACGTCCTGAAGACGGCGGACTGGATCCTCGACCTCGGCCCCGAGGGGGGCGACCGGGGCGGACAGCTTGTGGCGGAGGGCACGCCGGAGGAGGTGGCGATGGTGGCGGGCAGCCACACCGGGCAATTCCTCAAGAAGATCCTGTCCCTGTAGGCCGGTCGCCGGTGGCGGCGGTCCGACGGTCCCCATATGATTGGGGCAGGCCCTCATCCGGAGGCGATCATGGGATACGATGAAGTCGTCCGCCTGCTGGGATACGCGGGGGATCATGACCAGCAGGTCCGCATCGTCCTGGCCGATGCCACCGAGGTGATCGGCGTGCCGTCGTCCCTGGACACGCACATCGCAGCCCACGAGGTCTACCTGCGGCCCCTTGGCACCGAGGAGACCGAAATCGCGATCTCCCTCGGCGAGATCCAGCGGGTGGACCTCCTCTGAGCAATGATCTCCCTTCTTGATATCATCGGACCCGTCATGGTGGGGCCCTCGTCGTCGCACACGGCGGGGGCCTGCCGCATCGGTCTCTTCGCGCGTGCCCTCCTCGGTGGCCAGCCGGAGCGCGCGCTGGTCGAACTGCATGGGTCCTTCGCCCGCACGGGGCAGGGCCACGGCACCGACCGGGCGCTCGCCGGCGGCCTCCTCGGGTTCCGGCCGGACGACGAGCGGCTGCGGGACAGCATCGACCTCGCCGCGGCGGCCGGACTCGACCTCGTCTTCCAGAACGCCAGGCTGCGCGGGGAACACCACCCCAATACGGCGCGCCTCACGCTGGCGCGGGGGGAGCGGACGGTGACGGTGGTGGGGTCGTCCATCGGGGCCGGACGCATCGTGATCACGGCGATCGACGACTTCGCGGTGGAGATCACCGGGACACTCCCGACACTGGTCGTCGTGGCCGCCGACCAGCCGGGCGCCGTGGCGGCGATCACGACGACCCTCGCGGGACAGGGCGGAAACATCGCGACGATCAAGGTCTCCCGGCGGCAGAAGGGCGGACACGCAATCCACATCTACGAGCTGGACGAGCCGGTCGGGCCTGACGCGCTCAGCGCGCTGCTGGCGCTGCCGCGGGTGCAGAGCGTGCGGGCGATCGGACGGGTGGACGGCTGATGGAGTCCCTCAATGAGGCGGTCGCGCGCGCGGAGGCGGCCGGGTGCTCGCTCGGCGAACTGGCGCTGCGTGAAGAGGCGGCGGAAGGGCTGCGGAGCCGGGAGGAGCTGGAGGCGGGACTCGCGCGGGCGCTCTTCGTCATGCGCGGCGCGGTGGAGCGCGGGCTGCCGGGAGACCTGCGGAGCGTGAGCGGGCTCGTCGGTGGCGACGCCGCCAGGTTGAACCGCTTGACGGGGCCACTCTCGGGCACCCTCTTCACTGACGTGATCGCCAACGCCCTCGCCGTCCAGGAGGTCAATGCCGCCATGGGCGTCATTGTGGCCGCGCCGACGGCCGGGGGGGCGGGGGTGCTGCCCGGGGTGCTCCTTGGGCTTGCCGGACGGGGGCTGGCTTCCGACGTACAACTGGTGCGCGGCCTGGCGACGGCCGGTCTCGTGGGTGCGGTGGTGGCGACACGGGCGTCGCTGAGCGGGGCCGAGGGCGGCTGCCAGGCGGAAACCGGCGCCGCGGCGGCGATGGCGGCCGGCGCGGGCGTCGAGGTGCTGGGCGGCTCCCCTTCGGTGGCCGCCCACGCGGTCGCGCTGGCCATGCAGGGGACGCTGGGCCTCGTCTGCGACCCGCTCGGTGGCCTGGTCGAGATCCCCTGCGTCTTCCGGAACGCCACCGGGGCCGCGATCGCCCTGGCGGCGATCGAGATGGCGATGGCCGGCATCGAATTCCCGATCCCGGCGGACGAGGTGATCGACACGATGGGGGAGATCGGCCGGTCGATGGATGTCCGGTATCGGGAGACGGCGGGGGGCGGCCTGGCGGCGACCCCGACCGGACGCAGGCTCGCGAAAGAGCGTCTGGTGCAGATAAAGCGCAGCAGTACAACGAGTTAAGTGTGTCGCACAGGGGTCAATGAAACAAATTGAAACGTCCTGACGTACGTCAGATATTCACCCCCGAGCAAGGTCGTGGACATGGAAGGTGTACTCGCAATCACGTTCATCTTCGGGGGCGGGACCCTGTTCCTCCTCTCCGTCAGCCCGATCGGGAAGGCCTACGCCGAGCGGATTCGGGCCAAGACCCATGAACTGGCCCCACCTGACCCGCAGCTGCTTGCCGAGCTGGACGACCTGCGGCTGCAGGTGGCTGAACTGCACGAGCGGGTGGACTTCACCGAGCGGTTGCTGGCCGACCGCCGCGAACCGCCACAACTGCCGTCGAGCTAGCGAGGGACTGACATGCCTCCCGAAGAATTCCTGGTGGTCATGACCCTGCTGCTCTCGGGTATCGCGCTCGTGTTCACGTTCGCGATTCCCCTGCGGAAGGCGCTGGTCCGGAAGATCGAGGGCCGGCAGCCGGGCCCCGATCCCCAGCTGGTCGAGGACGTGGACCAGTTGCGAGAGCGGATGCTGGAGCTGGAGGAGCGACTCGACTTCACCGAACGACTGCTGGCCCAGCAGCGTGATGTGGCGGGACTGCCGCCAGGAGGTGCCCGATGACCATCGTTCCGTCCGTCCTCCTCATGCAGGGTGAGGTCGTGGTGCAGGTTCCCCCGCTTCCGCCCTTTCCCGAGCTGGTGCCGCTGCCACCCTGGATGGTGCTGAGCGAACCCGCGCTGGTGCTGATCTCGCTGGGATTCTTCGCCGCCACCGTCCTGATCACCTTTCCGCTGATTCGCGCGATTGCGCGTCGGCTGGAGGGGCGGCGGGCGCCCGACACGGCGCTGCTGTCCGAGATGGATGAGCTGCGCGCCCGGGTGGCCGAGATGGAGCAGCAGCAGGATCGGTTGCACGAGCTGGAAGAGCGCATCGACTTCACCGAGCGCCTGCTCGCGCAACAGCGCGAACAGGCGCGCCTCCCGCACTAGCAGGGGAACATCGTGCCACCTGGCGACATCGCGCCCGTCCTCATGGGCTTCGTATTCATGGTTTCCGCGGCTGCGGTGCTGATCTTTCGCGGGCCGGTGGGCCGGGCGATCGCCCGCCGGATCGAGGGGACGAGCGGGCAGGTGGAGGGTGTCGATCTCGCCGACGTGCAGGGACGGATTGCGGAACTGGAACAGCGCATGTCGAGTGTTCTGGAGCTGGAGGAGCGGCTGGACTTCGCCGAGCGCCTGCTGGCCCAGGCCCGGGAACCGGAGCGACTGTCATGAGAGAACCGAATGTGGGCCTCTACACCGCGATCACGATCGTCAGTGTGGCCCTGCTGGGGGCGTTCATCGCGCTGTCGGTTGTCATCGGCGAGGACTTCGCGGTCCCGGCGCTCCTGACGGGGGCGGTGATGGGCACCATCGTGCTGCGGGGCCCGGTCGGCAAGGCGCTGGCGGAGCGGATTCATGCCGGGACGCTGAGCCGGGCGGAGCCGTCGCCGGAGCTGCTGGACGAGATGTACGAGATGCGCAGCCGGATGGTGGAGCTGGAGGAACGGGTCGACTTCACGGAGCGGCTGCTGGCCACGCAGCGCGCCGACGAACCGGCGCAGCTCCCGCCTTCCTGATCGACGCTTGGCGGCCTGCCGGCCGCGGTTAGATTCTTGCAGAGGGGGAAACATGGTCACACGGGACGACGTACAGTCCTTCCTCGACCGCATGGAAGGGGGAGGGGCCACCATCGAGGAGCTCGGCGACGGGCTCTGGAAGGTGCAGACCTCGGAGACCTCGGAGGTGGTCGTCAGTTACTCACCACCGGTGCTGATCCTCCGGGTGCGCGTGATGGAGCTGCCGGGGGAGGCGTCCCGGCGCGCCGAGCTGTTCCGGCAGCTGCTGGAGTACAACGCCGGCGACCTGGTGCATGGCTCGTATGGAGTCGAGGGTGATCACGTCGTCCTGACGGATACCCTGGAACTGGAAAACCTGGATTTCAGCGAGTTCGAGGCCAGCTTCGATTCGCTCACGCTGGCGCTGGCGACCCACATGGGCGCCCTGGCGCCGTATCGCGAAAGGTGATGCCCGATGGGGATCTTTGATCGTCTCTCCACCATGCTCCGGTCGAACATCAACGACCTGATCAGCCGGGCCGAAAACCCGGAAAAGATGCTGAACCAGCTCATCAGCGACATGAAGGGCAACCTCGCGAAGGCGAAGCAGGAGGTGGCCTCGGCCATCGCCGACGAGAAGAAGCTCCAGGCCGACGCCGAGACGATGCGGAAGCAGGCGGAGGACTGGGAGCGGCGCGCGATGCTGGCGGTGCAGGAGGGGCGCGACGACCTGGCCAAGCAGGCGCTGCTCCGCTACAACGAGCACCTGCAGGGGGCGCAGCAGCTCCACGAGACCTGGGTCAAGCACAAGGCGGAGACCGAGTCGCTCAAGGGCTCGCTCCGCCAGCTCAACGACAAGATCGAGGAAGCGAAGCGCAAGAAGAACATCCTCGTGGCGCGCGCCCGCCGGGCCGAGGCGCAGCAGCGGATCCAGGCCACCATGTCGGGGATGTCCGACAAGAGCGCCTTCGAGTCGTTCGAGCGGATGACCGAGAAGATCGAGGATGCCGAGCGGAAGGCGATCGCCTCCGCGGAGCTGCAGGAGGAGTTTTCGGGCGACAACCTGATGAAGCAGTTCGAGGCGCTGGAGTACCACGGCAGCTCCGACCAGCAGCTGCTGGAACTCAAGGCGAAGATGGGCCTGATTGCCGGAGGCGGCAAGGAGACCCGCCAGCTCGGCAAGGGCGCCGCCGACGACGTCCACGAGGCCGAGGTGCTGGAAATCGAGAAGGACGACGACACGCAGGTCTGACCGGCCTCGGACCGAAGATTCAGGGGGGGCGTGAATGGGGGAGACCCCTTCCACGCCCCTTCTGCCGTCGGTAGCTTTGCGCATCCTCCACTCCACCTGCGAGCGACTACGCCGATGAGCGCCCCTCGATTCCTGATCCTGGCCGACCGCGACTTCGGCCCGCTCACCTCCAAGACCGCCAACTCGATCATCCGCTACCTGCCGGACCGGACCGTGGCCGTGCTCGACAGCCAGCTGGTCGGAACGTCCGCCCAGGACATCCTCGGCGCCGGCGGCGACATCCCGGTGGTGGGGTCGATGCAGGACGGGCTTCAGTACAAGCCCGACGCCATCCTGATCGGCATCGCGCCTGTGGGGGGGCGGCTGCCGGAACACTGGCGGGTCTGGCTCGGGGAGGCGCTCGACGCCGGCTGCGACATCTGGAGCGGACTGCACAGCTACCTGGCGGACGACCCGATGCTGGTGGAGCGGGCGCGTGCCAGCGGCGCGAAGCTGTTCGACCTCCGCAAGCCGCCGGCCGACATCCCGGTGGCGAGCGGTCTCGCCAAGAACGTGGACGCGCTCGTGGTCCTGACCGTGGGCACCGACTGCAACGCCGGGAAGATGACCGCCCAGCTCCAGCTGGTGAAGGAACTCCGGGAGCGGGGGATGCGGACCTGCTTCGTCCCGACCGGGCAGACCGGCATCATGATCGAGGGCTGGGGCATCTCGGTGGACGCGGTGGTGTCCGACTTCACCGCCGGCGCCGCCGAACAGTTGGTGCTCCAGGGGGCGAAGGACGCCGACATCGTGCTGGTGGAGGGGCAGGGGAGCATCAACCACCCCGGCTACTCCGGCGTCACCCTCAGTCTCCTGCATGGCTCCTGCCCCGACGCGCTCATCCTCTGCCACCAGGCGAGCCGGGTGCACATCGGTGACTACCGTGCGGCGGCGTGGCTCAAGATCCCGCCCCTGACCGACTACATCCGCTGGTACGAAGACATCGGCTCCGCGGTGCACCCGACCAGGGTCATCGGCATCTCGCTGAACACCTATGACCTCGACGAGAAGGCCGCCCGCGCGGCGATCGCGAAGGCGGAGCGGGACACCGGGCTGCCGTGCACCGATCCGGTGCGGTTTGACGCGGCACCGCTGCTCGACGCGATTGTCGCCGCGCGTGAGGCACTCACGAAATAGCCAGGGGGTGCCATGGCGTTGCTCCGACGCGCGATCCTGTTCCTCGGTCTCTTCACCGTTTGCTCGTTGCCGCCGTTGCTCCACGGCCAGGCGTCCGCCGACAAGCGCGACGCAGCCGTCGCAAGACTCAAGACCGGTCAGCGGATCCGATTCTCGGCTGAGGGGATGACGCGGCTGGTCGGCCGCGCGGGGGTGGCAAGCCGCGATACGCTCGACTTCACCCAGGACGACATG